>CAYTRH010000035.1:0-21268 GCA_964440155.1 uncultured Thiobacillus sp. | reverse complement strand
TGACGGTGCTGTTGTTCGTGGTCGGGTTGAAGCTGGACCTGCACCATGTGCGGCACATCGGCCCGGTAGCGTTGGCCACCGGTCTGGGGCAACTGGCCTTCACCATCCTGTTCGGCTTCATCCTCACGCTGGCACTGGGCAAGGACTGGCTGACGGCGCTGTACATCGCCGTGGCACTGACCTTCTCCAGCACCATCATCATCGTCAAGCTGTTGTCCGACAAGCGCGAGCTCGATTCTTTGCACGGGCGTATCGCCGTCGGCTTCCTGATCGTGCAAGACATCGCCGTGGTGGTGGCGATGATGGCCATGAGCGCGATGCGCGGCGCCGATGACGCAGCAGTCGCACAGGTCGCGCTGGACCTGCTCGGACGCATCGCCGGCGCGGCGGCGCTGATCTTCGTGCTGATGCGCTACGTGCTGCCGCGCGTGGTCGATACGCTGGCGCGCTCCCAGGAGTTGTTGCTGATCTTCGCCATCGCCTGGGGCACCGCGCTGGCGGCGCTGGGTGAGTACATGGGGTTTTCCAAGGAGGCGGGGGCCTTTCTCGCCGGCTTCTCGCTCGCCTCCACCGCCTATCGCGAAATGATCAGCGCGCGCCTGGCCAGCCTGCGCGATTTCCTGTTGCTGTTCTTCTTCATCGACCTGGGCGCCAAGCTGGATTTCTCCACGTTGGGCGGCGAGGTCGTACCGTCCATCGTGCTGGCACTGTTCGTGCTGATCGGCAATCCGCTTATCGTCATGGCTATCATGGGTTACATGGGCTACCGCAAGCGCACCGGTTTTCTGGCCGGTCTGACGGTGGCGCAGATCAGCGAGTTTTCCATCATCTTCGTCGCCATGGGCATTTCGCTGGGGCATGTGGGCATGGAAGCGCTGGGGCTGACGACCCTGGTCGGCCTGATCACCATCACGCTGTCGACCTACATGATCCTGTATTCCCAGCCCCTGTATGAACGCCTGGCGCCCTGGCTCGGCCCGTTCGAACGCAAGCGACCGTTCCGCGAGCTGGCGGTGGAACGCGAGAAGCATCGTCACGATCACGCCGACGCGGTGGTCATCGGTCTCGGTCGCTACGGCAGTCGGCTGGCGCACAAGCTGACGGAAAGCGGCATTGATGTGCTGGGCGTCGATTTCGATCCGGAGGTGGTGCGCGCCATGCGCCGACACGGCCTGACGGTGTTGTACGGCGATGGCGAGTCACCCGACTTCATCGACACGCTGCCGCTGGATCAGGTACCGTGGATCGTCAGCACGGTGCCGGATACCCAGACCAACCGCGCGCTGCTCGATGCGCTCGAACAGCGCGGCTATCGCGGCCAGGTTGCGGTGGTGACGCACGAACAGGGTGAAGCGCGCGCCCTGCGCGTCGGTGATCATGTGCATCTGCTCTATCCCTACACCGATGCGGCCGATTTCGCCGCGCTCGATCTCGCCGCGCGCATCGCCAGCGCCGAACTGGAGCGCGAAAAGGAGACGTCATGAACCCGCCACGCCACCTGCTGGCCGCCACCGATTTTTCCGGCCCCGCCCGTCACGCGTTGGAGCGTGCGGCCTGGCTGGCCGGGGAGGCCGGCGTCGCCCTGACTTTGCTGCATGTGCTCAACCGCTCGGCGTTGGAGCATCTGCGTGGCCTGCTCGGCAGCGACGGCGAAGCGGTGAGCGCGCGCCTGGAACAAGCAGCGGAAGCGGATCTGGCGGCACTGGCGGGCCAACTCGCCGCAAGGGCGCGGGGCCCGGTGGCGACGCTACTCGCGCGTGGCCGTGCGGTACAGGAGATTCCCGCCGCGCTGGAGGCCACGGCGGCCGATCTGCTGGTGATGGGTGCACGCGGCGCCAACTTCGTGCGCGAGTTCCTGCTCGGCAGCACCACGGAGCGGGTTCTGCGCAAACTGCGGCGGCCCGTGCTGGCGGTCAAGCAGCGCCCACGTGATACCTATCGGCGCGTGCTGGTGCCGGTGGATTTCTCCGCGCATTCGGCGCCGGCGGTGCACGCGGCACATGTCATCGCGCCGGCGGCGGAGATCACCGTGCTGCATGCGTTCGAGGTCGACTACGAGGGCAAGCTGCAGTTCGCCGGTGTCGCCGAGGAGGTCATCGAGCGTTATCGCCTGCGCGCCAAGCAGGAGGCATTGACTTCATTGGATGCGCTGTGCGCCAGTGTCGACGTGCCGCCGGAACGGCTCACGCGCGAGGTGGCGCATGGTCCGGCCAACCTGCGCATCCTGGAGAAGGAACAGGAGTTGGGCGCCGACCTCATCGTCATCGGCAAGCACGGCCAGTCCGCGCTGGAAGAGATGCTGCTGGGCAGCGTGACCAAGCATCTGCTGGCGTATTCCGATTGCGATGTGTTGGTCACCGGCCTGGACGGCGTGGGCGACGGGGCGTGACGTGCCGGTGTCCGCCCTAGGGCAGGCCGGCGGCGGCCTTGAGCGGAAACGCGTACCGGCGTTGCCGACATGAGCAGCATCGATCAACTGGTCCTCGCCGGCGCCGCGCTGCTGTTGCTGGCCATCATCGCCAGCGCCCTGTCTTACCGCATCGGCATGCCGCTGCTGCTGGTGTTCCTGGCCGTGGGCATGCTGGCCGGCGAGGACGGGCCGGGCGGCATCCAGTTCAGCGACGCCGGCATCGCCTACACGGTGGGCAGTGTGGCGCTGGCGGTGATCCTGCTCGATGGCGGCCTCAACACGCGCGCCGAAACCTTTCGCGCCGGACTGCGCCCGGCCTTCCTGTTGGCCACGCTGGGGGTATTGATCACCTGCGTGATCACCGGTCTGTTCGCCGCCTGGATACTGGATTTCGATCTGCTCACCGGCATGCTGGTGGGGGCCGTGGTCGGCTCCACCGATGCCGCCGCGGTGTTCGCGTTGCTGCATGCCAAGGGCCTGACCCTGAAACAGCGGGTGTCGGCGACCCTGGAGATCGAGTCCGGCAGCAATGACCCGATGGCGATCTTTCTCACCATCGCCTTGCTGGAGCTGGTGTTGGCCGGCCGCGCGCTGCCGGGCTGGGAGACGCTGGGGCTGTTCGCGTTGCAGATGGGGCTGGGGCTGGCCGCGGGCATCGGCGGCGGTCGGCTGCTGGTGCTGCTGACCAACCGGCTACGCCTGGAGGCCGGTATGTATCCCATGCTGGTGCTGGCCGGCGGTCTGGCGCTGTATGCGCTGACTGCGGTACTGGGCGGCAGCGGCTTCCTGGCGATCTACCTGGCTGGCGTGGTGTTCGGCAATCACCGCCCGCGCGAATCGCGCAACATCCTGCAGGTGCACAACGGTCTGGCCTGGCTGGCGCAAATCGGCATGTTTCTGATGCTGGGGCTGCTGGCCACGCCCAGTCATCTGGTCGAGCACGCGCTGCCGGCCCTGGCCATTGCGTTGATGCTGATGTTCGTCGCCCGGCCGGTCGCCGTGGTCCTGTGCCTGTGGCCGTTCAGGTTTCCGTGGCGTGAGCAGGTGTTCATCGCCTGGGTCGGCCTGCGCGGCGCGGTGCCCATCATCCTGGCGCTGTTCCCGCTGCTTGCCGGCATCGACGAGGCGACATTGATCCTCGACGTGGCGTTCTTCGTGGTCCTGATCTCGCTGACCCTGCAGGGCTGGACCATCGCGCCGCTGGCGCGGCGCCTGCGGCTGCAGGTGCCGCCGCGCGCGCAGGCGGAACAACGCTTCGAACTCGGTGCCGCGTCACGCGACGATCGCGTGCTGCTGGGCTACCGCCTCACCGAGGGCGCGCACGTGATCGGGCGCAGCAGCACCGACATACGCCTGCCCGGCGATGCCCGGCCGGTGGTGGTGGTGCGCGACGGCCGTAGTCTGTCTGCCGACGAAGCCGGGCCGCTGCGCGCCGGGGATTGGCTCTACCTGCTGGCGCGCGAGGCGGACGGCGCCGAACTGGGCGATATCCTGACCAAGGCGCGCACGCCGGCCTACCTGGAGCAGCGCCTGTTCTTCGGCGACTTCAGCGTACGCGGCGACGCGCTGCTGGCCGACGTGGCGGCGCAGTACGGTCTGCCGCTGCCGGACGATGTCGCCGACCGCACCGTGGCGCAGTTTCTGGCCGAACGCATGCATGGCCTGCCGGTGGTCGGCGACCGCCATCGCCTCGGCAACCTGGAGTTCGTGATCCGGGAAGTGGAGGGGGGCGTGGTCAGTCGCGTCGGGCTGCGTATCCCCACGCATTTGCAGGCGGACCACCGCTCGGTCTGAAGGGCACGCCGCCGGCGTGCCCCATGACCGCGGCGCGGAACCCGCTCAGCCCCGGCGTGGGCGCCAGCCGGCGTCGTCACCGCCCGTCCGGCCGGGACGGGCGCGTTCCAGCCATTGCTGACGCTGTTCCGGGGTCAGCACCTGCAACACGGCGTGCTGATTCTCGGCGCGCAGTCGCGCCATCTCGGCGTGCGCCCGCGCTTTGGTTTCAGCCAGTTCCCTGGCGCGGTTGGCATCGAAGCTGTCGGCGCGGACCAGCTCGGCGAGCTGGCGCTGTGCCTCGCGTGCGACCTTGGCCTGCTCGCGCATGGCCGGGGCCAGTGCATGGCGCAGGTTGAAGATCTGGTCGCGTTGCGCTTCGCTCAGATCGATGCCGCGCAAGCCGTGATCGCCGCCCATGCCCGGGCCGCCGTGCTTTTTCATCATCATCGGCCGGTCGCAGTTGCCCCAGCCGTCCCCCATGGGCGGGCGCGCCTGCGCCGCCAGCGGGATGGCGAGCGCCAAGCTTGCGGCGATCAGCGTGGTCTTCAGTGTGCGTGCGTTCATGTCGATCTCCTTGTAAAGATGAACCGTCGGTGAGCAACAGCGACGCCAAGCGTCTTCTGTCGGTGTCAGTGTGGCTGCGACGCGCGTAAAGCGGGGTAAGGGCCCGGTAAAGTTGCGTAAATGCCGGTTACCACATGCAACCGCCAGCCGAGCCCCGGCTATCATGTCCCGTCGACTCCGATCGAACGACTGGCCATGGCGCGCGTATTGCTGGTGGATGACGACATCGAACTGACCGCGATGCTCGCGGAATACCTCGGCCACGAAGGTTTCAGCGTGGGTGTCGCGCATGATGGCGAATCGGGCGTGACGGCGGCGCTCACCGGTGACTACGCGATCATCGTGCTCGATGTGATGATGCCGCGGCTGAACGGCATCGACGCCTTGCGCCGCATCCGCCAGGCCAGTGAGGTGCCGGTGCTGATGCTGACCGCACGCGGCGACGACATCGACCGGGTGGTGGGCCTCGAACTGGGTGCCGACGACTATGTGCCCAAGCCGTGCACGCCGCGTGAGCTGGTCGCGCGGCTGCGCGCCATTTTGCGCCGCAGTCGTGCAGCCGCGCCCGGGGATGTTTGCGGCGCGCCGATCGAGGCGCCGCCGTTGACACTGTGGCCGGACCGGCGCAGCGCCGCGTTGCGCGGTGTGCCGCTGGCGCTCACCAGCGCGGAATTCAATCTGTTGGAGGTGCTGGCTCGTCATGCCGGCCGTGTGGTCAGCAAGGCGGAGCTGTCCGAGCAGGGCCTGGGGCGGCCGCTGGCGCGTTTCGACCGGGCCATCGATGTGCACATCAGCAGCATCCGGCACAAGCTGGGCAATCTGCCGGACGGGCGTTCGCGTATCCAGACGGTGCGCGGCATGGGCTACCAGTACGTGCCCGATTGAGCCGCAGCATGGGTCGCCTGTTCTGGAAGTTTTTGGTTGCCTTCTGGCTGGCGCTGCTGCTGGTCGGTGTCGGGGTCGGCCTGTTCACGCGCTGGCAGGCGGAGCAGGCGCGCGAGCGTTACGAGCAATCGGAACGTGGCATGCACGGACGTGTCGTGATGCAGGCCATGGCCACCACCTTGCAGTTCGGTGGCGTCGACGCGCTGCGTGAACGTCTGGCCGAGCGACGCAGGCCGCGCCATCTGGTGATCCATGTCGTCGATGAGGCTGGCCATGACCTGCTCGGCCGGCCCGTCGATCCCGGCGAACTGCGCCGCGCACGCGCACTCGCCCGCGACGGCGGCGAGGACGCGCCGGCACGCCTGGTGATGGCGCCGGACGGGCGCCGTTATCTGCTGTTCGTGGCGGCGGACAGCCGTCCCGGGCGGGGCCGCCCCCCGCGCCCGGAACCGCTGCCCGCCTGGGTGCCGCTGACCTTCGGACTGTTCGCCAGCCTGATGTTCAGCGCGCTGCTGGCCTGGTACCTGACGCGCCCGGTGCGCCATTTGCGCCAGGCGTTCGCGGCGCTGGCCGATGGACGCCTGGACACACGTGTCGGCAGCCGCATGGGTGGTCGGCGCGACGAGATCGCCGATCTCGGCCGCGATTTCGATGCCATGGCGGAGCGCCTGCAACAACTGGTCGATGCCCAGCGCCGTCTGCTGCACGATGTGTCGCACGAACTGCGATCGCCGCTGGCGCGCATGCAGGCGGCCATCGGTCTGGCTGAGCAGGACGCGTCCCGCATGCCCGCCGTGCTCGAGCGGGTGGAACGGGAGGCGGCGCGCCTGGACGAACTGGTCGGCGGCCTGCTGACCCTGTCACGCCTGCGCGCCGGGGCGGAGGATGCGCCGGAGAGCGAGGTCGATCTGATCGATCTGGCGGCGGCCGTGGTCGACGATGCCCGTTTCGAAGCACGCGCCGGCGGCCGCGATGTGATCCTTACCGGCGAAGGCGAACTGCGCCTGCGCGGCCGGGCGGCGCTGTTGCGGCGCGCGCTGGAGAACGTCGTGCGCAACGCGGTCCGCTACAGTGCGCCAGGCAGCGCAGTGACGGTGGCGGTGACGGCGGCCCATGGCGCGGCGATCCTGACCGTGAGCGACCGGGGGCCGGGCGTGCCGGAGGCGGAGCTGGATCACCTGTTCGAGCCGTTCCATCGTGTCGGCAACGATCCCACGCCGGGCTTCGGCCTCGGACTGGCCATCGCCCGACGCGCGGTCGAACTGCATGGCGGTCGCATCGTCGCGCGCAACCGGGACGGTGGCGGCCTGGAAGTGGAGATCACGCTGCCTTTGCAACGCCCCGTTGACGGCCCGGCGTGGCCCCACGGTCATGGTCGGGCGCTGCGCGAGCGCCGATAATCACGGATTCCTCCGATCGATCGTCTGCACCACGCATGCCCATCCAATGGTTTCCCGGCCACATGACCTCGGCGCGCCGCAAGGCTGCCGAAACCATGGCGCAGATCGACGTGGTGGTCGAGGTGGTCGACGCCCGATTGCCCGAGGCCAGCCGCAATCCGCTGATCGAGTCGTTGCGCCGAGAGCGGCAGCGCCCGTGCCTGACGCTGCTGAACAAGGCCGACCTGGCCGACCCGGAGGTCACCCGCGCATGGCTGGGGGTATTCGACGCGCGGCCGGGTGTACGGGCCATGGCGCTATCCGCCAAACGCCCGGCCGACGTGGCGCGCATCCCGGCGGCTTGTCAGGCACTGGCGCCGCACCGTGACGACAACTTCAAGCCGCTGCGGCTGATGATCATGGGCATCCCCAACGTCGGCAAGTCGACGTTGATGAACGCACTGGTCAAGCGCAAGGTCGCGGCGGTGGGTGACGAACCCGCGGTTACCAAGTCGCAGCAACGTGTGGTCTTGGGGCCGCGACTGGTGTTGGTGGACACGCCCGGCCTGATGTGGCCCAGGATCGCGCATGCGTCCGACGGCTACATGCTGGCCGCCAGTCATGCCATCGGCCGCAACGCGGTGGCGGAGGAGGAGGTTGCCAGCTTCCTGGCCGACATCCTGCTGCAACGCTATCCGGCCGCATTGAGCGCACGCTACGGCATCGAAGCGCATGGCCTGGACGGCGCGGCCGTGCTGGCGGCGATCGCGCGGCGGCGCGGCTGCCTGCTCAAGGGACGCGGCGGCGCGCCGGACCTGGACAAGGCCGCGTTGATCCTGTTGCAGGATTACCGCGACGGCGCGCTGGGCCGCATCAGCCTGGAGACGCCGGCCAGCCGGGCGGCCATGCTGGCCGCTGCCCTTGCCGTCGATGACCAGGCGCAGGCCGCGGCCGATGATGCGCCAACGGCTGAGGACGAGGTGCCGCGATGAGTCTGGAGCAGCGTGTGGTCGAACTGGAAGTCAAACTGAGTTACGCGGAGGATCTGCTGGATGAGCTCAACCGCGTGGTGTTTCGACAGCAGGCGCAGATCGATGGGCTGTTGCGCCAGCTCGGCGTACTGGCGCGTCAGGTGAGCGAACTGGAGCCGCCGCAACGGCGCGACCTGCGCGACGAATTGCCGCCGCATTACTGATCGCCGCCGGGTTCAGGCGTCGTCGCGGCGATACTTGCCGCGTATTTTCTGGTCATACATGGCGTCGTCGGCACGCCGCATCAGATCCTCCAGCGTGGCGGTGTCCTCGCCGCAGGTGGCCACACCGATCGACAGGCGCGCGCGTACCGGCGGATCGACATCCGGCAACGGCTGGCCGACGCGCTCGCGCAGCCGACGCAACAGGGCATCGAGACTGGGCCCCGGGCCGGTATCCGGCAGCAGCGCCAGGAACTCGTCGCCGCCGACGCGCGCGAGCAGGTCGGATTCGCGCAGCGAGGCGCGCAGTTGCCGGGCCACGTGCACCAGCAGCCGGTCGCCGACGGCGTGGCCATGCGTATCGTTGACCAGCTTGAAATCATCCAGATCCATGTTCAGCAGGGTCAGGTGGCGCCGACTGCGTTTGGCCAGGTTGAACAGGTTTTCGCCGCGCATGTTGAACTGGTGACGGTTGGCCAGGCCGGTGAGGCTGTCCTGCAAAGCCAGCGCGCGCACGCGCCGATGCGCCGACAGGGTGGAATGGACCATCATCGCGCCCAGCACAGCCAGCAGAGCGGCGAGCACATGCGGTGCCAGGGCTTGCAGCCGGTGTGCCGGCGTCGCCGCCGCCGTCGCTGGCCGTGCCGCCAGTTGCCAACTGCCGCCCGGGATGTACACCTGCATCAATACCGACTGCGGATCGTCGAACAGTGCCGCATCGCCGAGGAACACCTCGCCATCCGCGCCCAGGCCGTCGCGTCCGCGCAGCGCATACTCCAGCCCGTCAGCCGCAGGTGTGTGCAACCCGGCTCGGGCGAAGATGGGACGCGGATCGACGGCCACCGATGCCAGGCCCCAATAGTCCTTGCTGCCATCCGGGCGCGTGACCAGGATGGGAATGCGGTTGATGATGCCGATGCCACCCTGCACCAGTTCGATCGGGCCAGCGATCACCGGTTGCTGCTCGCGCATCAGCCGCAGCACGGCATCACGCTGGCTGGGTGTCTCCAGGTAACGCAGGCCCAAAGCGCGTTCGTTGCCCGCCAGCGGGTAGATGTGGCGGATCACGTTGTCCGGCGCCAGCGCGACGCTGCGGATGTTGGGCTGGATATGGATCAGGGCAGCGGCGACCTGCTCGAAATGTGCCGGATCGAAGCTCGGGTTGCTCAGTACGAAGGTGGACAGCCCCAGGCTGAGCGACAGCGACGCGTTCAATTCGGATTCCAGCACCGCGCGCGTGGTCGCCACCTGCGCCTGGATCAGGTAACGCTCGCTCTGTCTGCGGCGGTCCTGCTCGACGTAGACGACCGATTCGAAGCCCAGCAGCGCGACCAGCCCGACCGTCAGCGTGATGATCCGCGGATGGTAGATCAGCGCGTCGGCGGCGAGCTTGCGCAGCATGGCCGGCGACGGCTCAGCGCAGCGCGTTGCCGACCACTTCGGCCACGTCCCTGGCCAGCGTCGGTGTGCTGACGATGCGTTCCAGCGCATCCCGGGCGTGGCGCTGTCGTCGTGCGTCGAACTGCCGCCAGCGGTCGAACGCGCGCGCGATGCGCGCCGCCACCTGCGGATTGATCGCCTGCAGCTCGATGATCACGTCGGCCGCCAGTGCGTAGCCTGCGCCATCGGCGGCGTGGAACTGGCGCGGGTTGCCGGCGCAGAACGCGCGGATCAGCGCGTAGACCTTGTTGGGGTTCTTCAGGTCGAAGGCGGGGTGCTGCATCAGCGCGCGTACGCGCGCGACGGTGCCGTCCAGACGTGAGGTGGCCTGCACCTGCAACCACTTGTCGACCACCAGAGGCTCGTCGCGCCAACGGGTGTAGAAGGCGGTCAGGGCATGCTCGCGTTCGGGCACGTCGAGATTGGCGAGGATGCCCAGCGCCGCACCGACGTCGGTCATGTTGTCGCCGTGCTCGAACTGCGTCAGCACGCGTGGCAGCACGGTTTCGCGCAGGTAGCCGGCGTCGCTGTCCGCCAGGTAGCCGAGGCAGGCGTTGCGCAATGCGCGGCGGCCGATCTGGGCAGTGTCCGGGGCGTAGGGCTCGTTCGGCGCCAGCGCCGCCCAGGTGGCCTCCAGTTGCGTGCGCAGCTGGTTGGCCAGGTGACGGCGCAGGTTGAGGCGTGCACGGTGGATGGCCTCCGGATCGACGCTGCCGCCGCGCCCGGCCACGTCTTCCGCCAGCACCTGTTCCGCCGGCAGCACCAGGGCTTCGGCGACCAGCGCCGGGTCGGTGTCGAACCCTGGGTCGAGCAGGCGCCGGCAGGCGCTGACGTAGGCTTCCGCGATCCACTCGCTGCCGTCGCCGCCAGCGGCGATGCCGGCGAGCAGCACGCGCGTGGCCAGACGCTGGCCGGCTTCCCAGCGGTTGAAGGCATCGCTGTCGTGCGCCATCAGGTGTGCCAGCTCGGCGTCGCTTTGCGCGAAATCGAGCTGCACGGGCGCGGAAAAGTCGCGCAACAGAGAAGCGACCGGCGCTTCGCCGATGTCCTCGAAGACGAAGCGCTGGGTGGTCTCGGTCAGCGACAGCACGCGCGTGCCGCCTTGCGGCGCGGCTTCGCCGGCCAGACGCAATGCCGCGTCGCTGCCGTCCGCCAGCACCAGCCCGACGGCGACGGGGATGTGCAGCGGGCCGGTTTCCGGCGCGATGCCGGCTTCCTGCAGGCGCCGTTCGTAGGCGGTGGGCGCCAGCGATTGCGTCAGCGTCAGGTGGTAGCGGCGGGCATCCGGCTGCCAGCGGCCCTCCGCCGTGACGCGGGGCGTGCCGGCGCGAGCGTACCAGCGGCGGAACTGGGAGAGATCGACGCCGGAGGCATCCTGCATGGCGGCGACGAAATCCTCGCAGGTCACGGCCTGGCCGTCGTGACGCTGGAAATACAGATCCATGCCCCGGCGGAACGCGTCGCGGCCGATCAGCGTATGGATCATGCGCACGACTTCGGCGCCTTTGCCGTACACCGTGGCGGTGTAGAAGTTGTTGATCTCGGCATAGGACGCCGGCCGTACCGGATGCGCCATCGGCCCGGCGTCTTCCGGGAACTGGCCGATGCGCAGGCTGCGTACCTCCTGGATGCGGGTGACTGCGCGCGAATGCACGTCGGCGCCGAATTCCTGGTCGCGGAATACGGTCAGGCCCTCCTTCAGCGACAACTGGAACCAGTCGCGGCAGGTGACGCGGTTGCCGGTCCAATTGTGAAAGTACTCGTGCGCGACGACGCGGTCGATGTTCTGGTAATCACTGTCGGTGGCGCAGTCGGGGCGGGCCAGCACGTACTTAGTGTTGAAGATGTTGAGCCCCTTGTTTTCCATGGCGCCCATGTTGAAGTCGCCCACCGCGACGATCATGTAGTGGTCCAGATCCAACTCCAGGCCGTAGCGTTGCTCGTCCCAGCGCATGGCTTTCTTCAGCGCCGCCATCGCATGGCTGCACTGGTCCAGCTTGCCCGGTTCGACGTAGACCGCCAGGCGCACTTCGCGGCCGGAGCCGGTGACGTAACGATCCTCCAGCACGTCCAGGCGGGCGGCGACCAACGCGAACAGGTAGCAGGGCTTGGCAAACGGATCCTGCCAACGTGCCCAGTGACGGGCGGGATCGTCGGCATCGTCGCCGGCGGCCACGCGGTTGCCGTTGCCCAGCAGCACCGGAAAACGCGCCCGTTCGGCGCTGATGGTGCAGGTGTAGCGCGCCATCACGTCCGGACGATCGGGGAAGAAGGTGATGCGGCGGAAGCCCTCTGCCTCGCATTGCGTGAAATAGCCGTCGCGCGAACGGTACAGGCCGGACAGTTGCGTGTTGTGGTCGGGGTCGATGCGCACCACGGTTTCCAGCGTACACGTCTCGGGCAAAGGCGCGCCGTCACCGAGGATGGTCAGTTTGTCCTCGGCCAGGCGGTAGCGGGTGGCGGGCAGGTCGTTGCCGTCGAGCCGTATGGCGCGCAGATCGAGATCCTCGCCGTCGAGCACCAGATCACCACGGGAACCGACCGGGTTGCGCCGGCAGGCCAGGCGGGTGCGCACCTCGGTGTAGCCATCGTGAATGGCGACCTCGAGGTCGACGGTATCGACCAACCAGGCCGGCGGGGTGTAGTCCTTGAGATAGATGGCGGTGGGGGTCTCGGTACGCATGGGGGTCACGGTGTTTCCAACAGGCCGTTACGGGCGAAGGTCCACAACAGGCGCTGACAGCCGTCGCGGATGGCTGCGGTATCGAGTGATGGGGCCAATCGTGTTTGCATCGCCGCCACCAGTGCATCGAGGTCGTGTTGGCCGTCGAGCAGGCCGAGCAGGTGGGCGCCGGCCGCGTCGAGGTGTACCGCGCCATGGCGCACCGACGCGACGCAGTCGCCGCCGTGCGCGATCTGCGCGCGGGCCAGCGCGTGCGCACGCGGGCGGGCGGGGGGCTCGTTGAGCCGTGGCGTGGTATCGAGCGCGACGCGCACGCCGCCCCAGGCCAGCAGATCGAGCAGTTCCCCGGCCAGGGCATCTTCTTCCGTCGCCAGCGCGGCGTCGCCATGGGTGGCGACGATGCCGGCTGCGGCCTGTTGCAGATCGGTGTAGGCGACGCTGTTGGGATAGGCGGTGGCCAGCCACATCGCCGCGGCCTTGGCGAGCGGATGTTTGATGGCGTAACGGCTGCCCGTGGCGGTGACGAAGGGTTGCGCTGCCGGGCTGCGCAGATCGATCTCGACGTCGCTGCTCAGATCGGCATGGAAGGCGAGGGTGCGCAACACGGCGAGGTCGGGCAGGTCGTGGACCGGTGTTGCGGCGTGGGTCAGCAGGCTGCGATGGAAGCGGCGCGCACGCATGAAATCCATGGCCTGGATGCGTGCCTCGCGTTCTTCGATTTCAGCGGCGACCCGCCCGCCCGCCTCACCCAGCGTTTCCGGCAGCAGCGTGTGCAGATCGACGTCGGCGACGTAGCGCAGGCCATGGCCGCGCGCCTGCGCCATGAAGTCGCTGAACAGCATGGGTTCGTTGGTGTCCGTGAGGTACTCGTGATACAGGTAGGACGGCGGTGCCCGTTTCAGGTATTCCACCTCGGCCTCGAGGATGGGCGCCAGATCACCAGCTTCCGCGGCCAGCGCCGCGCCGTATTCCTCCAGGAACAGGTAGGCCATGTCCAGGCGGATGCGTGCATCGCTGGCTTCGCGCGTATGGTGGCGCAGCATGTCGCGCATCACCGCGCGCGTGTGCCAGCCTGGCAGGGCGTTCCAGCTCAGGTAGACGATGCCGTCGGGCGCCAGGTTGGCGGCGCAGATCGCCAGCAGCCGCTCGCGCACCGTCGCCGGTATCCAGGAGTACAGACCATGCGCGATGATGTAGTCGAAGCGGCCCAGGTCATCGGCGCCGTCCATCACGTCGCGGTGCAGCAGCATGATGTTGCGCAGTGCCAGGTCAGCGATCAGGCGCTGACCATCGGCGACCTGCCGTGCCGACAGATCGATGCCGACGAACTCGCTGTCCGGCAGATAGAAGGCCATGGGCAGCAGGTTGCCGCCTTCGGCGCAGCCCAGTTCCAGCACCCGACAACGGCGCGGGTCGGTCGTGGACACGCCGAACAGGCGGCCGAGCGCGGCCAGCCCGTCCACGTGCGTTTCCGTGATCGGAATGCTCTCGTACGGAATGGCGTCGTAGCTGGCAAGGGTTTTCATGGCCGACCCGTCAGTCCTCGCGGCGCAGTTGCGGGAACAGGATGACGTCGCGGATGCTGGGCGAATCGGTCAGCAGCATGACCAGGCGGTCGATGCCGATGCCTTCGCCGGCAGTCGGCGGCAGACCGTGCTCCAGCGCGCGGATGTAGTCGCGGTCCTTGAACATGGCTTCCTCGTCGCCGGCTTCCTTGGCGGCGACCTGGGCGTCGAAGCGCGCTTCCTGGTCTTCCGGGTCGTTCAGCTCGGAGAAGCCGTTGGCGATCTCGCGGCCGACGATGAACAGTTCGAAGCGGTCGGTGACTTCCGGGTTGACGTCGTTGCGGCGGGCCAGCGGCGAGGTTTCCGCCGGATAGTCGATGATGAAGGTGGGCTGGATCAGCAGGTGTTCGGTGGTTTCCTCGAACAGCGTCAATTGCAGACCGCCCAGGCCGTCGTTGGGCCGGTAGGCGATCTTGCGGCGCTTCAGTTCGGCCAGCACGAAATCCATGTCGTCGAGCGGCGCGTCACGCAGTTCCGGATGGTAGTGACGCACCGCTTCGAGCGCGCTCATGCGCGCGAACGGCGCGCCGAGGTCTATGGTCTGGCCCTGGTAGGTGACCGTGGTGGTGCCCAGCACCTTCCGTGCGATGTCGCGGAACATCGTCTCGGTGAAGTCCATCAGGTAGCGGTAATCCCGATAGGCTTCGTAGAACTCGACCATGGTGAACTCGGGATTGTGGCGTGTGGAGATGCCCTCGTTGCGGAAATTGCGGTTGATCTCGAACACCTTCTCCAGGCCGCCGACCACCAGGCGCTTGAGGTACAGCTCCGGCGCGATGCGCAGGTAGAGCTGCATGTCCAGCGCGTTGTGGTGGGTGACGAAGGGCTTGGCGTTGGCGCCGCCGGGGATGGGATGCATCATCGGCGTTTCCACTTCCAGGTAACCGCGCGCCACGAAGAACTCGCGCATGGCCTGGATGATCCGGGAGCGGGTGACGAAGGTGTTGCGCGTGGTTTCGTTGGTGATCAGGTCCAGGTAACGCTGGCGGTATTTCTGTTCCTGGTCGGTCAGGCCGTGGAACTTCTCCGGCAGCGGCCGCAGCGCCTTGGTCAACAGCCGTACCGCGCTGCACTGGATGGTCAGCTCGTCGGTCTTGGTACGGAACAGCGTGCCCTCGACGCCGAGGATGTCGCCCAGATCCATGCGCTTGAAGGCATCGTAGGCGTCCTCGCCCACCGCTTCACGGCTGACGTAGATCTGCATGCGCCCGCTCATGTCCTGCAGCGTGGCGAAACTGGCCTTGCCCATCACCCGCTTGAGCATCATGCGGCCAGCCAGGCGGACACGCACCGGCGAGGTTTCCAGCGTTTCCTTGGCGCTGCCCGCGTAACGGGCGTGCAGGTCGCCGGCGTAGTCCTCGCGCTGGAAATCGTTGGGGAAGGCGACGCCGTGGGCGCGGATCGCGGCCAGCTTGTCGCGGCGCTCGGCGATGATCTGGTTTTCGTCCTGATGTGGGGTGGCGGTGGGTTCGGTCATGGCTGGGTCAATGGCAGGTGAACGTTGCGGGACCGGGCACTACGGCGGCGTGGCCGGTGATCGGTCGGCGGTGGCGGGCACACGAGCCTAACGTGTGTGCCACTTTGACGCTTCGTGCGCCGCCCATCCATCGCCCGAGCCGCCAGGCTGCCGGCGCTAGCCCGTCGGCACGAAGACGCCGCGGTCAGCCCGAGAACCACCGCGTGGGACGCCGTGATGGCAGCTCCCTGCGCGCATCGGTGGCCGGCCTGGTCCCGTGGACGAGCGGAGTCGAATCATGAAGATCGCGAGTATAGACCGTGCGCCGCATCATCGGCCGTGACCTTGCCGACAGCGGGCAACAGCTCATCGAGCAGGGAGCGCAACCGGATCCAGTGCGAGCCGCGCCAGTACACCCGCCCGCACACGTCGCAGGCGGTGAAATCCCGGTGTTGCGCGCGCACGCGCGGCGGCAGCCTGGCGGCGACCTGCGTTTTGTCCACGGCGCGCAGCGGCGCATTGCATTGCAGGCACAGCGTCAGCGGGCGGGCGCCGCCGGCGAGGTCCAGGCGCGCGAAGATCTCGCGCAACTGTGCCTTGGGATCCTGGGCGTGTACGTAGCAGCCGTGGGCGACGGCGTTGCGTTTGAGCAGCTCGCGGTCGCGGGTCAGCACGATGCGCTGCCGGGCGAGCGCTGCGATGTCGTCGTCGTCGAGGCCGTTGTCGTACAGCGTGTCGTAACCGGTCAGTCGCAGCAAACGTGCCAGTCCGCCCAGATGCGCATCGGCGACGAAGCGGGGGCGGCGCAGCGACCGTTCGCGCACGCGCGGCAGCGGCGAGATGTCGAGCGCCTCGAACATGGGATAGACCGAGATGCGGTCATTCGGCGCGATTCGGTGCGCGAAGTCGACCGATACACCGTTGACCAGGATCAGTTCGACCTCGGTGTGCGGTACGCCGAGCGCCTCGATCATGTGCTTGACGCTGGCGCCGGCGGGACAGTCGCGCGCGAATTCACGTTTGCGCAGGTGCCCGGGCAGGAAATCGTTGAGCTCTGCGTAGAACCGGAACGTGGCGTTGACGCGTGCCGGCGGCATGGGTGTCGGACGCCTTGCGCTTTTGCGCCCTCAGCCCCACAGATCGGCCAGCGAAAACCGCACGGCGTCGAACGGTGGCAGGCGCACTTCGGCGTCGTCGGTCAGGGTCGCCAACAACAGCCATCGGCCTTGCTGCAATGCGTAGGCTTCCAGCGTGCGCAGGTCCGGATCCACCAGCCAGGCATGGGCGACGCCATGGTGCGCGTACAGCGGCAGCTTGAGCGCCCGGTCCTTGCGTGCGCTGGCGGGTGAGAGGATCTCGCACACCCAGTCCGGCACCACTTCGAAGCGGTGATCGTCCGGCACCGCCGGCATGCGTTCGCGCCGCCAGCCGGCCAGATCCGGCACCGCGACCTCGCTGTCGCGCACGAAATGGATCTCGGGTCCCGGCAGCATCCACCAGCCGCCTGGGCCACCGCGGCCGAACAGGAAGGGGCCGGCGAGATCGACGTTCATCGCGGCTTCACCGTGGCTTGTGGAAGATCGCGCCGACATGCAACGGATAGCCGTCGCCGCGACGGCGGTCGGCGTAATAGTGCTCCAGCGTGCGCTGGATGGTGCGGAAGGCGAGGTCGTTCCAGGGAATCTCGTGTTCCTCGAACAGGCGCGCTTCCAGACTCTCCTCACCCGGATGGAAGTCCAGGTGCAACAATCGGGCGCGGAACACCAGGTAGACCTGGTTGATGTCGGGCAGGCTGATCATGGTGTACAGGCTCAGATCGTCGACACGCGCACCGGCTTCCTCCAGCGTCTCGCGCGCGGCACCCTCGGCGGTGGTCTCGCCGTTCTCCATGAAACCGGCCGGCAGCGTCCATAGGCCATGCTTGGGTTCGATGGCGCGCCGGCACAGCAGAATGCGGTCCTGCCACTCCGGGATGCAACCGACCACCAGTTTGGGGTTGTGGTAATGCACCGCGCCGCACCGCGTGCATACATGACGCGGGCGGTTGTCGCCGGGCGGAACCTGTAAGCGTACCGGGCTGCCGCAGTGGGAACAGAAATTCATGTTTGACGGCCGTAAGCGTTTCGGCGAAGTTTGCAGCAACAACGTGACGAGGCAAAGAGCATGGCGCTGGACCCCTGGATCATCGAGCTGAACGAGCGGCTGCGCGCGGCGCGCCACCCGGCCGAGGTGCGCGCGATCATCGAACTGCTGGAGGACCGCTACGATGCGTTCGCCGGACCGGGCGAGGAACTGATCGACCAGCTGCTGGAAGCCGCGCGCCGTCGGCTCGTGCACCTGGAAAGCTGAGCCACGCCGTGTATCCGCGTTATTACGCGCTGCGGCGGGTCAACCCCTATCGCGGGCTGGTGCACTGTGTCGACATCGGCGAGGCCAGCGCGCATACCTATGACGGCCTCACCTGGCATCTGCGCGCGGACGACGGTCATGGCTGGGTAAGACCGGTCGGTGTCTGGCAGGAGGACGGCGGCCTCAAGCTGGGCCAGCGTCAAGGGTTGGAGGATTTGCTGGCGGCATTGGAAACGCGTCCGGCGCTGCCGTTCGCGGTGTTCGACACGCTCGAGCTCTGGCTGCTGGACCGCGTCAGCGGGCTGCCGCTGGCACTGCTGGCGACGGAACGCGGCATGCCGCGCAAACTGGGGCGGGAGCAACTGGAGTGGTACCCGTTCGTGCTGTCCTATACCGGCTTTCATTCGCCGACGCTGGCCGAACGCGACGCGCGGGTGCCAGGAGTCAACGACGCCCACCGTGACGTGCTGGCGCGCATGGTCAACCAGGCTGCCCGACCGCATGCCATGGCGCAATGGTTCCGCCGTGGCCAGGACGGTGTCGGCCACGGCCAGGAGGGCGTGCGTCTGCCCTACGAATGGCGCGCGCGTGAACTGCCGGCGGCGGATTTTCCCGAATTGCTGGTGCGGGAGGTGTGGAATAGTCGACTGGAACAGTCGGTTATTAACGATTATCATCGCTGGCTGGCTCCCCTGCTGTTGCTGTGGCCCCGCCTGAGCGAGGCGACGCGCGCACGCCTGGAACAACAGGCGATGGACAAGCCGCACTGGCTGGCGCGCGTGGAACGCCTGCTGCCCGGCGCGGTGCATCCGGACCGGATACGCGCGGCGCTGGTGGCGGCGCGGCTGCAGGCGGCGCAGGGCCAAACCGATCACGACTGGATAGCGAACCCCTGACATGCGCCCCTCCCACATCGAAACCATCCTCGACCGCGAGTTCCTCAGTTGCGCCGCCGGCCAGCACACGCCGGTGATGCTGTGGGGGCCGCCCGGCGTCGGCAAGTCACAGATCATCGCCGGCATCGCACGCCTGCATGGCGTGCCGTTGATCGACTTGCGCCTGTCGCAGATGGAGCCAACTGACCTGCGCGGCATTCCGTTCCGCAAGGATGACAACGTCGAATGGTCGGTGCCGGCCATGCTGCCGGATGCGCGCCGGCATGGCCCGGCCGGCATCCTGTTCCTCGACGAGATCAACGCGGCGCCGCCCACCGTGTCTGCTGCCGCCTATCAGCTGATACTCGATCGCCGTCTGGGCGAGTATCAGATACCCGAAGGCTGGGCCATCTTCGCCGCCGGCAACCGCCAGGGGGATCGTGGCGTGACCTATGCCATGCCGGCGCCACTGGCCAACCGCTTCACCCATTACGAGGTGGAAGCCCATCTGGACGACTGGATACGCTGGGCACTGGAGGCCGGCATCGATGAGCGCATCCTCGGCTTTCTGCGCTTCCGCCCCGACCTGCTGTTCAGCTACGACGCGGCGCACAACCCGGTGGCCTTCCCCAGTCCACGTTCCTGGGAGTATGCCCATCGTGCGCTACGCAAGTTCGACGACCGTCCGGATCTGCTCGGCGACGCCCTGCAGGCGTGCGTCGGTTCGGCCTGTGGCGTGGAGCTGAAGGCGTTCATCGACAACCTGGAGAATCTGCCCGATATCGACGGCATCCTCGCCGGCGAGGTCAGCGACGTGCCCAAGGGCATCGACCTGCAATACGGCGTGGCCGCCGCGCTGGTGCGACGCGCACGCGAGAGCGCGGGCGACGTCGCCAAACTGTCCAACATCCTGAAGTATGCCCGTCGCTATCCGCAGCGCGAGATGGGCGTCATGCTGGTCACCGACTTGCATCGCGCCATCGGTCAGCCACTGTTCCGCGTGCCGGAATTCGTCGATTGGGCCAACAGCGTGGCAGAACTGATGCTTTACGACTTCAAGCCGCAAAGCGGGCAAAAGGCCGGGGAGCAGGGGTAGATGGCGCTCGATCTGGCGCAACTGGAAACCAAGCTCGCCGCCGCGCGTACCCGGCTGATCCTGGAGAAGCCTTTTCTCGGCGCTTTGGTGATGCATCTGCCGTTGAAAGCGGCGGACGCGAAATGGTGTGAGACCACGGCGACGGATGCACGCAACTTCTATTTCAATCCGCATTACATCGCCCGCCTGACGCTGGAACAGACGCAGTTCGTGCTGGCGCACGAGGCCATGCATTGCGCCTTGTCGCATTTCGCCCGGCGCGGGCACCGGCAGAAGCACCGCTGGAACGTGGCCTGTGACTACGCCGTCAACATGATCCTCGACGAGGAGCGCATGCAGGGGCCGGAAAACGCCTTGATGAGCGCGGCCTACCGCGGCCTGACCGCGGAGGAGATCTATCCGCTGCTGCACGAGGATCCGCCGGAGCAGACCCAGGACACGCATCTGTTCGACCATGACGATCCGGATAGCGGCCATGACCAGGATCAACGCGAATCTCACCACGATCAGGGGGGGCAGAAGCAACGATCCGACGGCGCCGGACAGGGGGGTGAGGGCGAACCGGAGGGCGAGTCCGGCGGAGAGGGCCGCAGCACCGTGGATGGCGGCGGCGCCGACTCGGCGGCGCAGGTCGATGCCGGACAGGATGCACAGCCGTCACCGCCGGTCGACACAGACAAGCTGGACGAACAGTGGAAGAGCCGTCTGGCCGCGGCCGCACAGGCGGCCCGTCAGGCGGGCAAGCTGTCGAACTCGCTGCTGCGTCTGGTCGATGACCTGCTGGCGCCGCAGTTGCCGTGGCGTGCGCTGCTGGCACGTTACATGATGAACGCAGCGCGCGACGACTATAGTTTCGAGCGCACCTCACGGCGTGAGGGCGAGGCGCTGATGCCGCGCCTGCACAGCCAGAGCGTGAACGTGGTGGTGGCGCTGGACACCAGCGGCTCGATCACGGCGGACGAACTGAGCGAGTTTCTCGGCGAAATCGACGCGCTGAAGGCGCAGGTGCGCGCCCACGTCACGCTGCATGCCTGCGACGACAAACTGGATGCGCGCGGTCCCTGGCATTTCGCCATGTGGCAAAGCATGGCGTTGCCGGCGGAGGTTTCCGGCGGCGGCGGCACCGATTTCCGGCCGATATTCGCCTGGATCGACCAGGCGCGCCTCAACCCCGATCTGCTGGTCTACTTTACCGACGCGGAGGGGCGTTTCCCTGATCATGACCCGCCGTACCCGGTGGTATGGCTGGTCAAGGGCAAGGCGAAAGTGCCGTTCGGCATTCGCGTCCAGTTGAACTGACGCCGGTGTCGTGCCGGCCGACTACCAGTTATTTTCATCCCGGGCCATGACAACTCGGGATTTTCGTGACAAAGTTCGACGCCCGAGCGTCCATTCGTAGGGTGCCGACTGGGTCGAACGTATCAGCCGGTCCTGTGCACCACACGCGGACGTTTGGCGTTTTAATAAGCGCTCGTGAGTCTTCATCGCGCGAATCCTGCGGGATTGAGGCGAGCATAACCTGGACTTGACTGGAGACATCTGCATGAACAATCAGCGTAGAGCAGTACTGAAGGGTGCCGGCGCGGCCGGTGTGGTGG
>CAYTRH010000034.1:0-21385 GCA_964440155.1 uncultured Thiobacillus sp. | reverse complement strand
ACGCTGGCCGGCACCGTCGCCCTTGCCGGCCTTCGTCTGGGCGCTGGCCTGGTGGCTGGGCGTCGGTTTGCAGCAGATCCACGATTTCGCGCCGACCCCGACACACCCGGCCTATGGCCTGTCGTTCATCGCCGTCAGCGTGCTGGTGTTGGAGGGCATGTCGCGGCGCTGGCGCTGGCCCCAGTTGCGCGAGTCCGCGCTGTTGCTGCTGCCCGGCCTGTGGTTGGCCGTGTTCGCCGCCATGGAGGTGTCCGGCCATCCCTTCGCCGGCCTGATGACCCTGGTCTTGCCGCTGGCGCTGGCGCTGCATTACGCGCTGCTCGCCGCCCACGAGCGCGCCGGCGACGTGCCGGCGCAGACCGCCCGTCATCTCGGCGCCGGCTGGCTGCTGCTGTTCGCGCTGACGGCCGAGGCGGTGTGGTGGGCCGCGGAAACGACGGCCGTGCCGGAGTTGTGGGTGTTCGTCGCGCTGGTGGCGACCGGCGTCCTTGGCACCGTGCTGCCCGAGCTGGGGGCGCGGCGTGGTCTGTGGCCGTTCGCCGTGACGGCGGCGCGCTATCGCGACCTCGGCGTGCTGCCGCCCCTCGGCCTGCTGCTGCTGGTCCTGCCCGCGGCCAGCCTGGCGCTGAACGGCGACGATGGCCTGGGCTGGCCGTATCTGCCGCTGCTCAATGCGTTCGATGTCGCCCAGCTCGCCGGACTGGGCGCGCTGTGGCTGCTCGCGGGGGCGCCGACCTGGCGTGAGGAGAGCGCACGGCTAGGCCGTGGCGTGGTGGCCGTATTGGCTTTCCTGTGGCTGTCCACGCTGGCGGCGCGCATCGCTCACCATTGGGGCGGCGTGCCGTTCACCTTCGAGGCGATGCTGGATTCGACGCTGTGCCAGGCTTTGCTCACGCTGCTGTGGAGCGTGGTCGCCATCGCCGCCATGATCCACGCCTCCCGCGTCGGCCACCGCCAGGGCTGGTATGCCGGCATCGGTCTGCTCGGCGTGGTCGGCGTCAAGCTGCTGCTGCTCGACGCCGCCGGCCAGGGCACGCTGATCTGGAGCGCCACGCTGATCGGCGTCGCGTTGCTGTTGCTGACCGCGGCGTATTTCGCGCCGATGCCGCCGAAGCGCGCCGGAACCTGAGCGAGCCGCGCCGTTAGGCTGGCAGCAGCCCCAGCCATGGCTCGCCGCGCCGCGGCTCGGCCATCATGTCCGCCACCGCGTCGCGCCAGGCCAGATAGTGCGGCGTGCCCTTGTGTGCGGCGGCGTCCGCGGGGTCGGCGTAGGCTTCGTACAGCAGGAAGCGGCAGGGATCGGCCGGGTCTTGCAGCACGTCGAAGCGGCGGTTGCCCGGCTCGCGGACCGAGGCTTCATGGTTGGCGCGGGTGGCGGCGATGAAGGCGGCGACCGCCTCCGACCTGACGCGGACGTGGACCAGGGTGACGTGCATGGTGGTGACTCCGGGTGGCTGAGTGTGACTCAGGCGCCACCGGCCAGTTGGCGGTGGCGGAAACAGTCGACGGTATGGTCGTTGACCACGCCGGTGGCCTGCATGTGCGCATAGACGATGGTGGAGCCGACGAACTTGAAGCCGCGTTGTTTCAGATCCTTGCTGATGACGTCGGACAGCGGCGTGCGCGCTGGCACTTCCGCCGGGCTGCGCCAGGTGTTGACGATGGGGCGGCCGTCGACGAAGCGCCAGAAGTAGGCATCCAGACCGCCGAAGGCTTGGCGCAGCGCCAGCGTGGCGCGGGCGTTGCCGATCGCCGCCGCGATCTTCAGGCGGTTGCGCACGATGCCCGGGTCGGCCAGCAGGCGGGCGATGTCGGCCTCGCCGAAGCGCGCGACGCGCTCGGCGTCGAAACCGGCGAACGCGCGGCGATAGTTCTCGCGCTTCTTCAATATGGTCAGCCAGGACAGGCCGGCCTGCGCGCCTTCCAGGATGAGGAACTCGAACAGGGCGCGTTCGTCGTGCAGCGGCACGCCCCATTCGCGGTCATGGTAGGCGACGTAGACCGGATCCTGGCCGACCCAGGCGCAACGCGTGATCATGTGGGCTCCTTGCCGTCGCCGGGATCGGGTGGGATGGGCGAGGCGCGATGATGATGCCGGCCTTGCCGGCTTAGGGCAATGCGCCCGCCTCTGCTACGCTATCGGCATGGTCCGCAAGAAATTTCCGCTGCACCCCAAACATCCCGAGCGCATCTGCTGGGGTTGCGACCGTTACTGTCCGGCCGACGCGCTGATGTGCGGCAACGGCTCGGGGCGCACCGAGCACCCGGCGGAAATGCTGGGTGATGACTGGTATACCTGGGGCGACTGGGCGCGCGAGTTCGCGGTGGACGACGAATCGCTGCCCGATCCGTCGCGGTGAGGATCTGATCCAGGCTCGTGCGGACTGCGCCGGCGGGCATCTGCAATCACATGGCTTTGCCATCCGGAGGACTTGCAACGTGGCGAAACTACACGCGCTGGTGGTCGACGATTCCAAGGTCGGTCGCCTGACCATGCAGAAGCGGCTGGAGGCCGTCGGCATGCAGGTGGACATGACCGAGTCCGGTCAGCAGGCCCTGGACTATCTCGCCCATCCACGGCCGGACCTGATCTTCATGGATCACATGATGCCGGACATGGACGGCTTCGAGGTGACACGGCGGATCAAGGCGACGCCCGGCATCCGCGACATTCCGGTGATCATCGCCAGCGGCAATGACGAACCCGAGTTCGTCGAGCAGGCGCGTGCCGCCGGCGCCGTGGACGCCATCGCCAAGCCGCCGCCGCCGGGTGTGCTGGAAGCCCTGCTGGCGCGCCTGCCGCGCGCCGACGCGGTATCCGCGGTCGAAGCCGCGCCGGTAGCGGCGCCAGTGACCATGGACCAGGCAACGGTAACGGCGCTGGTGGAGCGGCTGTTGGGTGACCGCCTGGAGGCGCTGCGCGTGGACCTGTTGGCCGAGCTGGACGATCGCATCGAGTCGCGCGTCGCCGCGCAGCAGCAGACCATCGAGCAGTGGGGCCGGGTCTGGAGTCAGCGTCTGGAAGCGGCCGGCGCAGAGACGGCGGCGCTGCGCCACGCGGTGGCGGACGCGGTCGCCGCGCAACAGAAGCTGGCCGCGCAGGCGCAGGACATGGAACGGCGCCTGACCGCACTGGAGACCGCGCCGCCGCCGGCCGCCGCCGATGGGCTGCACGGCTACATGCAGCAGTTCCTCACCACCGGCATCGACCAGTTGCATGCCGGTCTGCGCACCGACCTCGAACGCCAGCAGGCGCAGCGGTGGCAGGAGTTGCAGGCGGCGGTGGACAGCCGCTGGCGGGAACATGCGGCACAGATGGAAGCCCACCTGGCGGCGGCCGAACGGCGACTGGGCGAGGCCTCGGCGACTCGTGCCGGTGAAGCGGTCGGGCCGGCGCAACTGGCGCGGCTGCAAGCCCGGGTGAAGTCGCTGACACTGGCGCTGGCCATCGGTGGCGGGCTGCTGCTGGTGGCGGTGGGGGCGTTGCTGCTGCGGTCGGGTGTCTGATCGCATCGGTTGGTCGGACTTTGCCCGTGCCGACCCGGCAATACCCGCGCTTGCGCCGCTTCCGGGATGCCAGCCGGGGCGTGGCTTCATCCGTGCGATTTTCCCCCTGATCGGGGAGCGTACCCGGTCATCGGGCACGTTCCGGACCACCGGCACGGCAGCGGTGAGGGCCGCTACACCCGCACCTCGTAGGCCGCGTGCATGGTGCCGTCGGCATCGACGCTTTCCAGGCGCACGTCGTAGCCCCACAGGCGGGCGATATGGCGCAGCATCTCCTCGGTGCTGTCACCCAGCGGCCGGCGGTTGTGCATGAAATGGCGCAGCGTCAGCGTGCGGTCGCCGTACACGTCGACGTCGTACACCTGGATGTTGGGTTCGCGCTGGCCCAGGTTGTACTGTTCGGCCAGCATCTGGCGCACCGTGCGGTAGCCGGCGTCGTCGTGGATGGCGGCGATCTCCAGCTTGTCGTCGCGGTCGTCGTCGATCACTGCGAACAGCTTGAGCTCGCGGATCAGCCGGGGTGACAGGTACTGCGCGATGAAACTCTCGTCCTTGAAGTTGCGCATGGCGAAGTCCAGCGTCTTCACCCAGTCGCCGCCGGCGAGCTGCGGAAACCAGCGTCTGTCCTCGTCGGTCGGCCGTTCGCAGATGCGGCGCAGATCCTGGAACATGGCGAAGCCCAGCGCATAGGGGTTGATGCCGCCGTAGGCGCGGCTGTGGAACGGCGGCTGGTACACCACGTTGGTGTGGCTTTGCAGGAATTCCAGCATGAAGCCGTCGGTCAGCCGGCCTTCCTCGTACAGATGATTGAGCAGGGTGTAGTGCCAGAAGGTGGCCCAGCCCTCGTTCATCACCTGCGTCTGCCGCTGCGGGTAGAAGTACTGCGCGATCTTGCGCACGATACGCACGATCTCGCGCTGCCAGGGTTCCAGCCGCGGCGCGTGCTTCTCGATGAAGTACAGCAGGTTCTCCTGCGGTTCCGCCGGAAAGCGCGTGCTCTGCCGTTCCCGTTCCGCCGCCTGGCGCGTCGGCAGCGTGCGCCATAGATCGTTGACCTGCGATTGCAGGTAGGCTTCGCGTTCCATCTGGCGCGCCTGTTCCTTGGCCATGGACAGCCGGGCCGGACGTTTGTAGCGGTCGACGCCGTGATTCATCAGCGCGTGGCAGGAATCGAGGATTTCCTCCACCGCCTGTTCGCCGTGGCGCTCCTCGCACTCGGCGACGTAATTGCGCGCGAACACCAGGTAGTCGAGGATGCCCTCGGCATCGGTCCAGGTACGGAACAGGTAGTTGCCCTTGAAAAACGAGTTGTGGCCATACGAGGCGTGTGCGATCACCAGCGCCTGCATGGTCATGGTGTTCTCTTCCATCAGGTAGGCGATGCACGGGTTGGAGTTGATCACGATCTCGTAGGCCAGGCCCATCTGGCCACGCTTGTAGCTCTTCTGCGTGGTCATGAACTGCTTGCCGAACGACCAGTGGTGGTAACCCACCGGCATGCCCACCGAGGAATAGGCGTCGATCATCTGCTCGGACGAGATCACCTCGATCTGGTTGGGATAGGTGTCCAGGTGGTAATGCGCGGCGACGCGCGCGATTTCGCGGTCGTAGCGTTCCAACAGCTCGAACGTCCACTCCGAACCGGTGGACAGGGGCTGGCGTGCCGTTGCCGACGGCGGCGCGGGCTTGGGCGTCGGTTCGTTCATGCTGGGCTCTTCTTGGCGAACAGTTCGCGGAACACCGGGTAGATGTCGGCCACGTCCAGGATGCGCCGCATGGCGAAACGCTTGCTGCGCGCCGCCACTGCCTCGTACTGATGCCACAGGCTCTGCGGTTCCTCGGCCTTGATCTCGACGTAGGCGTAGTACTGCACCAGCGGCAGGATGTCGTGCAGCAGCAGCTCGGCGCAGCGCGGCGAATCGTCCTCCCAGTTGTCGCCGTCGGAAGCCTGCGCCACGTACAGGTTCCACGCCTGACTGGGATAGCGCTCGCGCGCGATCTCGTGCATCAGTTCCAGCGCACTCGACACCACGGTGCCGCCGGTCTCGCGCGAGGTGAAGAAATCCTCCTCGTCGACCTCCATGGCCACTGTGTGGTGGCGGATGAACACCACCTCGATGCGCTCGTAACTGCGCGTCAGGAACAGGTACAGCAGCATGAAGAAGCGTTTGGCGATGTCCTTGCGTTCCTCGTCCATGGAGCCGGACACGTCCATCAGGCAGAACATCACCGCCTGGCTGCTGGGCGTGGGCTGATCGACGCGGTTGGCATAGCGCAGATCCCAAGTGTCGATGAACGGCACGGCAGCGACGCGCGCCTTCAATTGCTCGATGTCGGCGCGCAGCGTGTCCGCCTCCGCGCTGTCACCCAGGCCGCGCGCGGTCAGTTCCGCCAGCGCCTGCTCGGCCTCGCGCAGCGCCTCGCGCGGTCCGGCGGCCATGGCCAGACGGCGGCCGATGGCCTGTTTCATGGAGCGCACCACGTGCAGGTTGGCCGGATTGCCCTGGCTGACGAAGCCGGCGCGCGCCTTCTTCACCTCCGGCACGGCGGCGAGCTGCTTCTTCACCAGGTCGGGCAGGGCCAGATCCTGGAAGAAGAAATCCATGAATTCCTCCTTGGACAGTTCGAACACGAAGTCGTCCATGCCCTCGCCATCCTGCGACGCGCCGCCGCCCCGGCCGCCGCCGCCGCCCTCGGGGCGGTCGACGCGATCGCCGCCGACGAATTCCTTGTTGCCGGGATGCACGATCTGCCGCCGACCGCCGGGACCGTGATGGAATACCGGCTCTTCCAGATCCTTGGACGGGATGGAGATCTTCTCGCCGCGTTCCAGGTCGGACACCTTGCGGCCGGACACTGCGTCGGCCACCGCCTTGCGGATCTGTGCCTTGTAGCGGCGCAAAAAGCGCTGGCGGTTGACCGCGCTGCGGTTCTTGCCGGACAGGCGACGGTCGATCAACTGGCTCATGCGTGCGGTCCGTTCACGACGCTTTGCGTGCGCGCAGATACCATTCCGCAAGCAGGCGCACCTGCTTGTCGGTGTAGCCTTTGGCCACCATGCGCTGCACGAAGTCGTGGTGCTTCTTCTGTTCCTCGCTGGATGCCTTGGCGTTGAACGAGATCACCGGCAGCAGATCCTCGGTGCTGGAGAACATGCGCTTCTCGATCACCGCGCGCAGCTTCTCGTAGCTGGTCCAGGCCGGGTTCTTGCCATGGTTCTGGGCGCGCGCGCGCAGCACGAAATTGACCACCTCGTGGCGGAAGTCCTTGGGATTGGCGATGCCGGCCGGCTTCTCGATCTTCTCCAGTTCGGCGTTGAGCTGGCTGCGGTCGAGGATTTCGCCGGTATCCGGATCGCGGTATTCCTGATCCTGGATCCACATGTCGGCGTAGGTGACGTAGCGGTCGAAGATGTTCTGGCCGTACTCCGAGTACGACTCCAGATAGGCGGTCTGCAACTCCTTCTCGATGAACTCGGCGTAGCGCGGCGCCAGATACTCCTTGAGATACGCGACGTAGCGCTGCGCCACCTCGGGTGGGAACTGTTCCTGTTCGATCTGCTGCTCCAGCACGTACAGCAGGTGTACCGGGTTGGCGGCGATCTCGCTGTGATCGAAGTTGAACACGCGCGACAGGATCTTGAACGCGAAGCGCGTGGAAATGCCCGTCATGCCCTCGTCGACCCCGGCGAAATCCCGATATTCCTGATACGACTTGGCCTTGGGATCGGTGTCCTTCAGATTCTCGCCGTCGTAGATGCGCATCTTCGAGAAGATGCTGGAATTCTCCGGTTCCTTCAGCCGCGTGAGCACCGAGAACTGCGCCAGCATCTCCAGCGTGCCCGGTGCGCACGGCGCCTCCGACAGCGAGCTGTGGCGCAGCAGCTTCTGGTAGATCTTGACCTCGTCGGACACACGCAGGCAGTACGGTACCTTGACGATGTAGATGCGGTCCAGGAACGCCTCGTTGTTCTTGTTGTTGCGGAACGCCTGCCATTCCGACTCGTTGCTGTGCGCCAGCACGACGCCGTCGAACGGGATCGCGCCGAAGCCCTCGGTGCCCTTGTAGTTGCCTTCCTGCGTCGCGGTCAGCAGCGGGTGCAGCACCTTGATCGGCGCTTTGAACATCTCGACGAATTCCAGCAGCCCCTGGTTGGCCAGGCACAGGCCGCCGGAGTAGCTGTAGGCGTCGGGATCGTCCTGCGAAAATTTCTCCAGCTTGCGGATATCCACCTTGCCCACCAGCGAGGAGATGTCCTGGTTGTTCTCGTCGCCCGGCTCGGTCTTGGCGATGCCGACCTGGCCCAGCACCGACGGCCAGCGCTTGACCACGCGGAACTTGGTGATGTCGCCGTTGAACTCGTGCAGGCGCTTGACCGCCCAGGGCGACAGCACGCGGCCGAGGTAGCGGCGCGGGATGCCGTATTCCTGTTCCAGGATGTCGCCGTCCTCGTCGGCGGAGAACAGTGCCAGCGGCGAATCGTTCACCGGCGAGCCCTTGATCGCGTAGAACGGTGCCTTCTCCATCAAGTGCTTGAGTTTTTCCGCCAGCGACGACTTGCCGCCTCCGACCGGCCCCAGCAGGTAAAGGATCTGCTTGCGTTCCTCCAGACCCTGCGCGGCGTGGCGGAAATAGGAGACGATCTGCTCGATGGTCTCCTCCATGCCGAAGAAGTCCTTGAATGCCGGGTAGATCTTGATGATCTTGTTGGAAAAGATGCGCGACAGACGCGGATCCTGGCGGGTATCCACCAGTTCCGGCTCACCGATGGCCGCGAGCATGCGTTCGGCTGCGCTGGCGTAGGCGATGCGATCCTGTTTGCAGATCTTCAGGTACTCCTCCAGCGTGTATTCCTCTTCCACGCGGCGGTAACGTTCGATGTACTGATTGAACAAGCTCATTTCACGACTCCTGATCGATGATGCTGGCCTGGTGTTCACACCTTCCTCTGCCAGACTAGAGCAATGTGCGTGCCACTGCCAAAAACGTCTGTTGAGACCGTATCGGCAGGAATTGGTGCCGGTTGAGGAAAATTTCATGACCCTTGCCGGGTCGTGGTGCAGATCGGCGCACCGGAATGGTGCGGTTTGCCGGCGAGGTCGGCAAGACGCGGCGACGCAACGCTGTCATTCGCGTGCGTCGTTGCTATAACGCCGTTATCCGGAGCCGCCGCGCGTGAGCCTCGCAGGTGCTTCGCCAAGCCACATGGTGCCCGGCCCACGGTCGGTCAAGGATTCCGGACACCGATTCCGGGAGACGAGGGAGCCCTGCCGAATGTCCGCCGCCGCCAGCAAAGTCACTGCGCCCGCACCCGAGCCGACCGACGCCGGTCCGGCTGCGTCCGCCGCCCCGGAACGTCGGTGGGTGGGGTGGCTGATGCTGGCGGCGGGCCTGCTGTTGCTGGCCGTGGGTTGGCTTTACGCCTGGCGTCAGCCGCCGCATGCCGATGCGTTACGGGATGCGCCCACGTTTGCGCCGCTCAGTCTGCGCTGGTGGGCCTGGCCGCTGGAGCGCAACGCTTATCGGCGCATCGCCGCGATCGACGGCGACCTGCGCGCCGTGCGTGCGGTGCCCGGCACCAACGCGCTGTGGCTGGCCGGCACGGGCGGACTGATCCTGCACAGCGGCGACGGCGGCGTCACCTGGTCGCGGCAGCACCCGCCGACGGCCGATGCCGCGCCAGGGCAGGGTCTCCCTGCCGCGGCGGCCGACGGCGCCTGGTCGCTGCTGCCACGGGCGCATGCCGCGCGGAGTCCGGCCGACGGTGACGGACCGCCGAACTTCGCGCAGCAGTCCGTGATCCAGGCGCCGAACACGGCGCCGCTGCCGTCGGAAATCCCGGACAAGAAACCAACCGAACCTGCCGTGCCGGCACGCCTGCCGGCGGTCACCAAGATGCAGCAGCCCGACGGCGGCAAGGCGGCATCCGACAGGGTGGCGGTGCCGGTGACGGGCGGGGCGGCTGCCGTCACGGCCCCGACCGTCGATGTCCGCCGCGTCGCGCTGAACGCACTCGCTTTCGCCAACGATCGCGTCGGCTGGGCGGCAGGGGAGTCCGGCGTGATCCTGGCAACCGAAGATGGCGGCGCCCACTGGCAGGTGCAGCCGAGCGGAGTGAACGGCACGCTGCATGCGCTGTTCTTCATCGATGCTCAGCGCGGCTGGGTGGTGGGTGACGCCGGCATCATCCTGACGACCACGGATGGTGGCCGGCGCTGGGCGAGGCAGGCCAGCGCGACTTCGGCCGCTTTGCATGGCGTGTATTTTCTCGACGCGATGCGCGGCTGGGCGGTGGGCGATGGCGGCACGTTGCTCGCCACACAGGACGGGGGGGCGAAGTGGCGTCGCCTGGACAGCCCGACTTCACTCGGGTTGCGCGCCATCGCTTTCGCCGATGCGCGCCACGGCTGGGCTGTCGGCGAGGGCGGCATCGTGCTGGCCAGCGATGACGGGGGCACTCGTTGGTATTCGCATGCGCATGGAGTCGCCGCCGACCTGTCGGCACTGCGCGCGCTGGACGCCACGACGATATGGCTGGCCGGCGCGCGCGGCACCCTGCTGCGTCTGGGAGCGGGTGAATCGGCGTGGTCGCCGGACGGTGCCGAAACCCGACTCAATGCGCTGGATTTCGCCGATACGCGGCGCGGCTGGGCGGCGGGTGACGGTGGCGTCCTGGTGCATACGCGCGACGGCGGTGCGAGCTGGCGCTACCAAGGCATGGCCGCCTCGGCCTGGCAAGCGCGTGAAGCCGCGGCTGCGTCCGGCGGCTATGCGCGTTACCCGGCGCCGTGGACCTACCTCGTCATGCTGCTGGGCGCGACCGCCATCCTGGCTTCTGCGCGGCCGCTGGCGCGTGCCCCGGGGGCCGTGCGTGAGGCCAGCATCGCCGGGGTGTTCGTCAACGACGAGCCACTCGATCCGCTGGCACGCGACCATCTCGGCCATGGTGCGGTGGCAGACGGCTTGGCCAACTACCTGCTCAACCGCAACACCGCGCCCAGTCTGACGCTGGCGGTCACTGGCTCCTGGGGAAGCGGCAAGAGTTCGATCATGCGTCGGCTGGAATACCGTCTTCGGCAAGCGGGTTTCTATCCCGCCTGGTACAACGCCTGGCATCACCAACTCGAAGGTCGTCAGCTTGCGTCCATGCTCAACGCCATACGTCGGCAGGCGGTGCCGCGCTGGTACACGCCGCGCGGACTGCTGGTGCGTGCGACGCTGTACTGGCAACGCGGCTGGTTCTACCGGCTGGTGTTCTTCGCGCTGCTGGGTGTGCTGCTGGTGGCGGCGATGGAGGCCCCCTGGCGCGGCAATCCCGGCGCCTACCTGGCGAATAGCCTGCGCGCTGCGCTCACCGACACCCGTCCGGTGGTGCTGACTCCGGCCAGCCTGCGCAAGCTGGAAGGCGATGGCGTGTTGGAGCAGGACGCGCTGCGCGTGATCCGTGAAGAGTTGCTGTGGCAGCCCGAGGGCGCCGGCCCGGGTGCTTGTCGCGACAGTGTCGGGCAATGCCGCTTCGACAGCCTGGATCAGCTCATGGTCACGTTGGAAACGCGGCTGCAACGTCCGGGGCCGCCGGCGTCGGTCGGCACCCATGCCCGGCTGACCGACGAGGAGCGTCAGGCCCTGCGCGACGCGGCGCGCCACCTCGGCGCCGGACCGGGCACCATGCTGGGACTGTTACTCGGTTCGCTGCTGCTGCCCCTGTTGCTGGGCAAGGGGCTGGCCATCTACGGTATCAACTACCTCGACCTGGTCAAGCGTTTGTTGCCCGAGCGTGGCCGCATCGAAGGCAAGGAGGCGGTCGGCACGGTCGAGCATTTCCGCGAGGAGTTCTGCCGCCTGACCCAGGCGCTGGACGAGCGCCTGGTGCTGTTCATCGACGACCTGGACCGTTGTGACTGCGCCACCGTGCGCGAGGTGATGGAACTGGTCAACTACCTCACCAGCGTCGGCAAGAGCTTCATCGTACTGGGCATGGCCATGGAACACGTGCTGGTGTGCATACCGGCGCGCGACGGCGCAACCGAATCGGGCGGTTACGCACGTCAATATCTGCGCAAACTGATCAACATCGAGGTGCCCGTACCCGCGCTCGACCCCGAACGTTCCCGGCGCATGCTGGAAAGCCAGGCCGGCGATACCACCCGTCCGGCGCACACCGGATCGTTGCGATTGCGGGCCGCGTGGCTGCTGTCAATGAGCATCGCCGTCCTGGTCGCCTGGCTGATGGTGCGCGGCTGGCATTGGCTGTACCCGGGCGTGCAGCCGCGCCCGATCGCGACCGTCCAGTCCATGGTCGCCGGCCCGGCGGTGGTGCCGCCCGGTGGCGTTTCGACGCCACGCGCCGACCGCGAGACGGCGCCGTCTCAAGCGGACGTGACCGGCTTGCGCCATGCCGGCGAAGTCCCGCCGCGCGCCGCTTTGCTGCCGGCCGTGCTTGGTGGATCGCTGCTGCTGGCCTGTCTGAGCCTGTGGGCCTGGTTCACCCGTGTGCGCTGGCTGGCCTGGCTGACCGAGCGGGGGTGGCTGAGGACGCTCAAGGTGTCGCTCGGCGGCGTCGAGCGCACGCGCGATTCACCGGTGTTCGCCACCGCCTTGGACGTCTGGCATCCGGTCATCATCCGCGGTGACCCGACGCCACGCGGCATCAAGCGCTTCGTCAACCGTGTGCGCTTCCTGGCCATGCTGGAGCGGGCGCAGCCGGCGGAAGAACGCATTCCGGAAGACCTGTTGGTGGCGCTGGCGGCGCTGCATCACGTGTCCGCGCGCCTGCCCGAGGATGCCGCAGCGCTCGCCACGGCGACCGACTGGGGCGGCGTCCTCGACGCGGGCGAGAGTGAAACACGCGCACGAGAGATCGCCGCCGCGATCCGGCAAAGCCCGTCCTGGCCGCCCGATGCGGCGCAATGGCAGCGTTTCCGCCGTCTGGTCGCGGACATGCATGTGCATTGACATGGGCACGGGCCTTACGCACCGGTATCCCGCGTCAATTCGTCCGGTGCCGGTAGTTCGGCCTCCAGCGCCGCGCGTGCATCGAGGATGCCATGGCCGTACAGCCGGGTGTTCCATTCCACGCCGGGTTGCGCGCTGCGCGTGACGACGCGTTTGAAGGCTTCCACCCGCTGCCAGGGCTGGGTATAGAGCCGGGCCAGCGTGTCGCGGTGCAGGCGCAGCCATAGGGCGGCGGTTGCGGCGACCTGGGGCGTGGCGTAGGAGGTGCCGTCGCCGTGGCTGTACGACGGGTTGCCCTTGCGGTCGACGGTGGCGCGCCGGATCGGCCAGGCCGGCGCACACAGATCGACTTCCGGGCCGAAGCTGCTGCCCAGCCAGGGTGTCAGCGCCGGCGTGCAGCCGCCGACCGCGAGCGTGCGATTGAGACATGCCGGCGCGACGACCGACTTCCAGCGATTGCCGGCGGCGCAGACCAGGATGACGCCGCGCTCGTAGGCGGCGTCGATGGCCCGACGCAGGCGCCGGGTGACGTAGGTCAGCGCCATGCCCATGCTCAGGGTGATCACGTCGCAACCGTGTCGGGTCAGGTGCTCGATGGCCAGCGCGAGCGGTTCCTGCACGTGGTTGATGATCACGCTGTCGCTGATGCGCACCGGAATGTATGGCACGCACGGTGCCGCGCCCAGATAGTTGTTGGCGGGGTCATGGCCGGCCAGCACGCTGCCGGTGCGCGTACCGTGGCCGTCGCCCGGGCCGCCCCGCAGCGGGTCCAGCGCGGAATCTGCGTTACCCGGGGGGCGGCCGTAGTCGGTGTGATCGGGCTGCTCGAAGTCGCCGGGGAAGAAGTTGCGGTCGTAGTCCGTCAGTACCCAACCCGAGTGTGCGCCGGCGTCGAAGCCCAGCGCCGGGATCGGCCGGAAGCCGGTATCGATCTGACCGACGCGCACTTCGCCCCAGTCGATCTGACCGGGTGTTCCCAGCAATGCCCAGGCCTGGTTCAGGCGGGTGCGCACCAGATGCCAGTCCATATCGTCGAGACGGAGATCGCCATCCTGCAATTGCACGCGTGACAAACCGAGTTCGACCGGGTCGCGCGCGGCCAGCAGTGACGTCAGACGTTCGCCGGATACCGGCGCGGCACCCTGCGCGCCCATGGCCTGGACGATGTCGGCAAAGGGCAGACGACGGGTCCGGTCGAGCGAGTCCGGTGCGTTTTCGATCATCCGCCCGACTGCCACGGGCAGGAGCACCATGCGGTGCGAACCGATCGCCAGCACCGGGTCGCCGGAGCGGCGGCCGACCAGGCTGCGCGCGCGGCGGGCGATGTTGTTCAGAATCTTCGGTTCGGCGGTGACCAGGTAGTAAGGGTGCGACATGGCAGCTCCCGGCGGTTGCAAGTGGGTGTCGTTCGCCGGCGCAATGCAAGCGGCATGCCAAGGGCATCGGTAACGGCTGACGCAACCCCATCGCTCGGCGTGGGGCAGGATCTGGCCGGCACGGCATGCCCGAACCCTGGGTCGCGCCCGACCCAGGGCGTGTCCGCCGCGTTTGCCGGGAGGCGTGGCGCCGCGCAAGGGTGTCGCCGACGCCGGCCGGCATCCCGCCCGGCGGGGCACCGGTGACCCACCGTGCCGGCAGGTCGTCGGCGGACTTCGCCTCGAATCAGAGGCTTGCGCCCAGCCGTGGTGCTGGCACGGTGCTTGCTGACGGGTGCCAGGGGCATGGTCGCCGCGGCACAGCGGTGCGCTCGGCGCGTTCGGCACGGCCCTACCACCACCAACAACGACACACGGAGTTCACCCAGTCATGGCAGGCTTTACCGGCATCGCGGCCGTGGGCAAGAGCATCGAGCGTCTGCTCGCGCACGCGTTCCTGCAGCGCGAACCGGTGCCCGGCGCGGCGACGCGCGCGCTGCTGATCCGCACCGAGGATCTGGCGGACACCCTGGTGCGCGACCGCATCGGCGACAACGCGCTGTCCATCCTGTTGTACCGGGTGGACTTCAACAAGACCATGCGCGCCGCCTGGTCGGCGGTGGGCAACGTCAGCGGCCGCGGCCACCTGGCACTGGACCTGCACTATCTGCTCACGCCCTGGGCCGAGAACGCGGAGTATCAGCACTACATCATCGGCCGGGCGATGCAGGCCATCGAGCAGACCCCGGTGCTGTCCGGAGCATTGCTGCACACGCCGCCGCTACCGGCCACGCCCGCCTACACCGACGAGCCGGATACGGCGCCGGGCGATTCGGTGCAACTGCTGCTGGAGGAAATCTCCACCGAGGCGCTGATGCGTACTTTCGATTCGCTGCCCAGCGATTACCACTTGTCGGTGCCCTACGTCGCCCGCGTGGTGCGCATCGATACCCACGAGACCGCGTCGACCGTGCCGGTCACCGACGCCGCAACCGATATCCGGGTGGCGGCGTGAACATGCCGACGCACATCCATCCGCTGCTACCGGAGCACACCCGCCCGGGCGCGCACGTCGGCCACCGTCTGGCCCTGGGTCTGCAATGCGTCGATGCGCTGACCCGTCAGCCGTTGCTGGCCCCGCTCACCTGCGATCTGGAGGGTATCGGCGTGCGCCCGCTGAACCTGCGTTGCGAGTTGCACGGCCATGGCCGCCATGCGCTGCGACATGCCGGCACGCTGGCGAAGACGTTGGCGCGTGCGCACGGCCTGGGCGAAGCCACCGCTTTCCACGTGCGCTGTTACGGCCGGCGCCGGCCGCTGGCCGAAGGCTACCGCCGCGACGACGATCCGCGCCTTTACGTGCCGCGTCGGCTGAGCCTGACGCCCCGCCTGCGCAACGGCGTGCCGCCGGCCAATCGCGACAACATCCGCGTCGCCTGGCTGTGGCCGGGTGCCGCCTATCCGCTGCCGGCCAACGCCACGGCGCTGCGCGGGCGGGTACGCCGCGGACCGGACCTGGCGCATGCCAGCGACGTCGCCTGGGCACGCCTGGTGGTGACCCGCGCCACTGCCGCGCCGCCGGATTTCGCTGCCGAGACGCCGGTGGCCTGGGGGCATGGCGACGATCGTGGCGAGTTCCTGGTGCCGCTTGGCGCCCGTGCGGTGCCGGGTGGCGTGCTGTTGCCGGCGCAACTGCCGTTGCGCCTGTGGGTATTCCTGCCGCCGGCCGAAACGGCATTCGCCGGCGACGATCCGCTGGCCGGCCTGCCGCGGGAAGCGGCCGGCGAGGATGCCGTGAACGACGTGCTGCGCGGGATCGCGGTGCCGCCCGGCTATGTGCGCCAGCACGCCATCGAGCTGGCGGTCCGGCCGGGCGGCCTGCACGACATCGCGGAGGCCGCCCTGCTGTTTGCCTGAACCACCGCACGCCGCGCACCGACCAGTCCGGGCGGGCCTGCATTTGCACCGACGTTGACATGAGAGGACCAACATGCCCGAGTATCTAGCGCCAGGGGTTTATGTCGAGGAGGTCAGCTTCCGTTCGAAGTCGATCGAAGGCGTCCCCACCAGCACCACCGGATTCGCCGGCATCACCCGTTACGGGCCGGTGCAGTACAGCGATGGCGGCAACGTCGTGCCGCGCGCCACCAAGCCGCGGCTGATCACCTCGTTCACCGAATTCGAGCGTGTCTACGGCGGCCTGCGGCCGTTGGAGCTACAGGGAGACGAGCGGGTCAACTACATGGCGCATGCGGCGCGCGCGTTCTTCGCCAACGGCGGTCGCCGGCTATACGTGTCGCGTGTGTTCGCGCCGGCCGGGGGCAATCCGGTGGCGGCACACGTCGCCAGCCTGCCGGTAGCGGTATCGCAGGGGGTGGCGCGCTGGAAGGCGCGCTGGCCGGGGCGGGACGGCAACGTGCTGGTCGATGTGTCGGTGACGCGCAGCAAGAACCTGGCGTTCAAGTATCCGGCCGTGGTCGGCGACATCCTTGCCCGCCACCTGTGGGGTGTGCAGGTGAAGAGCGTGCGCGCCGGCGCGGTGGTGGAGTTGACGCATCCGCTGCCGGCGCCGCCGGCCAAGCCGCCCGCCGGCAACGAGCCGCTGGACGAAGCCAACCTGTACGTGGTCGAGGTCGACGGCGACGGTCGCCAGCGCTTCGTGCGTGCCGACGGCACGGTCGTGGCGCTGCCCGACGATCTCGGCAACATGCAGGTGGCGCTGGTGGAGCTGACCGTCACGGTGCATGGTCCGGACGGCCGGGTCGACAGCTACACCCAGCTCGCGGCCAGCGACCGCCAGGCGCGCGACATCGCCAAGGTGCTGGAAGCCGACGACCCCGAGGACGAGAACGCCATGATCTGGCTGGACTGGCAGCCGGCGGCGGGTGACCGGTTCGCGCCGGCGCGACTGATGCGCGGCCTGCAGGCGGCGGACAAGCGTCTTGCCGGCGGCGACGACGGCGCGCTGCCCAGTGGCGCCGACCTGGAGGGCAGGGAGGCCGACCCGGACGACGTCAACGTCAAGGCCACCGGTCTGGAGGCTCTGGGCGAGCTGGATGACATCGCCATCGTCGCGCTGCCCGATGCCGGCGCGCTGGCCGACGACGACAGCATCTTCGATGCCGCGCAGCGTCTGATCGCGCATGCCGAGAAGTACCGCTACCGCATCGCCGTGGTCGACGGCAAGGGCAACAGCTCGCTGTCCGAGATTCGTGCGTTCCGCGGCCGCTTCGACAGCAGGTACGCGGCGCTCTACCACCCGTGGATCGAGCTCCTCGATCCGCTGGTGCCCAGCGTACCCGGCGTGCCGCCGCGCAAGCTCACCCTGCCGCCGTCCGGCTTCGTCTGCGGCATCTACGCGCGCAGCGACATCGAGCGCGGCGTGCACAAGGCACCGGCCAACGAGATCGTGCGCGGCCTGACCCGCTTCGAGATCAACATCAACAAGGCGCGCCAGGAAGTGCTCAACCCGGAGGGCGTCAACTGTCTGCGCTTCTTCGAGGGACGCGGCAACCGCGTCTGGGGCGCCCGCACCATGAGTTCCGATCCGGAATGGAAATACGTCAACGTGCGCCGGCTGTTCATCTACGTCGAGCATTCCATCGAAAAGGCCACGCAGTGGGCGGTGTTCGAGCCGAACAACGAGCGCCTGTGGAGCAACATCCGCAGCATGGTGGAGGACTTCCTGTACGTGCTCTGGCGCGACGGTGCACTGCTCGGCGCCAAGCCGGAAGAAGCCTACTTCGTGCGCTGTGACCGCACCACCATGACCCAGAACGACCTGGACAACGGCCGCATGATCTGCCTGGTGGGCATCGCCCCCAGCCGGCCGGCCGAGTTCGTGATCTTCCGCATCGGCCAGTGGACCGCCGATGCGAAAAACTGACTGAGGAGCGCATGCCATGGCCACGCAACGCAACAATCCCTACGGTGCCTTCAATTTCCTGGTCTCCCTCGGCACCGGCGACGAATCCAGCGTGATCGCCGGTTTCTCCGACGTCAGCGGACTGGAGGAGGAGATCAACTACTCGGAGTACCGCAACGGCAACGACAAGGTGAATACGGTGCGCAAGGTCGCCAACACCTTCAAGCTCAGCGACGTCACGCTCAAACGCGGCCTGATCGGCTCCACCGACCTCGCCCAATGGGTCAAGGAGGTGCGCGAAGGCGCCGACGGCCGGCGCACGGTGACCATCACCGTGCTGGACGAAGCGCGCAACCCGGTCGCCGCGTTCAAGCTCAGCAACGCCCAGCCCAAGAAATGGGTGGGGCCGACGTTGGCAGCCAAAGGTGGCGGCGAGGTGGCGATGGAGGAACTGCACCTGGTGCACGAAGGCATCGAGTACGCCTGAATCCCGGCCCATGCTGCCCGGTATCCGTTCCCCGCTCGGCGCGCCCGGTGTATTCGCGTTGCCGGACGCGCCACCGCCGGCGCTGCATGCGCAGCGCATGGATGTGTGCGCGTTCCTCGGCGTCGCACCGCGCGGGCCGGCACGCCAACCGGTGCCGGACGATCGGCGGGTGGGCGGCCACGCCCTTCTGGATGGTGACCGGGTGGCGCTGCGCCGCTGCGTCGCCGTGCCGGTCGCCAGTTTCGATGAGTACCGCTACCACTTCGGCGGCTTCGAGGGCCCCGGCGCCTTGCCCCACGCGGTGGCGGCGTTCTTCGAGCAAGGCGGTCGGCTGGCCTGGATCGTGCGCGTGACCCACGCCGAGGCTGGCGATACGCTGGCCAGCGGTCGCGCCAGCGGTGGCATGCCGGCCGGTCGACCGTTCCTTGGCGCGCTGCCGCTGCTGGCGCGCAACCCCGGTGCCTGGGGCACGCGGTTGCGGGTCGAGGCCGGCTTCACCGTCACGCCGCTGGCCTTCACGCAGGACGGCGGCGACATCTGGGTGGAGCCTGGCGAGGCGTTGGCGCCGGGTAGCCTGCTCCGGTTCACCGACGCGCTCGGTGTGCAGAGCCTGCATTTCTGTGAAGGCGTGGCGACGCCGGAGTTCGTCGCGGCTGCCGCCGGTGCACCATTGGCGCGGCGACCGGGGCGGCGACGCCGGCTGCGCCTGGATGTCGCGGCGCCGGCACAGGCGCGGCGCATGGAACGGGTGGAGGCGTGGATCACCATCGACGATGGTGCAGGCCGCAGCGAACGTTTCCAGCAATTGGCGCTGGACCCGGCCCACCCGCAGGGACTGGCCAACGTGCTGTGCGACCGCTCCGCGCTGCTGTGGCCGCATCCATCCTGGGCGGCGCAACGCCTGCACCCGGTCGATGCGCGTGTGGAACTGGCGCGTGGCGCCAGCACGGCCTTCACCATCGAGGTCAGCGACGCGAGTGCCTACGCGGCCATCATCCCCGACGACTTCTTCGATCCGCACTGGAGCGCGGCCGAGGCAGCACCCGGCGAGGGGGTGGCCTGCCTCGCCGGTCTGCCGGGCATCACCCACGTGCTGGCACCGGATCTGTACGTGCCGGCGCAATGGGCGCAGGCGAGCGTGCCAGGGGATGCCGGGGGCGGTAGTGCCGGCGCCGAGTTTTCCGCCTGCGTCGATCGGGCGCCGGCCGGTGCAGCCATCGACAACCACCCGCCGCTGGCACTGACCGGCCTGATCCTCGACCCGCGCAGCGAAGCCGGGCTGGCCGAGATCATCCGCCTGCAACGACGTCTGGTGGAGTTCTGCGAACGAGATGCGGCGCTGATCGCGCTGCTGGACGTTCCGCCGGATCTGTCGCAGGCCCGGATCGAAGCCTGGCGCGCGCAGTTCGACAGTGCCTGGGCGGCCGCCTATCACCCCTGGTTGCACGTGGCGCGACGCGATCCCGCCGAGCCGCGTCGGGCGCGCCCGCCCAGCGCGGTGGCCGCCGGCATCATCGCCCGGCGCGAGCACCAGCGCGGCATCCAGTACGGCCCGGCCAACGAAATCGCGCACCAGGTGGTGGGCCTGGCCGAAGCACTGCCCGAAGGGCGCGCCGATGCGCTGCACCCGCTCGGCATCAACTGCTTCCAGCGCGATCCCCAAGGCATCCGCCTGCTCGCCGCGCGCACGTTGTCGCACGAGCGCGACTGGCGGCAACTGTCGGTGCGTCGCCTGATGCTGATGTTGCGCCGCGCGCTGGTCGAGGACACGCGCTGGGCGGTATTCGAGCCGAACGGACCGCGCCTGTGGCGCGATCTGCGCCATGCCATCGAGAGCCTGCTGCGCGGCCTGTACCGTGCCGGCGCCTTCGTCGGGCGCAACGAGGCGGAAGCCTTTTTCGTGCGCATGCATACCGACAGCCGGAGGCTGGATCGCGGCGAGCTGCTGGTCGAGATCGGCGTTGCGCCGGCGGAACCGCTGGAATTCATCATCGTGCGCCTGCGCCGGGACGGCGACGGCACGCTGAGTCTGGAGGAATAGCGTCATGGACAGCGTATACCCGCTGAGCGCGTTCCGTTTCGAGGTGCGCCTGCTGCGCGCCCCGGACATCGAGTCCGGCAGCCAGAACGCCGGAGGTCGGGCGCCGTCGTCGGCCAAGGCCCTCAAGGGGGTGGGCGGCTTCCAGGAATGCACCGGTCTGGAGATCGAGATGGACATCCAGGACTATCACGAGGGCGGACGCAACGACAGCGTGATCCGCCGCGTCGGTCGCGCCAAGTTCCCGCCCATCGTGCTCAAACGCGGCATGTTCCACACGCGCGAGGGCGATGCCGACGCCGAGTTGTGGCGCTGGATGCAACGCATCATCAACGGCGAGCGCCCGGTGGAACGCTATGACGGTGTGATCCACGTGATGAGCGCGGATGGCGAGATCCGCGCAGCGTGGATGTTCGACCGCGGCCTGCCGGCCAAGATACGCGGGCCGGAGTTGAACGCGCGCACCGGTGAGATCGCCATTGAGGAGCTGAGCATCGCGCACGAGGGTTTGCGTCTGCTGGCGACGGAGGCGGTATGACCGAGCTGGCCAAGGCCGAACTGGTGGAGATCAGCGCTGGCGAGACGCCCCAGCCGGTGGGCCGGCCCGACCGCGTGCAGTTCAATCCGACCACGCTGCGCGTGCAGATATCCAACCGCACTGCCGGTGGCCAGCAGGCCGGCGCGCAGAACCGCCAGCGGCCCGGCACCGGTGAGGTGCAGGTGAGTTTCGACCTGGTGTTCGACAGTGCCGACGAAGGCGGCGACGTGCTGAAGAAGACCGCCATGGTCGAGCGCTACGTGCGCCCACGCGGCAACCGCGCCGGCGAGGAGGCGCCGCCGCGCGTGCAGTTCACCTGGGGCAGTTTCATGGTGCAGGGCGTCATGGAGAGCGCCAACATCGACATCGACCTGTTCGCTGCCGACGGCACGCCGTTGCGCGCCAAGGTGGCGGTCAGTATCAAGGGCCAGGATCCGCGCTGGCGTTACCAGCCATCGCCGCGTGCCGCCGCTGGGGGGGCGGGTGGTCCGGCTGGACAGGCGGTCAATGCGCCGGCGCCGCCGGCGGGCGCGCCCGGCGGCACGGGCTCCGGCAAGGCGGTGGACAAGGTGGCCCAGGC
>CAYTRH010000033.1:0-21939 GCA_964440155.1 uncultured Thiobacillus sp. | reverse complement strand
GGCGCATCCGGACGCGGCGGCGGCTTCGGCGGCGGCTTCTCCGGGCGCGGTGGCGGTTTCGGCGGCGGCGGCGCGTCGGGACGCTGGTAAGGACGCGCGATGCTGTGGCTTCGCCTGTTGCGGCACTGGCTGCATCCCGACTGGCTCACCCGCCGGGCCTTTCCCGCCGGCGCGCTCGACCGCATCGAAGCGGCGGTGGCCGAAGCCGAGCGTGTCCAGGGGGCCGAGTTGCGCTTCGTCGTCGAGGGCGCGCTCGACACGCCGGCGCTGTTGCGCGGCGTCAGCGCGCGTGAACGCGCGCTGCAGGTGTTTTCCGATCTGCGCGTCTGGGATACCGAACACAACAACGGCGTGTTGATCTACCTGCTGCTGGCGGATCACGACGTGGAAATCGTCGCCGACCGCGGGCTCAACGGCAAGGTCGATGCCGACCAATGGCGCGCCGTATGTGCGCAGATGGAGACCTGCTTTGCCCAGGGGGACTACACGCGCGGGGCATTGCTGGGCATCGAGCGTGTCGCCGCGCTGCTCGCGCGCCACTATCCGGCCAAGCCGGTTGACGAGCTGGAGAACCGGCCGGCGCTGATGTAGCCGCGGGCATCGCGGCTGGAGGGCCGTCAATCGAAACTGCGCCGTACGCCCAGCACCAGGCTGTCCATGCCGCCCTTGCCCCCGGCCATGCCCCAGGCGGTGGAGCGGTGATGCAGACGCAGGGACACGTCCCAATCGGTCTTCGGGTGGCCTAGCGTGACTTCCATGAACCAGTGGAACAACCACTGTTCGCTGCCAACCTTGTGCTTGACCTCCAGCACCGGCACGCGCGACGCCCACGATGGACCGACGCCGAACGCCGCGCTGGTGCGCACATGCGGGTTCCAGGGGAAGGCGTGCCAGCGCGCCACCACCGGCAGATTGACTTCCCAATGCCGCTGCTGGCCGAAATGGCGGACCGCCTGGCCTTCGAACTCGATCGCGAGGCGATCGTCCAGGTAGTGGCGCAGCGGCTTGGCCAGCGCGCCGATGAGGAGATAGGCGTCGACGAAATCGAGTGAACCGGGTTCGAGGAAGAAATCCTCCCAGACGTTGCTGGTGCTCCGGCCGGCGAGGACGGTGAGCTTCCAGGCATCGTCCACCGCGCAGGCCACCGGCGCGGTGAGCGCGAGTGGCAGCGCGATGAGGAGCGGCGTACGCACGGCGGCGTTACTTGACGCGGTTGCGGTACTCGCCGGTGGCGGTGTCGATTTCGATCTTGTCGCCGATTTCCACGAACGCGGGCACTTGGACGGTATGGCCGGTGGGCTTGATGCGCGCGGGTTTCATGACCTTGCCGGAGGTATCGCCCTTGACCGCGGGTTCGGTGTATTCGACTTCCCGGACCACCGAGGACGGCATGTTCACCGAGATCGCCTTGCCCTCGTAGAACACCACCTCCAGCGCCATGCCGTCTTCCAGATACGGCAGGGCCTCGGCCATGTTGTCGGCCTCGACCTCGTACTGGTTGTAATCGGCATCCATGAACACGTACATCGGGTCGGCAAAGTAGGAGTAGGTGCACTCCTTGCGTTCCAGCACGACGGTGTCGAACTTCTCGTCGGCCTTGTACACGGTTTCGCTGGCCGCGCCGGTGAGCAGATTCTTGAACTTCATCTTCACCACGGAGGCGTTGCGGCCGGACTTGGAGAATTCGGCTTTCTGCACCACCAGCGGGTCCTTGCCGACCATCACGACGTTGCCGACGCGGAGTTCTTGAGCGGTTTTCATGATAAGGCTTTCCTGGCAGTTTCAAAAAACACCACAGCCATAAAACAATGCACTTCCGGGGTTTTCATGATAAGGCTTTCCTGGCAGTTTCAAAAAACCTGCGATTTTAGCCGCTCGCGGTGAAAATTCAGCAAATTTGTGGCGAGATCGGGTTGCGCGGCCAGGTGAGTGGCCCAATCGCGCGCATGTTGGACCAGTGTCGCGTGGGCGGCGAGAAACGGTGACCAGCAGGCAGCGACATCGACTTCACGGTTCCACGCCCGCCACAGTCGGGCATTGACGGCGGCGGCCGCGGAGTCTCTGCAGGCATGGGCGTAGCGTTGCAGGAAGGCGTCCAGCTTGACCAAATGCGCCCCCTCGGTCTGTGGATAGGCCTGCCATACCAGCGGGCGCGCGGCGAACTGGGCGCGGGTGAAGGAATCCTCCCCGCGCACGAAGTTGACGTGGCAGGTCCACAACAGGCGGTCGTAGTCGTCCAGCGCCAGCATCTCGGGCTCAGCCAGACGCAGCGCGCCCCGCGTCAGCACCCGGCCCGCCGGCAGGGGCTCGGCCAAACCGAAGGCCCGCGCAATCGCCAAGGTCGCCCGGCCGCGCGGCGCCACGACTTCGATACGCCGTTCGCCGCCGGCCCAGGCGCGCAACAGCTCCGGCAACGCGGCGTTGTCGTAGCAGAACAATGACACGCGCAGCGCGTCGTCATCGGACACGGCATGGAAACGTGACCAGAACGCGTGTTGCCGATCCGGCGCGGCCTGCCAGGCGTCACGCGCCGGAATCAGCCAGTGCTCACGTGTCAGCCCGCCGGTGCAGGCATCGTAACCCGGCATGAAAAAGTACTTGGTCAGCGGCAGGCGCGGGTGCGGCGAAGGCAGGCCATGCACGCCGGCGACCCAGTCTTCCGCCGACAGGTATTCCAGATTGATCCACAACGGTGGCGGTTTCATCGCCGCCATGCGCGCGACGAAGTCGTCCGGCGTGTCGCAGGCCAGTGCCTCGATGACCACCTCACCGGGCGTGACCTCGGGCAGCGGTTCGCACCAACGGCGGATGTCCACGCCGGCCAGGGTCTGTCGTGGCGCAGCCGGGTCGATCGCGGCTTCGAGCCGCTGGAACGCCGCGAGGTCATCCACCCACAGGCGCACCGCGATGCCATGTTCGCGCGCCAGTTGGCGCGCGAGGCGCCAGGTCACGCCGATGTCGCCGTAGTTGTCGATGACCCTGCAGAAGACGTCCCAGGTCACGCGCTCATTCTTCGACGCAGATCTCGCGTCGCGCCACGGCCAGCGCGGTGCGCGCCAGCAGTCCGGCGATCACCACCGTGGCAACGCCCAGCAATATCCCGGACAGGCGCAGGAAGACGATGTCGGCAGTGTGCTCGAACAACGTCAGCGTGGCGATGGTGATGGCGGCCAGCGGGAACGAATAAGCCCACCACGACAGGAAGAAACGGATACGCAGGAACCAGCGCAACTGCACGAACAACAGCAGCGTGAAGAACAGCGCGATGTGATAGAGCACCAGCGCGAAGGCATCCAGTTCGCCGGTCAGGCGCAGATAGGCGACGAAGCCGACCGCCGGCGGCGCGATTAGGATGAACAGCGTCGGCAGCAGACGTTCCGGCAGGCTGCCGTGGAAGATCACGCGGTAGAAGATGATGCCCAGCAGCAAAGGCCAGAACACGATGCCGATGCTGAAGAAGAACCAGGACACCTGATCCGGCGCGTGTTCCACGCCGGCGATGGGAATCAGGATGTTGCCCACCACCGGAATGAACCAGGCCGGGTTGAGATGCACGATGTCGAACGTGCTGTGGTGCATCCAACGGGTGATGGCACGCAGCGTCAGGACCAGATGCAGGGCCAGACCGGACAGCCACAGCAGCTTGGAATACGGCGCGCTGTACGGCAGCCAGGCGATGGCCAGCAACACCAGAGCGATGCTGACCGTAGGCACGAAACTGGTCTTGATGGGGTGGTTCCACTCGCGCATCGCCATGTCCCGGTGACGCACCAGCTTGGCCGCGTAGAACCCGGCCACGACCAAAAACAGCACGCTGGCCAGGCCGGTCAGCCAGGGGCTGACCGAAACCTGCAACGCCAGCAACTCCTCCGCCTTGGCCCAGGCCAGAGCCAAACCGGTGAGGCCCATGATCATGGCGAACCAGGCGACCGGAAACTGGCTCAGGCGGGAGGTGGGTGCGTCGGACATGTGGCGATCAGAGCGGTTTGCGGATGGACAACACGCCGCGGATCATGCCGGGTGCGTAACCGGTGGCCTTGTCGTTGGGGTACTCGGTCGCCAGCTTGGCCTTGACCACATCGGGCAGGCTGTCGGCGGCGCCGTGGCAGGTCACGCACACGGGTTGGGTGACCAGCGCCTTGGCATAACGGAACTCCGCGCCGCGCCAGGTGTTGACCACCGCGTACATGTCCAGCGTCTCGGGTTTCTCGCCGGCTGCCAGACGCTTCTCCAGCGCGGCTTGCGCCTCCAGTTCCCAGGCATCCGGCACACCCTTAGGATTGCGGTTCTTGGGGCTGACGCGCTTGACCTGCATGCCGCTCTTCTGCGACGCCTCGGCGGCAATCTTGGGCGCCTTGTCCTTGCACACGCTGATCGCCTCGCCGGGACCGCCGGCGCGCATCGCCGCCTGCAACTCGCCGCCCAGGGTCTGGATCAGACCGCCGGCGGTCTTGCGTGCCTCGTCGACCAACGCGGCTTGGCGCTCCGGGGTGGGGGTACTGGCACAGCCCGCCAGCAGCGCGACAGGCAGCAGGGCGACAACGAATCGGTTCGGCATCATGGGTGTCTCCTTGGTGGGGTCGGTAATGGCCCTTCGGGCCGCCGGCCACCGAGTTTACTTGGCGATATGGACTTTTTGCTTGTCCAGATCGTAGCTCCAGGGCAGGCCGGCGTTCTTCCAACCGTTCACCACGCGCTGACCCTTGCGCGGACCGTCACGGGCCAGATCACCTTCGAAGCCATCCACCACCGACCACACGTTGGTGTAACCGTGACGCGCCAGGAAATCGGCGCCCAGTGCACTGCGGTCACCGGAGCGGCAGATCAGCAGGATCACGTCGTCCTTGTCGGTGCCTTTCTCCATGGCACGCATCTCGAACTGCGACAGGAAGTCCGGGTTGGGATTGCGCACATAGGTGTTCTTCTGCTCATCCCACTTGTCGTAATGCATGATGCCGAACGGCACTGCGCCGTCGATCCACGCCGGCATGCCGACGAACAGATGTTCCTCCGGCGTGCGCAGATCGAGGAACAGCACCTTGTCGCGGCCATGCCGTTCGAGGAAGGCCGGCACGTCCTTGGCCTCGATGTACAGGCCGAGCTTGGTCACCTTGATCTTCGGCAGCGTGGCCGGATCGACGGCATGGGCGGGCAGGGCGATGACCAGAAACGCGGTCAGGAAGGAAGCGAACAAAATACGCATCGGGAGTCTCCTCGGTTTGGATGGGGGACGCGCGCTTCAGCCACGTAGCTTGGCCAACACGGCGGCGAGGTGCGTCTGCGCTTCGCTCATGATCGCGCCGATCTCGGCGTTGCCGGACAGCGTGGCGATGCCGGCGGGGTCCTGCAATGCGATACGGGTGACGCCGGGTGTGCTTTCGTACACGCAGCAGCCACACGGTAGCAGCGCGCCGGCGTCGCGGTCGGCCTCCAGCACGCGCTTGGCGATGCCCGGGGCGCACACGCCGAGCAGGCGATAGGGCGGGATGTCGTGGTTGATCTTGGCCTTCATGATGGCCTGCACGTCGACTTCCGATACCACGCCCATCCTGGCTTCGGCGAGCGCAGCCTTGAGCGTGTCGATGGCCTGGTCGATGGGCAGGGCGAGTTCAACGGTGTGTGCGTACATGGGTTTCTCCAGTGTGAAAAGTGACACTTGCGGCTTGCGCCGGGTCGGCGGCGCCTGGCGCAGGCCGGCGGTGGGCATGGCGCCTTGTCGGCAAACTCAGGCGGCTGGCCGTACCGTCACCTGATTGCGCATGTGATCGGCCACCTTGACGAAGGCCCGTTCCAGTTCATGGCGCAGCGCCGGCTCCTCCACCACTTCGTCGAGCGCCAGGCGCATGCAATGCAGCCATTGGTCGCGCTCGTCGTCGCCGATGGGGAAGGGCAGGTGGCGACGGCGCAGCATGGGATGGCCGTGCTTGTCGGTGTACAGCGGCGGTCCGCCCATCCAGCCGCTGAGGAACTCGAACAGTTTTTGCCGCGAGCCGGACAGATCCGCTGCGTGCAGCTTGCGAATGCCATAGGCTTCCGGCAATTCGTCCATGTGGTCGTAGAAGCGGTCGACCAGCTCGCGCACCTTGGCCTCGCCACCGATGCGCTGGTAGTGGGTGAGGATGTTCATCGCGCACCTATATTAGAAAACGCTGATTTTACACGTCCGCGATCACGCGGGTACCCGCCAGGCGCTGCCCCGGTTCGCGCTCAATCGCGGAATGCCTTCAGGTAATGCCCTTCGAACAGCCGTTTGGCCCAATGGAACAGACGCGACGACGGCAGCAGCAGCGAGCGCTTGAGGTCGCGATACACCAGGATGCCGCGATCGACGGTATCGACGATGCAGATCAGTTCCGTGCGCGGGCGCGCGCGTGGAGCCTGGCCATCCAGCGCCAGCAGCAGGTTCTCGGCCGCCGCCTTGGCTTGCAGGTCGGCCATGTGCGCCTGCTTGGGCATCCAGTCCGGGCCGGGAAAGCTGCCGGCGTCGCCGGCGACGAATACGCGTTCGCTGCCCGGCACGCGGCAGAACTCGTCCGCCTGGAAGAAACCGCCCGGCGACAGCGCCAGGCCGCTTTGCGCCGCCCAGGCGGGGCCGGTGAGGCCGGGCATGAACAGGATCAGGTCGGCGTTGACGTGGCCGCCTTCGGTATTGACACCCCGTTCGGAAAAGCCCAACGGCTTGTGGCCCAGATGGGTGTCGATGCGGCGTCGCGCCATCTCCGCCAGCAGGCCGCTCACCGCCTTCTCGCCCAGGCGTTTGCCCGGTTCGGCGGCGGCGTTGAAAAAGGTCAGTTCGAAGCGTTCGCGCTTGCCCTGCTGTCGCAGCCAGGTCTCCACGCCGAACAGCAGCTCGAACATCGGCCCGCCGCGCATCGCGCTCGGTTCCTTGGGGTTGCCGCCGAAACCGAAGGCGATACGGCCGCCGTCCATGGCCTGCAGGCGCGCGCGTATCTTTTCCGCCGAGGCCACGCCCTCGCACAGGGTCAGGGCGTGTTCGATGCCCGGCAGGCTCTTCAGGAACCGGCCGCCGGTGGCGATGATCAGTGCGTCGTTGCGGATGGGCTCGTGCTCGGTCAGCACCACGCGGCCGCCGTCCTGCAAACCGGTGACCGTGGCAGCGACGAAACGCAGACGGTGGTTGCGCAGGAAGGTATCCAGCGGCAGCACCAGATCGTTGCCCTTGCGGATGCCGGTGGGCACCCAGATCAGGCTGGGCAGGTAGACGAACTCGGCCTTGGGCGCCACCAGGGTGATCAGCGCGTTGGGTGCGCGGCGACGCAGTTCGCGCGCGGCGGTGAGCGCGGCGAAACCCGCGCCGAGGATGACGATATGGTGCGAATTCGGCATGGCGGTGCGATCCCGGCGGCAATGAAAAAAGCCCGCCCATCGAAGGGCGGGCGGGGTGGCTCGGCAATTTACAGCGATTTCCGGCAGAAGTACCAGTCGGTGCATTCGTGGCCTTCGTTCATGCGCGCCTCGGCGGCGTTCACGTCCTGCGGCGGCGGCACGATGACCTTGTCGCCCGGCTGCCAGCCTTCCGGCGTGGCCACCTTGTGCGCGTCGGAGGTCTGCAACGCCGCGACCAGACGCACGAACTCGGGAATCGACCGGCCATTGGTCATCGGGTAGTACACCATGGCGCGCAGCACGCCGTTGGGGTCGATGATGAAGGTCGCGCGTACCGCGGAGGTGTCGGAGGCACCGGGCTGGATCATGCCGTAGTCCTTGGCCACCTTCATCGACAGATCCTCGATGATCGGGAACGGGATGTCGACGCCGAACTTCTCCTTGATGTTGCGCACCCAGGCGACGTGGGCGTAGTAGCTGTCGATGGACAGGCCGATCAACTCGCAGTTGAGTTTCTGGAACTCCGGGTAGTACCTGGCGAAGGCCATGAACTCGGTGGTGCACACCGGCGTGAAGTCGGCCGGATGCGAGAACAGCACCAGCCACTTGCCCCGGTAATCGGCGAGCTTCCTGACGCCGTGCGTGGTCTTGGCTTCGAAGTCGGGCGCCGGTTCGTTGAGGCGGGGCATGACGGGGGTGGTTTCGGACATGATGGTTCCTTTCATTCCAATCGGGTTGAGGATGACAGTGCTTTATTAGCGTTCGCTAATGGAGCGTAGTATCCGGATGCCGACGGCTGGTGTGAAATGAATAGTAAAGAATAGATTGATCTATAAAATAGATCGCATGGCAGCGATCAGTACGCCAGGCGCACGACGACCCGGGCGCCGGCATCGCCCAGCTCGAACGCTGCGTCGTCGAACTGCGGCGGGCCGGACAATCGGGGGTTGTTGCTCAAGCCGTAGCCCTCCTTGGGGAACATGCCCAGGCGCAGGTTGAGTTTGCCGTCGCCGTTTTCGTCGTGATAGACCAGTACCGCGTAACGTCCGGGCGGTACATCGCGGAACATGCCGATGACCTCGCCCGCGGCGGCTGGCAGCGCGAGCAACTGACGTGCCCGGTCTTCCTTGCGGAAGCCGTCCGCGCGCTCGTACAACGCCAACCTGACCTGGCCCTCCGCGCTGCGCACGCCGCTGACCGTGACCACCAGGTCGCCGGCACCGGCCACGCCTGCCGCCAGGGACAACGCGGCGATAGCCAGCAGTGGACGGGCGCCGCCGCTCATGCTGCGCGCAGGCCGTTGACCCACGCCGCCATCGCCTCGTTGGCCGGCTGCATGGGCGCCTCCATGAAGCTGATGACGAAGCGGTCGCCCAGATCGGCGACGCCGATGGCGCGCGGGCGCACCGCGAGCACCTGGGGATCGGGCAGGGCGAAGCCAAAGCAAAAAATCACGTCGACGGCGCCGACCACGCCCGCGGCGATCTCGCCGCCGATCGCCCTGGTATGGGCGTAGTGGTCGAACACACCGATGAACTTCACCTTGGCGTTTTCGGCGATGCGCGCTTGCAGATGGGCGACCACGTCATCGATCGACCGGCAGGGCGTTTCGTCCTTACCGAGTTCGGCGATGAATACGGGATATTTTTCCTGCAACAGGGTTCGTTTCATGGTCACTCCTTGGTGGTGGGGGAAAACTGCGTGGAGAACAACTGTTCGACGGTGAGCAGGTGAGGTGCGGGCGCGCCGATCGGGTGGCGCCGGCCGGCGTGGAGGTGCGCGTGATCATGGAGTTCCGCCGGCAATTCCTCCAGCGTGCCGACCAGCCAGGCGGCGACCGCACGGTCGGGGTCGGTTTCCGGCGTGGCGATCGCCTGGATGCCTTTCTGCTTCAGACGCTGTTGCAGCCCCGCGCCCAGACCGCCGCAGATCAGCACGTTGACCGTGTCGAGCGGATGCGGCGCGTCATGCGGGCTGGCATGCAACGTCTGGTGCATGGGCAGTTCCAGCAGGTATTTGTCGGCGAGCCGGGTGCCGTCGAGCCGGAAGATCCAGAACCTGCGGCACTTGCCGGCGTGGTCGGTGACGGTCTTGCGATTCTGACTGGCGACGGCGATCTTCATCGGGCGGCTCCTTTCAGGGTTGGGCGCAGGCCGGCGTAATAACGCGCCAGTGCGTCGATTTCGTCGAGGGTCAGGCGTTGTGCGAACTGGCGCATACCGAGGTGGGCGTCGGTGACACGGCGGCCGGTGCGGTAGTCGAGCATGGCGCGGGTGAAGGCGCCGACCGTTTGCCCGGCCAGCGCCGGAGTTTCGTTGATGCCGCCCTGACCGGCCGCGCCGTGGCAGGAGGCGCAGGGCGTGATCAGGCGCGTGGGATCGCCGCGCCGAGCCAGCCGTTCGGCGTGTTGGCGGGCCCCTGCGGGCGCAGCCCCCGCCTCCGCCGGCGGTGGTGGCAGGCTGGCGTAATAGGCGGCCAGGTCGGCCATGTCCTGGCGGCTCAGGCCCTGGACCGCGACGCGCATCAGTGTGGCGCGCTCGTGTTCCTGACGCAGGCCGCTCTGGTAGTCGAGCAGCGTCTTGTAGGTGTACGCCGCGCGCTGTCCGGCCAGGCTGGCCCAATTGTCGCTGGGCGCGATGCCGTCGGCGCCGTGGCAGGAGGCGCACATGCCGGTTCGATGCAGGACTTCGCCGCGGCCGGCGTCGCCGCGCGGCATGGCGGCGAGGGTGGCGCGTACCTGGGCGGTGGTTGGAGTCGCTGCTGGGGCGGCGCCGGCCCGTGCGTGCCATGGTTGGCCCGCCGACAGCATGCACGCCAGCAGGGCGGCGAGCGCGCCGGCGCGTCGGGGGTAGCCCCGGCGCGCAGTGGTCGCGGACCGGAGCGTCGGTTCGGCAAGGGTGCGCTTCATGCGAAACAATCCTCCGTGAACGTTTTCAGCCATGCCTGCTGATAGGCCGCGCCGAGGCGGATCTGCGCGGCGGAGGCGGTGAGCGGCGGATAGCGCTGTTCGTTGACGCGCGTGATGCGGCCGTCCTTGAGGCGAAACACATCGGCGACGAACAGCCCGTAGTCGGAGCCGGCCAGCGCGTAACAGGTATTGCCCCATATCGGTTCGCCCGGTTCTCGTCCGGCCAGTTGGTCGACCACCGCCTGGGCCGTGACCTTGGCCTGGGTGTTGGCGGAAAAGCCGGACTTGGGCATGGCGTCGGCGATGCTGGCGTCGCCGATCACGTATACGTCGGGCTGGCGGGTGGAGGCGAAGGTGCGACGATCCACCGGGCACCAGCCGCTGGCGTCCGTCAGCCCCAGGTCGAAGGCCAGGCGGCCGGCGCGCATGGGCGGGATGACGTTGAGCACGTCGGCCGCGACCGCGCCGCCGTCGGTATGCACGGTCAAGGTGCGGGCATCGATGCGCCGAGTGCTGCCGCCGTCCTTGGCGCGCACCCATTCGATCGGTCCCGGCCGGCCGAGCCGGCGCACGTCGGCAGGCATGCCCGGCAGATAGTCGTCCGGGATGTCGTAGCCATACAGGCGGTGCCAGCCGAGCTGCATGTTGGCGTCGGTGACGAAGGCGTCCTTGGGGTCGAGGATGATGACCTTGGCGGTGGGGTTGTGCCGGCGCATCCATTCCGTGACCAGCGCGGCGCGCTCGTAGGGACCGGGCGGGCAACGGTAAGGGTTGGGCGGCGCGACCAGGACGAAGCGGCCGCCCGCGCGCATGGCCTGCAACTGGCGCGCCAGCAATGCGGTTTGCGCACCGGGTATCCAGCCCGACGGCGCGCGGCTTTCCGCCAGCGCCGCGCTGTAGCCGGGTATGGCCTGATAAAGCAGTTCGATGCCCGGACTGACGATCAGCTTGTCGTAGGTGATGGTCTGGCGGCCGGCCGTGCGTACCTGCTTTTTTGCCGGATCGAAGCCGACCACGCGGTCGAACACCAGGTTCACGCCATAACGCGCGTGCAGCCGGTCGTAACGCACGGTCAGGTCGTCCATGCTGGCATGGCCGGTGAGCACCTCGCTGGAACCGTATGGCCGGATGTAGACCCGGTTGGCCTCGATCAGCGTGACCCGGAGCGCCGGATCGGCCAGTTTTAGATGCTTGGCGGCGGTGGCGCCGCCGACGCCGCCGCCGATGACCACCACATGACCGGCCCGGCCATCGGCGGCGCGCGTCGGTAGCGCGGCGGCGAGGCCCAGGCCGAGGCCGGAGCGCAAGAATTGACGACGATTCATCATGACGCGTGACTCCTCATGGACGTGAACGGGCGAAATGCCGCGCCATCGCCTCGATCTCTTCATCGCTGAAGCCGTTGGCGACGTGGCCCATCAGCGTCGAGGGTCGGGCGCCGGCGCGGAACTCACGCATCGCGCGCACGAAGTCGGCCTCGCGCATACCGGCCAGCGGTACGAATTCACGTAGTTCGAGCCTGCCGTGCGTGCCGTGGCAACCGGCGCAGGTCGCGGCCATCGCCGCAGCGGAGGGTTGGCCGGCGATGGCCGGGGAAAGCAGCGCCAGACCGGCGAGGCTCCATGCAACTTTGTTCAGGTTCATCAACGTGCCCATACGTAAAAACCAATGGCGAAGTACTGGACGATCCACAGCAGCAGCAGCGCGATGGCGAGATTGCCCAGGCGGGTGAGGGCGGGCGAGGGGGTGTAGACACCCCGGCTCTGGCCCGCCCGCCAGGCGACGCTCAGCAGATAGGCCAGCACCACGCCGCCGAGCAATGCGAAGGTGACGAAGAACAGCGCGGTGCTGTAGCCGTCCAGATTGATCTTGTAGTCCAGCGCGTCATAGCCATGTGCGCCAGACAGCGTGACGTAACGCAGCGCTTCGCGGCCGGCGGCGATGACCATCAGCGCGACGGCGCCCAGCGCGAACGGCGCGTAGCCCCATAGCCCCTGGTCGATGCGTCGTCCCAACAGATGCGCTGACAGGCTGGCGGCGATCAGCGCGGCGGCACCCGCCCACACCCAGGCGGAGTGGGCGAACCAGGCCATCTTGTCCGGCAGGCTGGCCAGCCAAAGCCCGCCGCTGGCCAGCGCCAACGCGCCGCCGGCCAGCATCAGCCGCCGCGCCAGACCGGGCAGCCAGGCGAGATAGGCGGCGTCCTCCGTTGGCCGCCCCATCAGGTAGCGGCGGTAGGCGAACAGCCAGGCGCCGGTCACCGTCACCGACAGCAGGATGAAGAATGCAAAGCGCGGCAGGCTGAAGGCATGCAGCGCCCGGCCGGACGGGTCGATGTGACCGTCCGGCGCGTACCAGGCCAGCCACTGCTCCGGCAGCAGCATCTGCACGCTGAGCACGTGCATGATCCAGCCTACCGCCAGCATCAGCGTCAGCGACACCAGCAGGTGCCAGGTGCCACGCGTCGGCTGCGCGCGCAGATCCGGGTTGCGGAAATAGAACGCGTACAGCGCCAGATAGCCGCCGATGAGGATGATGATGAAGGCAATCACCCAGCGCGCCGACAGCACGTTGGAGGTGTACCAGAACGGGTCGTAGATCACCTGCACGAACAGCAGCGGCGCGACGCCGAGCACGATGGCCACCGACACCGCCACCTTGGCGGTGGCCAGCATGGCGGCGGCCAGCCGACGCCAGTGCGCATCCTGACGCAAAGCGCCGAACAGGGTCAGGGCGGAGGCGCCCAACATCACCTGCACGGCGGCGATGTGCAGGGCCCAGGTGAGCACACCCAGCACCAGGAACAGCACGGGGTGGGCGGGCACGCCCGCGGGGTCGCGCAGGGCGTGGAGCATGGCGGCATCCATGGCGTTACTCCGGTTGGGCGGCCGCGACTTTGCGCGGCGCCGGTTGCAGGGGGGAGGGCGCGGCGAGCGTGGCGATGAAGCGCGCCAGTGCCTCGGCTTCGTCGTCGTTGAGCGGGATGTGCGGCATGTACAGCGTGTTGCCGGTGCCCAGTGCGCCTTGCAGGTACACCTTGATCGTCGCCACATCGGCGTTGCCGCCGAAATAGCGCGCCAGCGGGCGCATGCCGGTGGCCGACAGCGAATGGCAGTTGGAACAGGTGGTGAGCGCCAGATGCTGGCCGACCTCGACGGCGTTGGTCGCGGTGATGGTGCGCAGACGCTCCGGCACGAATACCTGGCTGGCCTGGAAGCCGCGTCGTTCGATCAGCGGGATTTCCGAGCGGATGCCCAGCCCGGGCACGTCGCGCGCGATGACCTGATTGGAGTAGACATACTGGCCGGCGACATAAGGCTTGCGCAGCGATTCGCGCGCCACCTCCTCCGGCCACAGGCCGAACACCAGCACGGCCACGGTCATCGTCGTGGCGACGGCGGGGGTGAGCACGCCGGGGCGCAGCCAGGTGGCGGCGAACCAGGCGAACATGGCCGACAGCGTGATCAGCAGCGACGCGCCGAACCAGGCGGGCAGGCGGTTCTGCGCGATCACCTCGGCGGTTTCCGGCAGCGTGTGCATGTACCACTGGAACAGCAGGCCGCCGGCCAGTGTCGACACCATGCCCAGCACCGCCAGCTTGCGCGCGATCTCGCGCTTGAACGCGGCGTCGCGGATGGCGCCGGCGACGATGCCGCCGACCACCGCCGTCATGGTGAACATGAAGGCGGTGCGCAGCGCCAGTTGTGCGAAGGTGTTGGCGCCGTAGAAGCCGTTGAGGTAGCCGCCTTCGCTGAACCACTCCGGCTTGCCCGGCCACATCATGAACGACAGGATGCCGATGATGATCAGCATGGTGCCGTAGGACGCCAGGCCGAAGATCACCGAGATGCGCAGGTGCGTGGCGCGGTCCACCTTGCCCACCAGGTAGACGATCATGTACACGCCCACCACCTCGATGACGAAGAACACCCACTCCGTCGCCCACTTCCAGACGAAGCTGTGGATCAGCGCCGAGATGCCGCGTGGACTGGCCACCGTGGTCGAGTACCAGATGCCCGGCCCGGTGATGGAGCCGAGCACGTAGCTGAAGATCAGCAGGAACAGACCGTAGCGTTTGATGAACTCCAGCAGTTCCGGCCGATCACGGCGGTAGGCCGTGGTCGCCAGCCAGGCGAAGAACAGCGCGGCGCCGACTGCGGTATGCGAGAACAGCACATGCGCGGTGGCGATGAGGCCGACGATCCAACCGCTGCCCAGGCCGGGTTCGTACCACATCGGGTAAAGACCGAGATAGTCCATGTCGGGAGCTTCCTGTCCAAGATTCGGGTGACAATCAAGGCAGTAAGCAATAGACGTGCCATATTTGAATGACCTGTCGCGCGGATTATCAAGCCATTGTTTTAAATATGTTTTGCTATGGATATGGCTTCTATGGCTGCCGCGATGTCAGAAATTCAGGCACTGCGTGTCAATAATGACTAGCATAGCCATGTCATTCTTGACAAAGCGTTTGCGCCATCATGCCCACCCAGTCCGCCCTGCTGTCCCTGCTCGAAGCGCTGCCCGAGCCGCGCATCCTGGTCGATACCGACTACCGCATCCTGGCCGCCAACCGCGCCTACAAGCGTGAATTCGGCGACACCCGCCGTCTGATCGGCCGCACCTGTTACGAGGTCTCCCATCACTTCGACCAGCCGTGCGACCAATGCGGCGAGTCCTGTCCGCGCGCCCTGGCGATGAAGACCGGCCGCCCCAGCCGGGTGCTGCATCTGCACCACACGCCGCGCGGCGAGGAACACGTCGACGTCGAACTGGTGCCGATCAAGGGCGAGGATGGCAAGGTGGCGTACTTCGTCGAGACCATGAAGTTCCTGCGGGAAATCGGCGCAGGCACCGGCGAGTTCGGCATGGTCGGCCGTGCGCCCGCGTACAACCGCATGCTCGAGTTGCTCAACCGCGCGGCGCCAGCGATGACGCCGGTGCTGCTGCTGGACGAATCCGGCACCGGCAAGGAACTGGCGGCGCAGGCGCTGCATGCGCTCGGTCCGCGGCGCGACCGGCCGTTCGTGCCGGTGGACTGTTCCGGGCTGACCGAAACGCTGTTCGAATCCGAGCTGTTCGGTTACGAAAAGGGCGCCTTCACCGGCGCCACGCAACGCAAGATCGGCCTGGTGGAAGCCGCCGCCGGCGGCACGCTGTTCCTCGACGAACTGGGTGACATCCCACTCAACTTGCAGGTCAAGCTGCTGCGCCTGCTGGAAAGCGGCACCTACCGGCGCGTGGGCAGCACCGAGCTGCGGCGCGCGGACATGCGCGTCGTCTCGGCCACGCACCGCGATCTGGCGCGCATGGTCGCCGACGGCACGTTCCGCCGCGATCTCTACTACCGCATCTCCGCCTTCCCCGTGCATCTGCCGGCGCTGCGCGAACGCCGCGAGGATCTGCCGCTGCTGGTCGACAGCCTGCTCGCGCGGCTGGCGCCGGAACGCGCGCTGACCCTGGAGCCAGCGGCCCTGGCCAAGTTGATGGCGCACGATTTCCCCGGCAACGTGCGCGAACTGCGCAACGTGCTGGAGCGCGCCATACTGCTGTGCGACGGCGACCGCATCGGACCCGAACACCTGCCCGAGGACCTGCCCGCCGCGCCGCCCGCTGCCGCCCCGGGCGCGGACGTGGTGTTGCCGCTGGAACAGATGGAACGCCGTTACGTGCGCTGGGCGCTGCAACAGGTCGGCGGCGACCGCAGGCTGCTGGCGCGCCGCCTGGGCATCAGCGAACGCACGCTGTATCGCAAGCTGGCGGGATAGCAGGTTGCGGATGCATATCGCGCGTGTGCCGGGGTTCGAAGCATGCCCGTCCGCCCCGCGCACGGCGCCCGATCAGCGCTCCCGCAGGCTCTCCGCCTTGGCCTGCAACAATGGCCCCAGGAAATATTCGATCACCCGGCGCCGGCCGGTCTTGATCTCCGCCGTCACCGCCATGCCCGGCGCCAGGCGCACCGGCCGGCCATCCACGTCGATGGTGTCCGCTTGCAGGCGCAGACGCGCGGCGTATACCCAGCCGCGCCGCTCGTCCTGTATCGCATCGCCCGAAACCTGTGCCACCGTGGCGTGCAGGGTGCCGTACTTGGTGAACGGAAAGGTCTCCACCTTGATTTCCGCCGCATCGCCGACGCGCACGAAGCCAACGTCCTTGTTCTCCAGCACGGCCTCGACCTCCAGCGGATGGTCATCCGGCACGATGACCATCAGGGGCTGCGCCGGCGTGACCACGCCGCCGACCGTATGCACCGCCAGTTGCTGCACCATGCCGGAGACCGGCGCGGTCAGACGCAGCAGCCGGTCGCGCGCCCGCGCCTTGATGAGCTCCTGCGCCAGCGCGGCGGCGCGCTGCTCGGCCTGATGACGCGTATCCAGCGTCGCACGCCGGGTTTCGGCCAGCAGCGCCTCGCGTTGGCGTCGCGCTTCCAGCAGCGCGGCACGGATTTCGTCCAAGCGGGCCAGTTGGGCGGCCAGATCGCGCTCCTGTTCGATACGCGCCTGTTCCCTTTCCAGCCAGCCGTGCCGGGACACGAACTGCTGCTCCATCAGCCCCTGATAGTCGCGGGCGCGTTGTTGAGTGATGGGCAGCGTGGCGCGCAATTTGTCCACCCATTCGCCGGTGGCGCGCTGTTCCGCTTCGCGCCGTTGAATCTCCGCGTCCAGACGCGCCAGACGCGCGCGCAGTTCGGCAAGCTGGCTGTCTAGCAGCCGTTGCTCGTCCGCCATGCGTCCCAGTGCGACATCGTCGAACCCCGTCAGGCGCGGCGCACGGCCCCGGTCGATCGCCTCGATCAGGGCGTGGGCGCGCGCCGCTTCCAGACGCGCGTTCAGTGCATCGGCCGCGATGCGTTCGACGTCCGCGCGCGCTTGCGTGGCGTCCAGTTCGATGAGCACATCACCGACCTTCACGTGCTGACCGTCCCGAACGTGCAGTGCCAGCACCGATGCGGTCTCGGTGGCCTGGACCACCTTGGTGCGATCGTTGGGGATCAGCCGCCCCGGCGCGCTGGCCACGATGTCCACCCGGCCGAACACCGCCCACAGCAGCGCCAGCAGCGCGAACGCCACGATCAGCGCCATCGCCACGCGCGGCGCCGGATGTACCGGTGTATCGCGCAGCGCCAGCGCGGCGGGCAGGAATTCGCTCTCGTGGCGATGCCGACGCGGCGCCTCCAGCTCACGGCGGACGCGCCACGCCTGGCGCCAGACGCGGACGTAACGCGCCAGCAGTTCGATCGGCGCCGGGCCGGGCGTGCTCATGTGCGCACCGCCTCAAGCCGTTTGCAACCGGTACAGCCGGCTGTAGTGCCCGGCCTGATGCCGCAGCAGTTCCGCATGACTGCCGATCTCGACGATCTGGCCGCGATCGATCACCACGATGCGGTCCGCGTCGCGCACCGCCGACAGCCGGTGGGCGATGACGATCACCGTGCGTCCCTGTCTGAGTGCCTTCATGTTGCGCTGGATCACCCGTTCGGATTCGTAATCCAGCGCGCTGGTGGCCTCGTCGAAGATCAGGATGCGCGGTTCGGTGATCAGTGCGCGCGCGATGGCGATGCGCTGGCGCTGGCCACCGGACAGTGTGGCACCATGCTCGCCCACCAGGGTGTCGTAACCCTCCGGCAGCTCCAGGATGAATTCGTGCGCCCCCGCCAGCGTCGCCGCGCGCACCACGGCTTCCAGCGGCGCACCCGGATCGGCCAGGGCGATGTTCTCGCGGATGGTGCGGTTGAACAGCACGTTCTCCTGCAACACCACGCCGATCTGGCGGCGCAGCGAGGCGGCATCGGCCAGGGCCAGGTCCATGCCGTCGATCAGCACGCGCCCTCGTTCGGGCACATGCAGGCGCTGGATCAGCCGCGCCAGCGTGCTCTTGCCGGAACCCGAGCGCCCGACCACGCCGATCAGTTCGCCCGGTTCGATCACCAGATCGATGCCGCGCAGGGTTTCCGGACCATCCGGGCGGTAGCGGAAATGCACCTGATCGAAGGTGATGCGGCCGACGATGGGGGGCAGCGCGGCCTTGCCGCCGCCCGCCTCGGTGCGGGTGTTGAGAATGTCGCCCAGGCGCTGCATGGAAATCCCGGTCTGCTGGAAATCCGTCCACAGTTGCGCCAGGCGCATGATGGGCTGGGCCACCCGCCCGGCCAGCATGTTGAACGCGATCAACTGGCCGACGGTCAACTCGCCGTCGATCACCAGACGGGCACCCAGCCACAGGGTGGCCACGGTCACCAGCTTGCCGATCAGGTTCACCCCTTCGTGCGCCACCGTGGACAGCGTGTTGGCGCGGAAGCCGGCGGCGACATAGGCGGCGAGCTGGTTGTCCCAGCGTTGGGTCATGCGCGGCTCCACGGCCATCGCCTTGACCGTGTCCATGGCCGACACCGCCTCCACCAGGAACGCCTGATTCTCGGCGCCGCGATTGAACTTCTCGTGCAGGCGCGCGCGCAAGGATGGCGTGATCAGCACCGACAGCAGCACGTACAGCGGCAGCGAGGCCAGCACCACCAGGGTCAGCCAGCCGCTGTACAACAGCATGACCCCCAGGAACACCACCGAGAACAGCAGATCCAGCAGCACCGTGATGGCGTGCCCGGTCAGAAACTGACGGATGTTCTCCAGTTCGCGTACCCGCGCCACCGAATCGCCCACCCGCCGCGCCTGGAAATAGGCCAGGGGCAAGGCCAGCAGATGGCGGAACAGGCGTGCGCCCAGTTCCACGTCGATGCGGCTGGTGGTATGCGCGAACACATAAGCGCGCAGGCCGGAGAGCAGCACCTCGAAGATCACCACCACCAGCAGGCCGATAGCGATCACGTCCAGCGTGGACAGCGCGCGGTGCACCAGTACCTTGTCCATCACCACCTGAAAGAACAATGGCGTGAGCAGGGCGAACAGGTTGAGCGCGAACGACACCAGCAGGATTTCGCCCAGTAGACGCCGGTACTTGACGATGGCCGGGATGAACCAGGTGAAATCGAAGCGCGCCAGTTCCCCCACCAGGCTGGCGCGCGAGGCGAACAGCACCAGCCGGCCATCCCAGCGTGCGTTCAACTCATCGACGCCGACGGTCCTCGGGCGGGCATCCGCCGGGTCGTGGATCAGGCAATGCTCGCCATCCGCCCGTGCCAGCACGAAGAAGCCGCCATCCCGGCCGATGGCGAGCGCCGGCAGCGGCGTGTGCGCCAGCCGGGCCGCCTCGGCCCGCACCGTCCTTGCTTTCAGCCCCAGTTTGCGCGCCGCCAGCAGAATGCGGGTCAGATCGAACGCGCCGTCCGGCGCGAACTCATTGGCCAGTGCCGCCGGCTCGGCGGCGATGCCATGAAAGCGCGCGAGCATGACCAGACAGGCCAGGCCGCCGTCAACGGTCGCGGCTGGATTGGATGGGTCGTGCATGTGGGCTCCCCTTATCGTCGTCTTGAATCGCTGGCAGCGCGACCAGCCGCCCGATATCGTCCGCCAGCCCCGCGAGCGCGATCGGCGCGCGGGTGAGGTGAAAACGATGCCTGGGGTCAGGCAGGCGGCACGGCCGTGCTCAGTTCCAGGCTGCCGCCAGAACCGGCGCCAGGGCCTCCTGATAATGCGCCGGCAACGTGGCCAGGCTCGCGCGCGGCGGCGAGAACGCGGCCATGGCGTCCACCAGCGCCTGAACCTGCCCCTCCAGCAGCACCCTGCCGTCGCCGGACTCGAACCGTTCGATGCGCTGCGCCTGGCCCAGATACCAGTCCTTGATCCGCACACGGTCATTCCCGCCCAGCACGCGGGCCTCCAGATCGTTGCCGACCTGACGGAACCACAACTGGTCATGGGCAATCCCCGCCCCGAAGCGGGCGATATCCAGGTTGCCGGGTGTGGCGTCGTTCTCGATCCAGGTATCCACGCCATCGCCCCGGTGGTACAGGTAGATGTCGTTGCCCTTGCCGCCGCGCACGGTGTCGTTCCCGGCACCACCGTGCAGTACGTCGTTCCCCGCGCCACCATGCAGCACGTCGTTGCCGCCGCCGCCGATCAGGGTGTCGTTGCCGGCGTCACCCTGCAATACATTGCGCGCGTCATTGCCGATGATCAGGTTGTCCAGGGCATTGCCGATGCCGTCGATGGCGGCGTCGCCGGTCAGCATCAGGTTCTCGATATGCTCGCCCAGCTTCCAACTGATACGGCTCTGCACGGTATCCGTGCCTGCATCGGCATATTCGATGACCAAGTCGCCTGGATCATCCACCACGTAGGTGTCATGCCCCGCGCCGCCGGCCATCACGTCTGTGCCAGTGCCACCGTCGAGCCAATCGTCGCCGGTACCGCCCGTGAGGGTGTCATTGCCCGCATCACCCATCAACACGCCGCCGCCGACCGGTGCGAGCAGGACATCGTCGAGACCGGAGCCCAGCTGAATGCCTACCAGAGAAAACGCCCTGCCATCGGCGAACTCGACGCGTTCGAGCTTGTGGTAGCGGCGGTCGGCGTGGGCGAACCAGTTGGCGACGATGACCTTGTCGTCGCCGTTGCGGTGGCGGAACTCGAGGTTGACGCCGTTGCGCGCGACCTGGATGTCGTCGGGGGCGATGCCGGGGCCGAAGCGCAGCACGTCGGTGTGCTGGCCCCAGTAGTCGAAGCTCTCGTGGATGGTGTCGACGCCATCACCGAGGTCGAACAGGTAGGTGTCGGAACCGCCGGAGAAATAGTCGTTGCCGCCGTACAGGATGTCGTTGCCCGGCCCGCCGGCGAGGATGTCGTCACCGTTGCCGCCGTCGAGCACGTCCTCGCCCTCGCCGCCGTCGAGCGTATCGTTGCCGTTGCCGCCGCTGAGGCGGTCATTGCCGGCCATGCCGTAAAGCCGATCGCTCCCGTCCTCGCCGTCGATGACATCGTCACCTGCCAGACCAAACACGCGATCGTTGCCGGCGCCGGCGCGAATCCGGTCGGCATGCGTGCTGCCGGCCACAATGTCGTGCCCGGACGTGGCGCTGTACGGTTCTCCGGTATGTCCGGCGTACAGCATGCCGTTGTGGGTCAAGGCCGCGGCCAAGTCAGGTGCGCCGGCGTACGCATTCAGGAAACGCTCGACCACGCCGTAAGCCGGATCCCCCAGCGCCCGCCAGCGCGCCTCGCCAACGGCGTCGTGCAGTTCCAGCATATCGGCCAGTCCTTCGGCCAGGTTGCTGCGCGCGTGGTCCACCAGCCAGGCATCCAGGCCGGAGAGGTCGAAACCGAAGCTGCCGTCAGCCAGTGTCAGGGCGATAGTCTCCAGGGCCGGTTTGAAACGGGTTTGCAGCAGCAGGCCGTCATAGACCGAGTCGCGCAGGGCCTGGTAGGCGGATTCGATGAGTGCCGTCTGACCGGGCCAGGCAGCCAGGCCGCGCATGCTGCCGTCGGCATAGGTCTGGGCCAGGAACTCGCTGCGGCGGCCATTGAAGCGTTCGACGATGACCAGCTTGCGCCACATTTCTTCGCTCAACGGCGTCAGTTGCTCGAGCTCCCAGCGGATGATGCGAACCATGCCTGGGCCGCCGCTCTCCTCCGGGGTATTGCGTATGAAGAGTTGCTGATGGGGGATCCAGGCGGTGGTCAGCAGGTCGCTGGTGTCGGCCCAGGCGGCAATGAGCTCGTCGAGCAGTGCCCATTGCGCCGCGCGCGTGGGCGCGGCGGCGTAGCGGGCGAGCACGTCGGCGAGATCGGGTG
>CAYTRH010000032.1:0-22185 GCA_964440155.1 uncultured Thiobacillus sp. | reverse complement strand
ACCGCCGAAGACTGTCTTAATCCCTTTGATTTCAGGGCGTCGGCATTACTGAATGTAACAATTGCTATGAACGAAGTTCTCGTCTTAATCCCTTTGATTTCAGGGCGTCGGCATTACACATAGCTGTCCCCTCGCCTGATGGTCTTCATTGTCTTAATCCCTTTGATTTCAGGGCGTCGGCATTACAAGAAGGGCGACGAGGTGGTGGCTGCGCTGGGGTCTTAATCCCTTTGATTTCAGGGCGTCGGCATTACGTCAAGCGAGTCTGGATTTGTCGATGCAGTGAGTCTTAATCCCTTTGATTTCAGGGCGTCGGCATTACAAGTGTAAAGTGTAATGTTACAGCGCAGTGTAGTCTTAATCCCTTTGATTTCAGGGCGTCGGCATTACGGTCCTCGGTGACCAAGCTGGCGTAAGCTGAAGTCTTAATCCCTTTGATTTCAGGGCGTCGGCATTACCCCTGATCGAGAAGGGCTGGGACCCCAATAGAGTCGTCTTAATCCCTTTGATTTCAGGGCGTCGGCATTACCTGATGAATGGTTTAGGTACGTCGAGCAGATGTCTTAATCCCTTTGATTTCAGGGCGTCGGCATTACGTCGAAGGCCAGTTTGTCGGGATCGAATGCAAGGTCTTAATCCCTTTGATTTCAGGGCGTCGGCATTACTCGAGAAGGGCTGGGACCCCAATAGAGTCACATGGTCTTAATCCCTTTGATTTCAGGGCGTCGGCATTACCTATCAGGAGTAGAAAATGACAGTTGTTATGAGTCTTAATCCCTTTGATTTCAGGGCGTCGGCATTACACAAAGCTGGCGTAAGCTGAAACCCCCGGCCCGTCTTAATCCCTTTGATTTCAGGGCGTCGGCATTACGCACGGTGTCGAATTAGAGCGTAACGGGGAAACGTCTTAATCCCTTTGATTTCAGGGCGTCGGCATTACGGGCTGATCCTGCTACAAAACGCATGGCCGCCCGTCTTAATCCCTTTGATTTCAGGGCGTCGGCATTACATGAATGAAGCTCTCCGAGCAGCCCTGGTCGAGGTCTTAATCCCTTTGATTTCAGGGCGTCGGCATTACATCGTAGATCATCTAGATCGTCACGCACTTTCCCCGTCTTAATCCCTTTGATTTCAGGGCGTCGGCATTACTCCATCGGCCAAAAACTTGCGCAAAATCAGAATGTTAAAGAACGCTTTAGGGGGCATCCTCACGCCGTCTGAACCTGTGTCCCGGTCGCTCCGATGCTCAGGTGTTATTCCGTTCGTCATTTTGGCGTCGCAGCATAACCCTTTTGCCCGGCATCGGCGAGATCGAGCCATTCCGCGGGTACGGTGGAGTAGTAGACGCCCGGCGGTAACGTAGCGCGGCCGATGCGTGCGCGCAGACCGCGTTGAGGCAAAGGGTAGCAACGCAGGTCGTCGGCGCGGGAGTCGATGAGCTTCGCAGCCTGGGCCAGCAGGGTTTTGATGCGACGGGGATCGTCGCTGGCGTAGAACACGCTGTATTCGATGGCCAGGGCGTGTTGGGTGAGAAGGCGGTGCAGGCGTTGCAGGCGGCGCGGGTCGGTGATGTCGTAGGCGATGAGGAAGTCTTGGTACATGTTCATTCCGCCGGGGTGTCGCGGTCGTCGGTGTCATCGTTCCATGCGGCGATGACTTCGGCGCGGGACCGTTGATCGGTATCGGGCTGGATCATGCCGGCAAGGTCTGTGGCGTGACGTTCGATGCCCTGGCGCAGGTTTTCCGCCAGGGGTTCCCAAGCCTGGTAGAAGCGGGTGCGGCCGGCCTTGCCCAGGAAGCAGCCGTCCGGGTTCATGCTGAAGTCCTCGGCGCGCAGGTTTTGCTTGTTGAACTGGACGAGTGCCCAGGCGTCGACGTCGGCGCGCAGCAGTTCGACCAGGTCGGAGGCGAGCGATTCGCGACCGAACGCGGGCGTGTGGTAGAAGCCGATCCAGGGGTCCAGGCCGAGCGCGTGTGCGCCGAGTACGGCTTCGGCATGCAGCAGGGTGTAGCCCAGCGAGAGCACGGCGTTGAGCGGGTCGCGTGGCGGGCGGCGGTTTCGGCCGTGGAATTTGAGGCTGTCCGGGGCCAGCGCGGCTAGCGCGCTGAAGTAGTAGTTGGCGGCAGCGCCTTCCAGGCCGCGCAGTTCGGCCAAACCGGGCTTGTCATCCACCTGTGCACGCATGGCGGAAAGCCCCTTGATCGCACGGTTGACGGCGTAGCGTGCGTCCAGGCGGGTTTCCAGACGTTCTTGCAGGAAGCGGATGTCGCTGGCGAGTTTGCCACGCACGATGTGCCGGCTGATGCGCAGGCAGGTCTGCGGGTCGGTGGCGGCCTTGTATTGGGCGATGCGCCGGGTGGCGTCGTTGTGCGCGCGCGGCAGGAACAGACTGGGCTCGGCCTTGCGGCCGGACAGGAAGATGAGGCCGATGCCGCGGTTGCCGAGTTTGCCAAGCAGACTGCTGTCGAGCAGCACGTTGCCGCGCAGGATCACGCGCTGCAGCGGGCCGAGGGGGACGGTGCCGACGCGCTCGGCGCCATCGTGCATGACCAGGGCTTCGCCGTCGCAGTCGAGGCGGATGTTCTTGCGGTCGATGTACAGGGTGGTCATGGCGGGCGGGTCAGAGCACCAAGATGGGTGCGTCGGCGGCGGTGGCGGTGGTGGCGACGCCGTAGCACTTGGGGCGCATGCGGGGGTCGAGTTGAAACACGTGGATGCGGTCTGCGTGCGGGTCGGTCAGGTCGGTGAGTTCGCGCATCAGCGCTACCAGCTCGGCGCGGGTGAGCCAGCATTCGTAGAAGGATTTCTGCCCGCCCACCTTCCAGCCCAGCAGGTAACGGTGCACCTGGGCGAGGCGCCGGTGGTCGGCGATGTCGTAGGCGACGAGGTAAAGGCTGCGTTGGGGGCTGGCAAGCATGGTGTTTTCCCGTTTACGGCTCTGGTATAGCGCATGCCCGGGGTACGCGAGGCCGTTGCAAGCTTGCCGGCAAAGGAACCGCGAGGAGTGCCCTATCCCCAGTCGTAGCGACCCAGGCCAAAGCTGGCGTTCTTGCCGGCGTGCAGCCAGCGGCCGGCATGCAGGAAGGGCAGGAAAGGGGTGAGGTCGCCGCTTAGGGTCCATTCGCCGACGCAGCCGCCGAGCACCATTTCCTGTTTCTGCCGGCTGGAGTAACGGGTCCAGTCGCGCCAGTGCAGGTGCTTTTCGGAGCCGATGCCGGCGGCGCGCTCGCCCAGGTCATGAAAATCCAGGGTGAGCGGCTGGCCCAGGTGGAATTCGCTGATGAGGGCGACGCGCCGCACCAGGGCCATGAGGAAGGCGCGCGGGGTGAGCGCGGCGGGCCGCAGGGGGCGGCCTTCGTGCTGGATGCGCAGGGGGGTGAGGAAGCGCAGGCTCAGGGTCTCGCGCGGCGGCGCGTCTTCGGCTTGCGGCAGCACGGGTTGGTGGGGGGCGAGCCGGCCGACGGCGGCTTCGAACACGCGGGTCTCGCCGTCGCCGTCGAGCAGGCTGACACGCTCCAGGCGGGCAGTGCCATCGCCGCGGCCGATGCCGCGGGCGAGCGCGCGCTGCCAGGCATGGACGACGAGGGGCAGGTGTTCGAGCGGCCGGCCGCAGAGGATGAAATGGAATTGCAGGGTGTCTCCTGGCGCGTAGTCGCGCTCTCCCCAGTCGGGCGGCTCCACCACGAAAGCGGCCGGGATCTCGGAGAACTTCTGCAAGGGGTGTTCGGGCGGCGGCGGCGGGCTGAAGATGGCCGGATAGGGGCAGCTTCGGTAGAGCGGACAGGGTTTGCATTCCGGCTGCCGGGTCATGCAGGCGGTACGCCGCAGTGCCCGGCCAAATGCGCCGCGCAGCGCCGAACCGGCGTATTCGGGCAGGTGCAGCGGGGTTTCGACGACGCAGTCGAAGCGGTAGCGGGCGACGGGGAAGGGGGTGGGGAGGGTCATGGGCGTTGGAACAGGTGATTGGCAAGTCGTGCCAGCGTGTTGCGCAGGGTGTGCTCGTCGCCGAGCAGGCGGACATGCCGGTCGTTCTGCGGGCGCACGCCGTGGGCCAGGCTGTTGCGCAGGTATTCGAGGGTCTTGACGTCCGGGTTCTCTTCGCGCGCCCCGCCATAGGCTTGCTTGCGCAGCTCAAAGTCGTTGGGGTCGCCGCCGGTGTCGAGGGTGGCACGGGTGACGAAGGCTTCGTACAGGAAGGTGGCGGCACGCAGGTAGTCACGCCGGTCCAGATAGGCGCGGGCCAGTTCGGCTTCCCATCCAGCCCGGTCGGGCGCGCGGAACCAGCTCAGGCGCTTGACCAGCTCATCGCGGAACAGGCTTCCCAGTGGTCCGTTGTGGGTTTTCACCGAGCCGGTGACGCTGGTCAGGGTTTGCCGCGCCTTGACCGGGTTGCCGGTGCGCTCGAAGAAGGCGGCTTTTTCCAGCAGGGCGGCGCGGCCGGGCTCCATGCCGTCCGCTTCGAGCAGCGCCGCGAAGGGGCCGTAATCGCCGTCTTTCTCATAGGTGGCGAGGGCGTCCACCCAGTCGAGCATCTTCAGCATGCCGCCCAGGCGCAGTACCGGTGTTTCCCCGTCAGGCGGAGTCATCTCCAGGGCGCCGTAGTAGATGTCCGTGACTTCGACATGGCGCACGTGTTTCAGATAGCGGGCGGCGACCAGGGCCAGCATGGGCAGGTGGCGGAAGGCGTGGGTGACGTCGAGCACCACGCGCTCGCCTTCGCTCAGCGCGTCGGCGAGCTTGGCAAGGATGCCGGTCTGCTCGGCTTCGTCGCGGGCGTAGGGGATGAGCTGGCATTCGACCGGGTAGCCGAGCTTGTCGGACAGCCGGCGGGCGTGGTCGGCGAGCAGGTCTTCGGTGACGGCATTGCCGGCCGCCGCGTCGATGATGCCCAGCAGACCGTCGTCGCCATGGTCTCCTTCCCGCTCGAAAAAGACGTCCCACATGCTGCCCGAGGTGCCCAGCAGGATGAGCCGGTCCGGGTGCAGATACTCGGCCAGGGCCATGCCGAAGAACGGCACGCACGCAGCGTAGGCCGCATCGAAGCGGTAGGTGGCGGTGCGGTAGCCTTGCTGCTGTTTGCCGAGGAAGCTGATCAGGGTGGTCATGGGGTTTCCTTTCGGGGGCTGTCTCACGTCGGGTCAATCGGGCCGGATGCATTCGATCCTGACGCCAAGCGCGGGATCGAGGTTGAGCCAGGGCCGGTCGGCAGTGAGGGCGATGGCTTCGAGCTGGCGCGCCAGCGCAAGGCAGGCCCGGTCGCCCAGCGACAGACCCAGGGCGCGGGTGGCGGGGCGTAGCCCGGCCGTGGCCACGGCGAGGTCTTCGTCGAAAGGGACAATGTTCAATTCCAGTCCGTCCAGGCGGTGTTTCATTTCCTGTACGGGCACGGCCCAGTCGCTCAAGCGGGTGAGCACTTCGGCTAGATTGATGGTCAGCAGGTGGCAGCGGTGTTCCGCGATCCGCGATTCGACACGTGGCCAGCCGGGCTCTTGGTGCAGGTAGGCGATGAGAGCCGAGGCGTCCAGGACGTATTCACTCACGCTCGGCCTCGGCGCGCCGTTCGGCGATGAGTTCATCCACGAGCGAAACCCCTTCGGGTACATATTGCCGTACCAGTTCCTGGGCCTTTCGCATACGCTGCAATTTGGTGGTCATGCGCGCTTCGCCGTCGATCATTTCCCAGAGCACGGTGTCGCCTTCCTTGAGCCCCAGGGCCTTGCGGATTTCCGCAGGCACGACAACCCGCCCACCTTCTGACATTTTCATTGAATACATGATCAATACTCCATTCTGAATTGGTTATGTCAGGCTAGTCCGTTACGGTCTGGCCGGCAACGGGCTGGACGTGATACGCCTCCAGCCGGGCGCCGTAGCGCTCCAGCTCGTCGGCACTGAGCTCCCGGCCTCGTGCCTCGGGCGGCAGGTCGAGCGAGAGATTGACGTAATGCCCGCCGCGGGTGCAGACCTCGGCCGCCAGGTTCACCGGCAGGGTGCCGATGACCGTGTCGCCGGCACCGACTTCGGCAGGGTCGAGGTGGACGATGCGCCGGTCCACCTCGACCCCGTGCCGGCGCGCCCATTCGACGGCGCCGGGGTGACGGGTGACGAAGAAGGTGGTCATGGCTCGACGCGCACCAAGGTCGTGCCTGCCACGTACGCTGTGGCTTTGACGTACTGGTTGGTTTCCACCTTCCTACGGATTTCCACTGGCAGGCTGGCGAGCAGTTCCTCACCTTTGGGTGCAATGGCGGTAGCGCTCTTGCCGTCTTTCTCCGCCGTGAGTGCTTTGTTGGCGCGGTTGAATTTGAGCCGTGCACCAGGCCAGGGTACGGCTTCGGCCTGTTGCCGCAGAGCTTTTTCCCGGTGGTCATCTTCTTTCCGGGCTTCTCGCTGGCGTTCGGCCTCTTGTGCGCGAGTTTGACGCATGGCCTCGCTTTCCATTGCGCCGTAGCCCACCGCCGTCTTGGCGCCGAAGCCCAGCCATTGGAAGGCGTGCTCGAAGGCGGTGGTCATGAGCGTCTGCCAGCGTGGTTTGCCGTTGTCATCGTCCAGCAGCGCCGGGGCGAGGCGGGTCAGATGCGCGCTATCGCAGACTACATGGAAGGCGAAGCCGGAACCCGGGGGCACGGTGAGGTAGCTGATGGGGTTGGGCTGGCCGGAGTCGTGCGGGCTGGTGCTGTCGCCGGCCCTGCGGTCGCGCTTTTGCTGGTAGTAGTGGGACTGGTGCGGGGTCATGATCTCGACCATCAGGCTGTCGCCCTTGATCTGGGGGAGGACGTCCCAGAAAGTCAGGGCGCCACGCACGTGCTCGGTGTCGCCGTCCGCGGATTCGCGCCCGAACAGCACGTCGAGCATGGACAGCCGTACCGGTTTGCGGTCGATCGTGATTTCGTAGTCGAGCGCCTCGTCCCAGCCACGCTTCTTGCCCCATTCCCCTTTGGCCAGTTCCCGCGCGGCCTGGCGCAGCACGCCCTTGACGCCGGAGCCGGGCAGATAAGGCAAACCGTAGGGGTTGAGGAAGGCAAAGCCGTTTTCCAGCGGGTGTTCGTTGCCCAGGCCGGTGGTGAAGGGGGCGGTGGCGAGGGCGTCGAGGCGGAGCAGTTGGTCCGCGGCGACGGTGGCGGCCAGGGCGGATTGGCGGCTGGCGAGCCCTTGCATGACGGCTTTGTCGCGCGGGGTGAGCTTGGTGCTGTCGGCGAGCGCCGAGACCTTGTTTTCGTATTTGACTTCGCGCTCTTGCTGCTGCTGGCCGCGCACTTCGTAAGCGATGTCATGCGTTTGCCACAGCAGCGCCTGGGTGCGGCGGTTGACCCCCCAGAGCTTGAGATACATCCCGAAACGCATTCCGGGCGAGGCGTCTTTGAACTCATTGCCCAGGTAGGCGGGCACGGCGGCGATTGGCATGGCGTGGTATCCTGTATTACATTGACTTACAAATGGGAGCGCCCGATGAGTTCGTTGACCATTCGTCTGGATGACAAGCTGGATGCAGAACTGAGCCTTTTGGCCCAGGAGACCCATCGGTCCAAAAGCGATCTGGTGCGGAGTTTCATCCACAAGCAGTTGGCACTTGCGGCACTGAAGCGATCACAGCAGGCGTTGCGCCCCTTTGCCGAGAAGGCGGGGTATCTGACGGACGAGGATTTCTTCCGCGACTTTTCGTGAAGATCTTCATCGATACCAACGTGTGGCTGAGCGCGATCCTGGGCCGAGGCCTGTGCGCGGAATTGCTGGCGGCAGGAGTAGAGAACGAGGCGGAACTGTTGCTCGATGAACGGGTAAAACAGGAGTTCTTCCGCATCGCCGAAACCAAGTTTCAGGCGGGAGAACGGGAACTCGCCCTGGCTGGGGAATTCTTTTCCGAGGCCTGTGTCGTGCTTCCCGCAGCCGAAGCGCCGATCGCGAACATCCCCGTCCCGGACGATGCCTGGATCCTCGCAGCAGCGCTGGGCGCCGGGGCGGACTGGTTCGTCACCGGTGACCAGGCGCTGCTGGACCTGGGGCAGGTGGATGACCTGCCCATCGTCAGCCCGCGCGAGGCTTATCTTCGCCTGCGCGGTTTGTCCTGAGGCGCGGCAACTTAGTCTCATCCCAGCCTCGCGGCGGCCATCTGCCGCAGCCAGCGCAGCCAGGCGAAGGCCTCGGCGGTGATGGTCTGGAAATCCTGCGGGCTGGCGTTCATGAGTGCCTGCATCAGGGGCTCGAAGCCGGGGTCCCGGTCCTGCCCGTTGAAGCGCTTGCCCAGCCATTGGCGCAGATGGGCGGCGACCTGCTCGTTGGCGCCGCCCTTTTCGTGACAAAACGCCAACACCTGCATGAGGCCGCTGTTCATGATCAGGGCCGGCAGGCCCTTGGCGACGTTGACGTGCTCCTTGGTGTAGTGGGCGCTCTTGGCCCAGGCGTCCTGGGCGCGCTGCTGTTCCAGGGTAGGTTTGCTCATGGTCTCAGCCCTCCACCACCCGGGCCACCACCAGGCCGCGCCCGGTGGTGACATCGCCGCCGATCTGCAGCAGCTTGCCGTGTAGGACCCCCTTGATCTGGGCCATGACGGTTTCGGCGGGGTTGTCGTCCTTGCCGGTGCGGGTCTGGCTGGCCAGCATGGGCGCTACCAGCAGGGATTCGGGCGGCAGGTTCTCGGTGTAGAACAGGCCGCGGTCGTCGGCGGTGCCGGTCTCCGCGTTGATTCGGACATGGGGCTCCACCAGCATGGCGTTCTGGGCGAAGTAGGCGAAGTCGGTGTCGGAGAGGACGACCAGGTCGGTCTTCAGCTTGGCGCGGAAGTAATCGTAGCCGCTGCCCACGGGCAGGGCGCGGGTGGCGAGGTCTGCGGCCAGTTTGGGCAGGTCCTGCGAGACTTTTGCCACATACTCGAAGGCTTCCAGGTGCAGCTTGTCGCCGGAGAGCAGCGCCGGGTTGGCCAGCAGGCACTGACCTTCGGCCACGGCGGACACGGCCCAGTCGGTTGTTATCCCGATCAGGCCCAGCAGGCGCTGGGCGCGGGAGAGGGCCTGCGGGCAGGTGGCATAGACATAGCCGCCCTTGAGGCTGCGCACCGGCAGGGCGACCAGCTGGGCGTCGCCGAAGCTGACCGCGCCGGCATGGAGATCGCTGGAGCCGGTATCGGGGCCGAACAGGCGGTCGAGCAGCGATTTGTCGCCGCCCAGGGCCTCGAACCCATGCCGCACCGCGCCCTTGATGCCGGAGCCGGCAAAGCAGGGGTGGCCGGTGTGGCGCTCGCGCTGGATGGGGTTGTCGATGACCCCAACGGCCTGGCCCGCGCCCATGTGGACGGGGCTGACGGCGTAGAGGAATACGGCGGCGTGTTTTTCGAACATGGTCTAGACTCCGTTCAGTGGGTCAGGTTATGGGTCAACTGAGGATGAATCCGGTCAACATTCACGAGGCGAAAGCGCATTTTTCCGAATACCTGGCGGCGGTCGAGGCGGGCGAGACGGTGGTGATCGCCCGGCGCAACAAGCCGATCGCGAAGCTGGTGGCGATCGGGCCGGAGACCGCGAAAACGCCGCGCGCTATGGGTCTGGCGCGCGGGGAATTCACCGTGCATCCAGCATTCTTCGAACCGATGAGCGAGGGCGAACTGGCCGAGTGGTACGGGCTGACACCTGACGATCCCCTCCACCCGGACTGGAAGCCGCCGGCATGAGGCTGCTGCTCGATACCTGTACGTTTCTCTGGTTCGCGGAAAGTCCGGACAGGCTCGGCCGGGCCGCCCGGGAGGTATTGCAAGACCCCAATCACGAACCGTTCGTCAGCGCCGTGTCGATCTGGGAAATCCTCGTCAAGCTCGCGCTGGGCAAGGCGATGACCCTGCATGTGCCGACCGCGCCCGAGCGCTACTTCATCGAGTTGCGCCAACGGCTGGGCCTGAGCGCCCTTGCCATGACCGAGGAGACGGCGGCGCAGGTGCTCAAACTGCCCCCCATCCATCACGATCCTTTCGACCGGCTGCTGATCTGCCAGGCCATCGAGCACGGCATGGCCTTGGTGACTCCGGCTCGCGCGATCCAACGCTATCCGATCCGCACGCTGTGGACTTGAGGATTCCTGTCTCATTGCATCACTCCCAGCCGGCCAGCACGACCCGGTTGAAGCCCTCGGCGCGGCGGGTGGCATCTTCGCAGGGTTCGCCCCACAGGCCCGCGTCGGCAAGCTTGCAAAGGGCCTCGGGGGTGGCTTGCAGTTCATCCAGCCACCAGACGCTGCCCATGGGCGCGGCGCGTCGGGCGGGCTTGGGTTGCCAGCGCGCGAGATCCCAGCCGGAGACGACCTCGGCGCGGGGCACGGCGGCGCACACCAGGCGGCCACGGACGCCGTGCAATTCGAAACGGTAACTGCCATCGGCCTCCCGGCGGCTGCCGGTAGGCAGCCAGCCCGCCCTCTCCCCCGGCCCCTCTCCCGCTTGCGGGCGAGGGGAGCCAAACAGTCCCGGGGTGGTGAGCACCAGGCGGCAGCGGCCCGCCTTGGCGATGGCGGCGTAGTCCGGCTCGGGCAGGGCCTTTTCGACGGCATGGACGGCGGCGGCGCGGCCATCGCCCCCTAGGCGGACCGTGCCTGCGTTGGGCGGCTTGGCACCGCGGACGGCGGTAAGGAAGCCGACGCCTGGCCGCAGGGCCACCGCCTGCACCGTGAACAGGCGCCCATCGGCGGCGCGCAGGGTGGCGGCCTCCAAGCCCACTCCCACCCGGTGGTCGAGGCTCCAGAGTTGGCTGGCGTGTACCAGTTCGACCGCGTCCGGCGTCTTGCCCGCCAGATAGGCGCGCCAACCGGTCTCGTTGAGCCAGTAGCCGGCCGCGGGCTTGCTGCGCTCCCTCTCGGCCAGCACGGGCAGCAGGGGCAGCGGCGCGGAGCTTTGCAACCCCTGGGCCGCCGGGCGCGGGGTGAGGGTCTGGACCGCTGCATGGCCTGCCGTGTTCTCCGTGACCACCAGGTCGGCTGGCATGGGATACAGGGTCTCCACCCGGCCGTCGGCCAGGCGGCGGGCGAGCTGGAAGGCCGTCACCCGGAACGGGCCGGGCTCCTGGGGGGTGCCCAGGACCGGATGCTCGACTTCACCCCGGGCGAAGGCGGCCAGATCGACGCGGTCATCGGCCAGCATGCGCGAGCGGATGGCGCCTGCCGCCACCGAGGGCCAGGGTGGCACCAGGGCCTCGCCGAAGCTGCCGGGATCGCCGAACAGCTTGTTGCCGCGCAGGAAGAGCACGTCCAGGGGTTCGAGGAATCGGGTCTCCACGCTCATGCGTCACCTCCGCTACGGGTTTCCCGGGCCAGGAATTCGGCCACGGTGAGGAAGTTTTCCAGCCAGATGAGGCCGTCCCCGGGCTGTGCGGCGGTCCGCGCGGCTAGGCGTTGGGCCAGGGCTGAAGCTTGGTGCTTGGCATCGCCACCCGATTGCCGGGTAAGCTGGTAGGCGAGCAGCGCTTCGAGCATTTCCGGCTTCCCCTTGGGGTCGGGCAGGTCCTTCAGCCATTCCAGGCTGTTGTACACGGCGCGGCGGGAAGTGGCGGCGTCCCCCAGGAAGGCGATGAGGTCATTGAGCAGGGTGACCGGCTCGCCCCATTTTTCCGTGAGCTGGAGCGCTCCGCCAGAGCGCTTGATGACGGTGATGGAGAAGGCATCCCGTCCGCCTTCGGTCTTGGCGCGTTTCTCCGCCGCGCGCAGCTCGCGCATCACCGCCGACAGGGGCGCCTGGTGGTGGGCGATGACGGCGCCGCAACTGGCGGTGGCGTTTTCCCCCATCATGCGCATGACGCGCAGGCGCTCCCCGTTCTTGAGGGCGGCGAAACCGCTTCGCAGGGTCAGGCCCTGCCAGACGCCGCGCTCGTGTTCCGGGTCCTGGCCGGAGTAGGCATGGCGCAGGCGCTGCATGGTGGAGAGCAGGTCGGCCACCGGCAGCATGGCCAGCACGTCGTCGCCGCCGGCGTAGATCACCCGGCCCAGATGCTCCTCCTCGACCACGTGGCGCACCACGGTCTGGGAGAAGTCGTTGAGGGCGCCGGAGATGGCCAGGTGCCGGTTGGGGGAAACGGGGCGCTTCTGATCACCGTATTTCCTGATGAGCGGCTGCTTCGCGGCGTGCTGGTCGAAGCCTTGCTGCACCTGGGGGTGGAAGCTTTCCCGGTAGGGGATGGCGGTCTTCTCGTCACCGGAAAGGATGGCGCCCATGCGGTCGCCGTCCATCATGAGCAGGGCGTAGTAGGTTTCCAGCCGGGCTTCCGCCTTGCCCAGGGCCGCGCCGATGGCCTGGCGGATCTGGCGCTGGGCCTGCTCCAGGACCCCGTCCTCCTCGGCCTCCCGCGCCGCTTCCAGCAGGCCGGGGATGCGTTTGGCGTCGGCCAGGGCCGGGTTGGCCTGGTGGCGCCGCACCAGCCGGCGCGGCAGGGCGACACTCTCGGCCCCCCGCACGTCGAGGCCGGAGACGGTGAGACCTCCCTTTTCCAGCCACAGGTCGAGCTGGTGGGCGAGCGCCATGGTGTGGGTGGAGACGACGAAGCGGCCGATGTCCTGTTGCTCGCCCCGTTCACCGGCGGCGAGGGCACGGCCCACCTCCTCGGCGAAGATGGTCGGCCACAGGCGCTTGATGGCCGAGAGCGCGCCGAGGTGTTCGCCCTTTTTCGCCCAGGCGGGCTTGCGCTCGGCGATGTGGGTCCACAGGGTGTCCTTGCGACCGCCCGGCGGGATGGCGAGCTGGGCCCGGTCGGTGGTAAGCCATTCGGTTTCACCGGTGAGTGACTCACGCCAGCCCGCCTGTTCGGTCTGCTCGAAGGTTCGTGCAGACTTGGCGGCGGCCAGCACCCGTTCGGCCAGGTCGTACACCGCCGGGTAGAGCACGCCGGGATTGGGGGCGAAGAAGGTGGTGCCATCCTTCCAGTCGATCTCCTTTTGCAGGGCCTGCCAGGCGGGGGTGGCGAGGAAGCCGCAGGGCTTGCCCGCTTCCATGCCGAAAAACGGGGCCATGGCAGCGGATAGGGCGCTTGTGTCCAGATCGGTCTGTTTTTCGGCGTTGCGCGGCCGGATGAGGGAGAACGGCACGGCGGCCCAGTGCACCTCGGGGAAACCCGCGAGCTGTTCCCGCATCTGCGCGTAGGGTGTGGTGGTGGTCTCCACGTCGTAGCCGGCTTCTTTCAGCAGGCGGGAGACCACGTCGTCGCCCAACTGCTTCAGCCAGCCGCGCACGGCCTGGGTGACCTGTTCGGCTATCTCACGCGCCTGGCTGGCCGGCACCACGGCGACGAAACGGTTGGGAAGCGCCGCAGAAAACAGGGGATTGGCGTCGGTGCCGCCGCGCATCCAGTCGCAGTCTTTGAACAGGGCATCGGGCAGGTCCATCCGGTCGCGCAGCCACAGGTCCACCTGGGGGATGCCGCGCAGGCGGGGGAAGAGGATGGCATCCGGGCCCAGCGCCTCGCACACCGGGCGCATGGCCTCCCAGGCCAGCCGCGAGAGCAGATGGGAGCCGGCCCACAGGTCGTCCATCTTGCGCGCGGCGGCGATGAAGCCCTGCACCGGGCCGATGGACAGGGCCAGCAGCGCCGCCTCGCCCTCCGGGTCGGCGACAAAGGCGCCGGCGAAGGCGGAGGTGAGGTCCAGGTGGTCCCAGATGGAGTGATCCGGAATGCGGGTGTCGGCGGGGAGCATTTCCCACAGGGATCCCAGCTTGCCGAAATCCGCCGTGTCGGCACCGGTCACCGAGAGTTCAGGGCCGAAGCGCCAGAAGGCGAACAGGGTCTTGCGCAGGTGGTCCTCGGTCATGCTGTCGGCATCGATGCCAAGGGTCTTCAGCAGACCGGAAAAATGCTCAAAGCTGCGGGCCTTGATGTCATGGAAATCGGTGTCCCTCAAGCCACCCTGCTGACCCAGGTCGAACTGCGTACCGGTTAGCGGATGGATCAGCACCGGCTTATTGGCCCAGCGCACCTGCGCGCCGTCGGCGACCTTGATCGTCTTTACTTCGCCTGTCTTGGTCTGAACGCGGATTTCCTGCCAGGGCCATTGCGGACGATCAGCGGCAGCAGCCCACCAGTCGGCTCGTTGCACATGCTTGTAAATCCGGGACTTGAGGCCGCGCTTGAAGATGACTCGGGACAGCACCGCGTCGTTGTCCGGGTCGATGGTGTCGGGCAGAGGCTCGGAACCAATGGCCAGCAAACGCTTTAGCGCCTTGGATGTGCCGTTTTCATGCCCCGCCGGGTCGCGCAGCAGCACCAGGGCCTTTTCCGCCGGGTCGTGGATGCGGGCGGCGAGCTTGGTTTGCCAGAGTGTTTCGTCGTTCATGGCTTACTCCGGGATGCGGGTGAGTTTTTGCGCGGGGGCGTCGAGGAAGGCATGCACCTGATTCCATACCCGCGCGATGGCTGCGCGGTCGGGCCGGAACGCCGCCGGCGGCAGGTGCGGCATGTGGAAGATCACGCCGACGAGTTGGCCGTCCGGCGCGGCGCGCACCTTGAAGCGCAACTGGTTCGGCAGGCGGGCGTTGTTGCCCCAGGCGGCCACCGAGTGGTTGGTGACCGGGTAGCTCAGCCAGTGGCGCTCTTCCGTCCGCGGTGCGTTCCTGCCGGTGGTAAAGGCGAACTGCGTGCGCAGCCCGATCTTGAGGACGGCCAGCGTCTTCATCAGCGCCTTCCAGTCGGCATGTGGCGCGGTCTGCCAGATCAGCGCGCCATTGCCATCGCGGCCAATGGCGTGCGGCCAGTCGAGGGCGAGGCAGTCCTGCCATGATCGCAGCGGCGGCATGTCCTCTCCCCCGGCCCCTCCCCCCGCGGGGGAGGGGAGAAGGGCATACGACCCCCAGCCGTTGCGGCTGCGCCCGCCCAGGGTGCCGTAGCGGTCCATGAGCCAGAGGGCGCATGCCAGACGCGGGGCGTGTTCATCCGGGACGGCGATGGACAGCGTCGCTTCTTCGCCGGCCTGGATGGCGGCGTTGGCCTTGAGCGTGGTCTTCCGCTGTTGGTTGTCATACACCAAGGGACCGAACCCTTGATACAGCGACGCGCCCACGGGTACGGGATTCCCTTCGCGATTTTTGACTTTCGGGTGGGTGACTGATGAATCCGACGGCCATTGCTGTTTTTTCAGGCGCCCTTCGTCCCACCGGTCCAGACGGATTCGCATCCGGCTCTTCCGGCTGTCTCCTTCGCCGTCACTGGCCACGCCAAAGAGTTGTCCCTCCTCCCGCCGCATCGTGTCCAGGTCGAGCTTTAACGGGGGCTCGGTGGCATAAACCACCCGCCACCACTGACGCAGTTGCGCCTTGATCGGCGGCGTGCGCCAGCGGCCGTTCTGCTCGGCGTCGCCGAGGAAGGCGGGGGTGTTGAAGTGGACGGTGTATTCGAGTGTGTTCATGCGCTCGCTCCCAATGTGACCTGCATCCTGCCCCGATTCCGTGCCGCGGACCTTGCCCGCAAGCTTGCCGCCAGGCGTGCTCATTCCTCCAGCAACCCCATCGCCCCTTCCAGGCTGAGCTGGGGGATCTCCGGCAGGCCGCCGCCGAGAATGCCGCGCATCTCGCCGTACATGCCGACGGTGTTGGCGACGACCCGCTCGATTTGCTTCTCGCGTTCCTTCCACAGCTTCTCCATGGCCCGCCGCTCGCGGGCGAGCTGGTCTTGCATGGCGGTGAAGGCCTCGACGATGCCGGTGACCTTCTGCCGGAAGGCGTCGCCGGAGAGATAGCGGTAGAGCACTTCCATCTTCTCCTGCCGGCCTTCCTGGGCGGCGTGGGCGAAGGCCACCTGCACGAGCTGCTCGCGCAGTGCCACCGCGAGGGCCGGCCAGGCGCGCCGGCTGGCCACCCACACGCCTTCCAGCAGGCCGAATTCGTGCAGGCCCTCGGGCAGCGCGGTGGAGACGAGCACCGGCAGGTTGCCGCCCACGGTGCGGGTGTCGTCCTTGAGCTTGGCGAGCCACTCGCGCGACCAGTGCTTGGTGTTCTTGGTCTCCCAGACGATCCTGCCGCAGGCACGGCCCTGGCCGTCGCGCACGGTCTGGATGAGGTCGGCGCCGGCCACGCCCTTGGGCACGGGGGCGATCTCGTCGTGGGGGAACTGCCGCTCCAGGGCGGCCTGGATGTCCAGCTCCAGCACCTCGCCCTGGGTCTCCTGGCTGCCCTGCTCGCTCTTCTGCTTCATCTCCTCGATGAGCTTTTTCAGGTCGCCGATCTGTTTGTCGCGTTCGGCAAGCTTGAGCGACTGCTCTTCGCCGATGAGCTGGCGCAGGCGTTTTTCCTCCTCGGTGCGGGCGGCGGCGAGGCGCCGCTCCAGCTCCAGGTCGAGTTCCTGCTGTCTCTGCCGCAACGCCTCGGCCTGGCGGGCGAGTTCCAGCTCGCGCCGCTGCGCCTCATCGGTCTTGGCCTGCTGCGCGGCGAGCTGGCCTTTGAGCTGTTCGAGCTCCAGGGCGGCTTCGCGCCTGGCCTGGGTCTGGGCCAGGGCGAGCAGGGTGCGGGTCTTCTCCTCCGCTTCCTTGCGCAGCTTTTCCTCGACTTCCAGGCGGGTGCGCTCGGCCAGGGTGCGGCTGTGCTCCTCCAGTTCCAGGGCGCGGCGCTTGAGTTCGAGCTCCCGCGCCTCGGCTTCCCGGGCGTGACGGGTCTGGTCGGTGAGCTGCCGGGTGAGCGCCTCGACCTGAGCGGTGAGTTCGCCGCGGGCGCGGGCCTCGGCTTGCGCGGTGGCGACTTTGATGCGGGCCTCGTGCTCGGCCTTCAGGCGCGCTTCGAGCTGGCCGGAGAGCTGGGCGGTGAGGGCCTCGGTGAGAGGGATGGCGTAGCCGCAGTTGGGGCAGGTCAGGGTGGTGTCGGACATGTTCATGCCTCGATGTGGATGGATTCGGGGGGCAAAGCCAGCTCGAACTGGTTGCCCTTTTTCGGCCCAAGGGCGCGGATGAGATACGGTTGCGCGCCGCTCTCGCCCAGAGCGTGGACCAGGGCCTTTTTCAGGCGGCTCTTGGCCGGGCTGAACCAGTTGCTGTCCATGCCGCGGTCCAGGGCGTGCCCGGCCTTCTCATACTCGGCAGAGAATTCGCCGAACAGGCCGCGGCACACGGCCAGATATTCCTCGGCCGCCTCGCGGTTGTAGCCGTTCACCGAGCAATGCACCGGCCCGCTGCCGGCCAGGCGCCGCCGCGCCAGCCAGAGCAGCAGGGCGAAGTTCTGGGCGGTCAGGCGCACCGCCTCTCCGCCGGCGCTGGCCTTGCGGCGGCCGAGATCGAGGCGCAGTTCCAGCCGCCGCCCGGTGCACTGCGCCGCGGCCACGCTGCGGGAAAAGCTGGCGGTGCCGCGCAGGAGTTCTGCCGGCAGGCCCTCGCGCAGCCGCACGAAGGGAATATTGGCCAGTTCCACCCGGGCATGGCGGGCGTTGACCGTGATCTCCCTGCCGCCGCGCTGGCTGTGGATGGGGTGATCGTAGGGGGTGGGGTAGTAGAAGTCACGGTTGGTCTCGTAAGGCTCGCTGACGAGGACGTGGGAGAGCCGATCCTGGGGCCGGCCATACAACGACAGGGCGTAACCCAGGTAGTAACCCATGGTCTTGCGGCCGCCGGCGATGGAGACGTGCAGTTCGGTATTCGGGGGTTCCGTGAGGCGGCGCACGGTCTCGGTGATGAAGTCGGCGGCCAGGGTGTTCTGTTCGGGCGTGCGGATGTCGTCCAGAGGATGGCCATCGGCGCCGCGAAGGATGTGGATGTTCTCCGCCGGAAAAGCGATGGCGGACAGGCGGTAGTCCGCCACCAGGCGGTGGAACCAGGCCTCTCCGGTCAGCAGGTTGAGGCGGGCGTTCTCCGCGCCGGTGGCGGTGGTGATGAGGTGCACCTCGTCGGGAAGCCAGGGGGTCCCATGCTGGAAGGCCAGGGCATAGAGGGTTTCGGTGACCACCTGCGGGGTGAGGCCGGTGACGGCGAGCAGGATGCGGGTTGGAACTGCGGTCGATGCTTGCGGTCTTGGTTGCATGTACACCTCCGGATGTGTCGTTTCCGCATCGAATGTTAGCGATGCGGACCCTATTCTTATCCGCGTGCAAGCTTGCGGGTATCAAGTTTTGTCATGTTTGGACGATAAGCTAAACTGAATCAATGGTTTCCCGAAAATTCTTCAAGAGGTGTGATATGAAATCCGTCTTGACCCTCGCCTTGCTTGCGTCGTTGTCGTTATCGGGGTGCGCGACCAAGGAGTATGTGCGGGAGTATGTGCGCAGCCAGGTGCAGCCGGTGGGCGAGCAGGTCGGTCGTCTGGACCAGCGCGTCAACCAGTCCGATGCCGTGGTGCGCGCGAACGAAGCACGTCTGGATGAGCTGGTGGCGAAGCTGGAGGCCCAGGGTGTGCGGGTGGCGCGCACCGAGGCCGACATCGCCCAGTTGTCGCGCACCGCGCGCGAAGCGCTAGAGCGTGCCGAGGAGGCACGGCGACTGACCAAGGGCAAGCTGATCTACGAGGTCATGTTGTCCAACGACCGCCTCAAGTTCGCCACCGGCAGCGCGGTGCTGAGCAAGGCGGCGAAGGCCGAGTTGGACGCTTTTGCCAAGTCCTTGGTGGACGACGATTTCAACGTGTACATCGAGATTCAGGGGCATACCGACAACACCGGCTCCGCCGCCGGTAACCTGCGGCTGGGCGAGGCGCGTGCCGAGGCGGTGCGTCGTCATCTGCACATGGAGGCGGGCATTCCGTTGCACCGGCTGGCGACCATCTCCTATGGCCAGAGTGCGCCGGTGGCGAGCAATGCCACGCGTGCCGGACGCGAACAAAACCGGCGCGTGGTGCTGGTGGTCATCCACTGAGCCGGCCGCGCCGCGGCGCGCTGCCGCGGCTTCACTGCAACCCGGGGTGCGATACCCCAACAGAGGGAATTTCCATGTCACAACCCACAGCAAGCGGTTTGATCATCGAGGATCTCGCCTTGGGCGAGGGGGATACGGCAGTGGCCGGACAGGTCGTGCAAGTGCACTACACCGGCTGGCTCACCGACGGGCGCAAGTTCGATTCCAGTGTCGACCGCGACGAGCCGTTCGATTTCCCGCTCGGGCGGGGCCATGTCATTCGCGGTTGGGACGAGGGTGTCGCCGGGATGCGCGTGGGCGGGCGGCGCAAGCTGACCATTCCGCCCGAACTTGGCTATGGCGCTCGCGGCGCGGGCGGTGTGATCCCACCCAACGCCACGTTGGTGTTCGAGGTGGAACTGCTGGCGATCCGCTGAGCGCGCACCCCGGCGGCGGGAATTCAGCCGCTCTTGGTCTTGCTCTTGCGCGCGTCCAGTTTTGCCTCGATGCGCTCGCACAGTGTGCGCAAAACCTGGATGCGCGCGTGGTATTTGTCATTGGCCGGCACCAGGGTCCAGGGTGCGATCTCGGTGCTGGTGCGGTCGACCATGTCGCATACCGCCTGTTCGTATTCAGCCCATTTCTCGCGGTTGCGCCAGTCCTCGTCGGTGATCTTGAAACGCTTGAAGCCCGTGCTCTCGCGCGCCTTGAAGCGCTTCAACTGTTCATCGGCGGTGATCGCCAGCCAGAACTTGACCACGACGATGTCGTGCTCGACCAGTTGTGTTTCGAACTCATTGATCTCGTTGTAGGCGCGCATCCAGTCGTACTCGCTGCAATAGCCCTCGACGCGCTCCACCAGCACGCGGCCGTACCAGGAACGATCGAACAGCGTGAAACGGCCACGGCGCGGCAGGTGGCGCCAGAAGCGCCACAGATAGGGATGGGCTTTTTCCTCGTCGGTGGGCGCGGCGATGGGAATCACCTGATAGATGCGCGCGTCCAGCGCACCGGTGATGCGCCGGATGCTGCCGCCCTTGCCGGCGGCGTCCGAGCCTTCGAACACGCACACCACGGAGATGTCCTTGAAACCGGGGTGGCGGGTGAGCAGGTTGAGCCGCCCTTGCAGGTCCTCGAGTTGATCCTGATAGCGGGTCTTGTCCAGCGACTGGGACTGATCCAGCGCCTTGAGCACATGCAAGGTGTCGACGCGCGGGGGCGCCGGCGGCGCGGGCGCGTGACGCGCCACCGGCTCGGGTTCCTCCAGCCGCCGGCGCAGGCTGTCCAGCAGGATGCGGCTGAAGGTGAGGGCGCGATAGCGTTCGTCCGCGCCCTCGATGATGTACCACGGCGCGAACGCCGTGCTGGTGGTGCGCAGGCATTGCGAGCTGACACGGAAGAATTCGTCGTACAGGCGGAAGTGGCGCCAGTCGCGCTCGGTGACGCGCCAGCGCGTGCGCGGATCCTTCTCCAGCGCCTTCAGCCGCTTTTCCTGACGCGGCTTGGACAGATGAAACCAGTACTTGAGGATCAGCGCACCCTCATCGGACAGCATGCGTTCGAAGCGGGTGATACGGGTCATGGCCTTTTCCAGCGCGCCGTTGCCGATCTCGCCATACACGCGAGCCAGTAGCGGCAGGCTGTACCAGGAGCCCTGAAACACGCCGATCTTGCCCTTGGCGGGGAGCACACGCCAGAAGCGCCACATGGGCGGGCGGTCGCGTTCCTCGTCGGACGGCTCGCCCATGCCGTGCGTCTCGATGTGGCGCGGGTCCAGCCACTCGTTGAGCAGGCCGACCGACTCGCTGCGGCCGGCGCCGTCGACCCCGCCGATCAGGATGATGACCGGAAAGGGGCGGCGGCTGATCAGTTCGAACTGTGCGTCCAGCAGCGCCTCGCGCAGCGGCGGCACCTCCCGGTCGTAGGTCTGCTTGTCGACCTTGTGGCCCAGCTCGGCGGATTCGAACATGGTGCGGCGCGGGTCAGAAGCTTGCGATGTAGCGTGCCACCGCATCCACCTCGGCCTCGCTCAGGGCCTTGGCGAACGGCACCATGGTGGCGGTCTGCGCACCCACCGTCTTGCCGGCGCGGTAGTCGCGCAACTTGGTGGCGATCTCGTCGGCGGACTGTCCGGCCAACTTGGGAAACGGCCCCATGCCCTGACCACTGGCGCCATGGCAGCTCAGGCAATTGGCGACGTACTTGAGCCGGCCGACGTCGGGTTCCGCGTCGCTGGCGATTTCGGGTGCAGCCACCGGCAAGGGTGCTTCCTCGGCTTGCGCAGTCGTGGTTGCCTGCGGCGCAGGCGCCGCGGTCTCCGGCGTCGAATCACGCTGGCCGCAGCCGGCGAGTAGCAGCGCGGCGATCAGGAGCAAGGGGCTGGATCGCATGGTGCGTCGGTCCTATTTGGTGAAGTAGATGAAATTGGCGTAGGAGGCTTCGCCGACCTTGAACCACTGGATCTGGCTGTCGCGGAAGTTGCGCCAGGCCTGGTAGATGCGCGCGAACTCCGGGTTCTTTGCCGCTTCGGCGTCATACAGTGCGAACGCTGCCTTGCGTGCGGCGTCCATCACGTCACGCGGAAACGCGCGCAGGCGCACACCCTGTTGCACCAACCGGATCAGGGCGGGCGGGTTGCGCGCGTCGTAGCGCGCCAGCATCGCTTGGTTGGCCTCGGCGCAGGCGCATTCGAAGGCGGCGCGATACGCCGGCGGCAGCGCCTGCCACTGTTTCAGGTTGACGTAGAACGACAACTGCGGCCCGCCTTCCCACCAGCCGGGGTAGTAGTAGTTGCGCGCGATCTTGTGGAAGCCGAGCTTCTCGTCGTCATAGGGGCCGACCCACTCGGCGGCGTCGATGGTGCCACGTTCCAGCGCCGGGTAGACGTCGCTGCCGGGCAGGGTCATCGGCACTGCGCCCAGGGAGGCCATGATCTGACCGCCGATGCCCGGGATGCGCATCTTCAGGCCGCGCAGATCGGCCAGCGAGCGGATCTCCTTGCGGAACCAGCCGCCCATCTGTGCGCCGGTGTTGCCGCCGGGAAACTGGATGACGTTGTGGCGCGCGAACAGCGGCCGCATCAGTTCGATGCCGCCGCCGGCGCTCATCCAGGCATTCTGCTGGCGTGCGGTCAGGCCGAACGGCAGCGCGCAGTCGAAGGCGAAGGCCATGTCCTTGCCGACGTAGTAATAACTGGCGCTGTGGCCGCACTCCACGCTGCCGTCGCGCACCGCGTCCAACACCTGCAGACCGGGCACCAGCTCGCCGCCGGCATGCACGCGCAGCGTGAAACGGCCTTCGGTCAGTTCGGCCACGCGCCGGGCCACGTCTTCGCTGGCGCCGTAGATGGTGTCCAGGCTCTTGGGGAAGCTGGACGCGAGCCGCCAGCGCACGGTGGGGCCCTGGTAGCGGAAGCGCACTTCGGT
>CAYTRH010000031.1:4043-22872 GCA_964440155.1 uncultured Thiobacillus sp. | reverse complement strand
CCGCAGGCCGTGGCGCCAGTCGCGGCCCCAATCCGCGCGAGCCTCGGCAGGCGCCAGCAGCAGCGCGCGGGTCAACGCTTGCCGGCGCTCCGGCGTCAGCGTGGCGGCGTTGGCCACCAGCGCGAAGGCCGGGAACGGCTCGCTCAGCGCCAGCACACGCAGGCCCAGCGTGGCGAACTTGCGCGCGATGTTCTCCTTGAGCGTGCCGGCCGGATGTTCGCCGGCCACCACCGCCAGTGCCACCGCCTCGTGCGTGGGCAGATGCCGGTAGCTCACCCGGTCGAGGCCGAAGCCGGTATAGGCACGCAACAACGGGTCGGCGGCCAGCGGTCCGCAGGTGGACAGCGGCTGGGTAAGGGCCAGCGGGCGGGCGCGCAGGGTGGCGGGTGTGACACGGTCGCCGGCGAAATCGACCAGCGCACAGCGATACGCCGACGTGCCGTCGGCCTCCAGGAAATGCACCAGGGGCACGGCACCGGCGACGCGCTCGCGCAGGCGCACGTAGGGCAGCGGACCGAGCAGCGCGAGATCGACGTCACCGCGCGCGAAAGCCTCCAGCAGCGCCTCGTAACGGTCGTGGAACACCATGTCCACCGGCTGGCCGAGCTGCCGTTGCAGATACGTGGCCAGCGGCAGGAACTGGCGCAGCATGGCCTCCCGGTTCTCCAGCGGCAGCGGCGCGAAGCGCAAGGGCCGCGGCTCCGGCGCCGCGGCGAGCGAGGGCAGACAACATGCGTACAGCAGGACGATGCCGATCGCGCTCAGCAGCCTCGGTCTCATGCCTGGATAACGGTGATTCGTTCACGACGGTCTGGTCATGATACGCAGGTGTCGGCCGGAATCCATCCGCGTTGCGGGCGCGCACGGGCGCGCCGGACCGGTCAGTGCATCGGCCGTTTGATGAAGCTGACCACCTTGGCTTCCGACGGCGGTCCCTTGCGACCACTGGCGCAACTGCCGCCGCCCTCGGTCTCCATGACGAAGCCCTCGGCTTCGTGCAACAGGTTGATGACGTCGACGAAGAAACGCTCCTTGGCCATGGCCAGGGCGGTGCGGCCGCCGTCGTTGGCCGCCTTGACCTCGGCGCCGGCGTTGAGCAGCACTTCGCACACCGCCGCTTCGCCGGCACCGGCCGCCAGCATCAGCGGCGTCAGCCCGTAGAAGATGCGATGGTTGACGTCGGCGCCGGCGTCGACCAACGCCTGGGCGACGGGGGCCCAGCCACAATCCAGATCGGCGTTGTAGGCGGCTTTGAAGATCGGCGTCCAGCCCTGGGCGTCGGTGGCGTTGGCGTCGGCACCGGCGGCCAGCAGGGCGCGTACCACGTCCAGATGGCCGTTGTGCGCGGCCAGGTGCAACGCGGTGTTGCCGTCGGCATCGGTGGCACGGGCATCGGCACCGGCGGCCAACAGCGCCCGAACCTGGTCGAGATCTCCGGCTTGGGCGGCGGTATGCAGGGTGTGCGACATGGGTATCCTCCAGGCGGTTAATACCCGAGCATTATAATCAAGTATTCTCGCCCGTCGTCGTTTTCTTTACGCCGGCGATACCGCCGTGCAACACGCGGGCGTCATAGCCGCGTTGCATCAGCAGGAAGGCGGCAGTGGCGGAGCGCCGGCCGTCGTCGCAGAACACGATGCACGGTCGCCGCCGGTCCAGTTCGCCCAGCTTACGCCGCAGCAGGAACAGTGGAATGTTGATTGCGCCCTTGATGCTGCCCTGGCGGAATTCGTCCGCCTCGCGCACGTCCACCAGTTGCGCGCCCTGGCGCAGCAGTTCCACCGCCGCGTCCGGCGTCAGGTCGCGCACCAGCGGGGCGCGCAACAGCGCGTGGAAGTCATTGGCGGCAAGGCACATCACCTCGCCGTCCTCGATCAGCGTGACCGTGGCGTTGCGCGGCTCGCCCGAGAGCAGGGCCTCTTCGCCGACGCATTCGCCGGGGCCGATCTCCGCCAGTTGCACGTTGACGCCGGTGGGCGAGACGCGGGTCACGCGCGCGCGCCCGCGCCGCAGCAGATAGAAATAGTCGCCCGCCTCGCCCTGGGCGAGCAGCACCGTACCAGCGGGTACCAGGCGTGGCGTGAAGCGTTCCAGCAGGGCCTGGTAGTTGGCCGGCGGCACACGCGCGAACGCGGGGTTGCCGAGCAGCTCGAACATCCAGCGCGGATCGTCCGTTTCCAGTTCGGTGACTTCGTAGGCTTGCGGTGGCGGGGGTCCGAGATCGTCGTCGTGCATGGCATCAGCTCCGCGTCGGGCCCGGCCGTGTCACAGGCCGAGCATGGGCCACAGATCGTCGACACGCCGTTTCACCGCGTCGTCCATGCGGATCGGCGTGCCCCATTCGCGCTGGGTCTCGCCCGGCCACTTGTGGGTGGCGTCGATGCCCATCTTGCCACCCAGGCCGGACACCGGGCTGGCGAAGTCCAGGTAGTCGATGGGCGTGTTTTCCACCAGGAGCGTGTCGCGTACCGGGTCGACGCGCGTGGTCAGCGCCCAGATCACGTCCTTCCAGTCGCGCGCATCGACGTCGTCGTCGGTGACCAGGATGAACTTGGTGTACATGAACTGGCGCAGGAACGACCACACGCCGAACATCACGCGTTTGGCGTGGCCGGGGTACTGCTTGCGCATGGTGACCACCGCCATTCGATAGGAGCAGCCTTCGGGCGGCAGATAGAAATCCACGATCTCCGGAAACTGCTTCTGCAATAGCGGCACGAACACCTCGTTGAGCGCCACGCCCAGGATGGCCGGCTCGTCCGGCGGCTTGCCGGTATAGGTACTGTGGTAGATCGCGTCGCGCCGCAGCGTGATGCGCTCGACCGTGAACACCGGGAAGGTCTCCTGCTCGTTGTAATAACCGGTGTGATCGCCGAACGGACCTTCCAACGCGGTCTCGCCCGGATGGATCACCCCTTCGAGCACGATCTCCGCGCTGGCCGGCACCATCAGATCGCTGCCCAGCGCCCGCGCCACCTCGGTCTTGGCGCCGCGCAGCAAACCGGCGAACTGGTATTCCGACAGGCTGTCCGGTACCGGCGTGACCGCACCCAGGATGGTGGCCGGATCGGCACCGACCGCGACCGCCAGCGGAAACGGCTCGCCCGGATGCGCGGCCTGGAAATCGCGGAAGTCGAGGGCGCCGCCGCGATGCGCCAGCCAGCGCATGATCAGCTTGTCGCGGCCGATCACCTGCTGCCGGTAGATGCCCAGATTCTGGCGCGGTTTGTGCGGACCGCGGGTGATCACCAGGCCCCAGGTCAGCAATGGTCCGATGTCGCCCGGCCAACAGGTCTGGATGGGCAGGCGCGCCAGTTCCACGTCCTTGCCCTCCCACACCACCTCTTGGCAGGCGGGCGAGCGAACCTCCTTCGGGCTCATGTTCAGCACCTGCTTCAACACCGGCCATTTCTCCCAGGCATCGCGCAGGCCGCGCGGCGGCTCCGGCTCCTTCAGGTAGGCGAGCAGTCTGCCGATCTCGCGCAGCTTGGCCGGATCCTCCTCGCCCATGCCAAGCGCCACGCGCCTGACCGTGCCGAACAGGTTGGCCAGCACCGGCATGGTGTGGCCTTTGGGCCGCTGGAACAGCAGCGCAGGGCCGCCGGCACGCAGCACGCGGTCGCCGATCTCGGTCATCTCCAGCCGGGGGTCGACCTCGACGTCGATGCGCTTCAACTCGCCGCGTGCTTGCAGTTGCGCGATGAAGTCGCGCAGATCGGCATAACGCATGGGCTCAGCCATCCTGCGCCGCGGTTTCGAAGCGGAAGGTGCCGCTGCGGGCGGTGAACCGTCCCAGTTCCACGCCCAGGTCGGGCGGCGCCTCGGTGAACGGCTGCATGCGGCAGGACTGGGTGCTGATGGCGTACAGGCGCTGGTCGACGCCGAGGATGAAGATCGGCTCCGGGTATTCGTCCGGGGCCTTGTACAGGATGAATTCGGCGGCGCGCGGCACCGCCGTGATGCGCCCGCCACCCTGGCAGTCCGGCAACCGGATGGCGGCGACGTCGACGCTCAGCGTGCCCTGCCAGAACCAGTCCGGATTGCGCGTCAGGGTGATGGCATGGTCCTTGTCGCCGAGCAGATAGGACGCCGCGTCCTGCCCGCAGCCGGCCACGGCCAGCGGCACGAGCAGGGCCAGCAGGCGCCTATTCCACGCCCTGCGCGTGCAGGTAGTCGTCGTAGCTGCCGTCGTAGAGCACATGGCTGCCATCCGTTTTCAGTTCGATGATGCGATTGGCCAGGGAGCCCACGAACTGGCGATCGTGGGAGACGAAGATCAGCGTGCCTTGGTACAGATCGAGCGCGGTGTTGAGCGATTCGATCGATTCCATGTCCAGGTGGTTGGTGGGTTCGTCCATCAGCAGCACGTTGGGGCGCAGCAGCATCAGCTTGCCGAACAGCATGCGCCCCTGCTCGCCGCCGGAGATCACGCGCACCGGCTTCCTCACCTCGTCGCCGGAGAACAGCAGCCGTCCCAGCGTGCCGCGGATCAGCGTCTCCACGTCGGCACCGTCGTAGCCGCCCAGACGCACCCAGTCGGTGATCCACTCGGTGAGCGGCCGGTCCGAGTCGAACTCGGCGGCATGATCCTGCGCAAAGTAACCGGGACGCGCCTTCTCCGCCCACTTGACCTGGCCTGCCTGCGCTTGCAATTCGCCCACCAGCAGGCGCAGCAGCGTGGTCTTGCCGACACCGTTTTCGCCGATGATGGCGATCTTGTCGCCGGCCGCGACGGTGAGGTCCAGGCCGCGGATCACCGGCTGCGCGGGGTCGTAGCCGAAGCGCAGGCCCTGCACCTCGCAGGCCAGACGGTGCAGCTTGTCCTTGTCGTCGTACTCGAAGCGGATCCACGGATACTGACGCGAGGACGGCTTGACGTCCTCCACGCGGATCTTGTCGATCATCTTCATGCGGCTGGTGGCCTGGCGCGCCTTGGATTTGTTGGCGCGGAAGCGGCGCACGAACTCCTCCAGTTCGGCGATCTTCTCCTTGGACTTGGCGCTGGCCGCCACCTGGCGCTCGCGCGCCAGCGTGGCCGCTTCCATGTAATCGTCGTAATTGCCGGGGTAGACCTTGAGCGTCTGGTAGTCCAGATCGGCCATGTGCGTGCACACCGCGTTGAGGAAGTGGCGGTCGTGCGAAATGATGATCATGGTGGATTCGCGCGCGTTGAGCACGCCTTCCAGCCAGCGGATGGTGTTGATGTCCAGGTTGTTGGTCGGCTCGTCCAGCAGCAGGATGTCCGGATTGGCGAACAGCGCCTGCACCAGCAGCACGCGCAGCTTCCAACCGGGCGCGACCTCGCGCATCGGTCCGTTGTGCAATGCCTTGTCGATGCCGGCGCCGAGCAGCAGTTCGCCGGCGCGCGCCTCGGCGTCGTACCCGCCCATCTCGCCGAACTTCGCCTCCAGCTCGGCGGCGCGCATGTAATCGTCCTCGCTGGCCTCCGGGTTCATGTAGATGGCGTCCTTCTCGCGCATCACCGCCCACATTTCGGCGTGGCCCATCAGCACCACGTCGAGCACGCGCTGGTCCTCGTAGGCGAACTGGTCCTGGCGCAGATGGGCCATGCGCTCGCCGGGGTCGAGCGAGACGTTGCCGGCGGACGGTTCCAGCACGCCGGCGAGGATTTTCATGAACGTGGACTTGCCGCAGCCGTTGGCGCCGATCAGGCCATAACGGTTGCCCTCGCCGAACTTGACGCTGACGTTCTCGAACAACGGCTTGGCGCCGAACTGCATGGTGAGGTTGGAAACGGTGAGCATGGGTACGCCTCGAAAATCAGCGCCGATTCTACCCGCAAGCGGCGGTGCGGGCGGCGGCGGGTGACCCCGGCATGGCGGACGTCGGGTAGCATGCGCGTTGGTCGGCCGATCACGTGCCGTTGGCGCGACACGATGTCGCGCCCGGCCCCTCAGCCCGGTACGGACCCAACCCGCAGGAGGACTTTCCGCATGACATCGCATCGTTATCTCGCGCTCGCCATCGCGCTCGCGCTCGCCGCCTGTGGCAAGCAGGAACCCGCACCCCCCGCCGTTGAAGCGCCGCCACCACCGCCGCCGGTGGCCGCCGTCGATGACGGCGAGCAGACTTATCGGGAGGTGTGCATGGTCTGCCATGGCACCGGTGTCGCCGGCGCCCCCAGGACCGGCGACGCCGCGGGCTGGGCCAAGCTGCTCGACGAAGGCCAGGCCGTGGTCACCGCGCATGGCTGGGTGGGCGTGCGCGGTATGCCGGCCAAGGGTGGCCGGGCCGATCTGGCATTGGAGGATTTTGCGCGTGCCACCGCCTGGATGGCGCGCAGCGCCGGCGGCGACTGGCCTAGCCCGGACGAAGCGATGATGGCGGCGATTCGCGCCGAGGAAGTGAATCGCATCGAGGAACTGAGCGCCCGTCGCTGACGCCCAAGGTCATCGGCGTGTCATGAAGCACGCCGCGTCGGCGGTTATCATGGTGCCGCCCGGCGCATTGCCGCGTCGACGGCCTTGTCCCTGACCCATGCGAGAGGAACCCGAAGATGAAACGTGCGATCACCGTTGTGTTCACCACCGGCCTGCTGCTATCCGGCATCGGTCTGGCTTCCGCCCAGGCGGTGAGTCCGGAGGACCAGATCAAGTTCCGCAAGGCGGGCTACAGCTTCATGTCCTGGAACATGGGCAAGATCAAGGCCATGACCGTGGACAACCCGGCCAGCTACAACCGCGACCAGGTGCTGGCGGCGGCGCGCGCCATCGCCGGCGTGGCCAACTCCGGCATGGGCGCACTGTTCACGCCGGCGTCGGCGCGCGACGTCGGCAGTGAACGCACGCGCGTGCTGCCCGAATTCTTCCAGCAGCCGGACGAGGTGCGGCGGTTGGCCACCAACTTCAACCGTGAAGTGAACGAGTTGGCGCGCGTCGCCGAAACCGGCGATGTCAACGCCATCCGCGCGCAATTCGGCCGCGCCGGCGAGAGCTGCAAAGCCTGCCACGACAAGTTCCGCGCCAAGTAAGTAAGCGCGCTACCAGTCAAACGCCGGGTCGGCCACCGCGTCGGCCGGCGGCGCGATCCAGCCGCCCTGGAAAGCCCAGAACACGAGCGCGGCCACGGCCAGCGCGAACAGCACGGCAACGATGCCGCCGCCCTGCCGTTGGCCTGTCGCGGTAGTGGTTTCCTGTCGACCGCCGGTGAGCATGGGGCCGATCAGGTCCTGCTTGCGCACCAGCCGGTAGTACGCGATGGCGACCAGATGCAGCGCCACCAGGATCAGCACCAGATCGGCGCCCAGCCGGTGCAGCCGGGTGATGCGGTCGCTGGCGGCATTGCCGACGAGCGACACCAGTGGGCCGTTGAAGGCGATGTCATCGCGTGCGAAGTGGCCGGACGCCGCTTGCAGGCCGATGACCAGCAGCATGGCGACCACTGACAGCGCACCCAGCGGATTGTGGCCGATGCCGTGCCAGCGGCCGCCCAGGTAAGCACGGATCGCCGCCGGGCCGCGCACGAAGTGATGGAAGCGAGCGGTGGGCGTGCCGACCACGCCCCAGACCAGGCGGAATGCGATCAATCCTAGGATCAGCGCGCCGAGTCGACCGTGCCAGACCATCAGATTGCCGCCCAGCCAGCCGGTGACCACGGCGCCGGTGACGGCGAGCGCCAGCAGCCAGTGAAACAGACGCAAAGGCAGATCCCAGATCGGCATGAGTGCTCTCGGCGGATGGTGGTCGGGGCCGCCATTGTCGCGCGCGGCGCGTGCCGCCGTCACCCGTCGTCGGGTGGCGCCTCGCCCGCCGTCGGCGGCGTGTCCCACACGTCGTGCCACACGCACACCCGGTTGCCGCCCTCCGCCTTGGCGATGAGCTGCGCGCGTTCCACCCGCTCCAGGGTTTCCTCGACCAGGAAGATCGGCTCCAGCGCGATGACGCCGAACGACGCGGTGACACGCACCTCGTCGCCCTCCGCCGCGATCGGCGTGGCGGCGAGCTCGGCGCGCAGACGTTCGATCAGCGCGCCGGCCGGGTCGAGCGCGGTGTTGGGCAGGCACAGCAGGAATTCCTCGCCGCCCAGGCGATAGATGGTGTCGTAGCCGCGCAGGCGGTGGGTGAACAAGGCGGCCACCGCGCGCAGCACCGCGTCGCCGGCGCGCTGGCCATGGCGCTCGTTGACGCGGGCGAAGTCGTCGAGATCGGCATAACACACGGCGCAGGGCTGGCGGCTGCGTTGCACGCGCTCGATCTCTTCGGTCAGGCGCAGATGCACCGCCTGACGGTTCCACACGCCGGTGAGTTTGTCGACGGCGCCCAGACGCTCCATCAGATCCTGTTCGAGCTTGCGCAGCAACTGGCGTACCCTGCCCGCGATGGCGACGAAGGCGTCATAGTCGGCCTCGGCGATGGCCTGTCCGCCGGCATGTGCGCGCAGCAGGTGCGCGGCGATGTCGTGCATGGCGCGGTGGGCCACCTCGATGGCGGCAAAACCGGGCTCCGCGCCCAACGCGTCACGGCCCCGGCCATGCAGCCACCGGCCGAAGGCGCAGCGCAGGTGCGCGTCGTCGGCGAGATCCGCGGCCGGCGCCGCACCGCCGCAGATCAACAGCCGGTTGAAGCGCGCCAGCCATTGGGCATGCTGGGCGATGGCGCGGTCCAGTTCGTGCAGCAGGGCCAGCGTGGCGGCATGGCTCACGTCGGTCGGACTCATGCCCGGCTCCCAAACAGCGCCGGATGGCGCGCCTGCGGGCGATCGAGGAAAAAGCCCTGCGCCTTCTCGACACCCAGATCGGCGAGCAGCTTGAGCGTCGCCTCGTCTTCCACACATTCCGCCACGGTGCTCTTGTCCAGGCCGCGCGCCACCTCGACCATGCCGCGCACGAACACCTGGTTGGCGTGGTCGTGCGGCAGGTTGCGGATGAACATGCCGTCCAGCTTGATGGTGTCGACGCGGATGTGCTTGAGGTAGGCGAACGAGGCGAAGCCGGCGCCGAAGTCGTCCAGACACACGCCGCAGCCGGCCTGCTTGAGCGCCTCGATGAAGCGTTCCGCGTCGGTCAGATCGGATACCGCAGCGGTCTCGGTGACCTCGATCAGCAGACGCGCCGGATCGGCTCGGCGTTCGCGCAGCAGTTCGGCGATATGACCGGGCAGCGCGGGGTCGTCGAGCGAACGGCCGGAGATGTTGACGGCGATCGGCGGTGCCTGCGGATGGCGGGCCAGCAGATCGGTCACCTGACGCAACACCCAGCGATCGATGTCCAGGATCTTGTTGCTCTTTTCCGCCACCGGGATGAACCGACCGGGCGCGATCAGTTCCTCGCCATGCTCGTCACGCATGCGGATCAGGGCTTCGAGGTGCGACAGGCGGCGGCTGCGCGTGTGATAGACACCCTGGAAGTGCAGTTCGAACAGATCCTGCTCCAGTGCGCGCGCGATGCGTTCGTTCCAGGACAGACGGCTGACCATTTCCGGCGTGGTGTCGAGATCGGCGCGGTACACGCGCCAGGCGTTCTTGCCGGCGTGCTTGGCCTGGTACATGGCGGTGTCGGCGCAGGCGACCAGTTGATCCTGGTCGGTGGCGTGCGTCGGGTACAGCGCGATGCCCAGGCTGGAGGAGATGTGCAGGGTCTGCCCTTCGAAGCGGAACGGAATCTGCGCGATGGCGCGCACGATGCGCTCGGCCAGCGCCTCGGCCTGCGCCACGCCGGCGCCCGGCAGCAGCACGGCGAACTCGTCGCCGCCCAGGCGGAACAGCATTTCGTTCTTGCGCGTCAGGTTGGCGACTTCGCCGGCGACGCGCATCAGCAGGGAGTCGCCGGCGCGATGGCCGAAGTGATCGTTGATCGCCTTGAACTCGTCCAGGTCGAAATACAGCAGTGCCGATGCGGCGCCATGGCGCCCGGATTCGGCCAGCATGCGTTCCAGTTCCAGTTGGAAACGGTGGCGGTTGTACAGGCCGGTGAGTGAATCGCGCTCGGCCAGGTACAGCAGTTGCTCGGCGGTCTGGCGTTCGCCGGTGACGTCCTCGAAGATCCACAGATGGCCGAGGAAATGGTCGCCGCGGTCGCGCACCACGTAGTTGAGCAGGGTCAGCGTACGGCCGTCGCGGGTGGTGACCTCATGGCTCTGGCCGTCTTCGTGGCGAACCAGCAGGGCCTCGACGTGGGCCATGAAGGCATCGGCCCGCGTCAGCAGCGCGGCACCGGCGCGCAGCAGCGCGCGCGCGTCGGCGCCCAGAGTCTCCTGCTCCGGCGGTATCTGCCACAGTTGCTGGAAAGCCGGATTGTGGTAGACGACGCGGCCGCCACCGTCGACGAACAGGATGCCCAGGTTCATCGCCGCCAGCAGCGCCTGCATGCGCGCGCGCTCGGCCTCGCTGGTGGCCAGGTATTGCAGAGCCTTCTGTTCCGAGGCTTTCAGCTCGGAGATGTCGCGGATGCTGGCGCGGATGCCGAGGAACTCGCCGTCGCGCCCGTAGATCGGGTGCCAGTTCACCGCCGCCCAGAAGCTGCCGCCGTCCTTGCGCGCCATGCGGAACTGATAGCCCTCGCCGGATTGGCCGCTCAGCGCCTGCCGGAACAGTCGCTCGGCCTCGGGGCGGTCGTCGCCGTCGATCAACACCAGCGGAAAGCCCGCCATGGCCAGACAGTCTTCCGGCGTGAAGCCGGTGATGCGTGTGACCGACGGGTTGACCCAGATCGCGCGGCCGGCGGGATCCAGCCACAGTTCCAGGTCGTAGGTGAAGTTGGCGATGGCGAAGAAACGCTGTTCGCTGGCGCGCAGTTCGGCCATGCGCGTCTTGAGCTCGCCGGACATGCGATGAAACGCCTCGACCAGTTGGCCGACCTCGTCACTGCCCGGCGCCGGCAGGCGGGCATCGAAGTCCTCCGTGGCGATGGCATGGCTGGCCTGCGTCAGCTGATTCAGCCGCCGTGTCAGCCAGTAGCCGATCAGCGCCAGGGTCGCGAGGGTCATCAGCACCGCCACCAGGGCCGCGTAGATGCCCTGGCGCACGACCCGGTCGCGCGCTTCGGCGAGAAAGCCGATGGGCACACCCACATGCAGTTCGCCGTATTGCTGGCCGGCCAGGATGATGGGCATGTGCGTATGGAAGACTCCGCCGCGGGCACTTGCCACGTCCGTGTCCACGGCCGGAAGCGGTGCTTGCGCATCGAGACCGGTGCTGGCGACCCGGCTGCCGCCCCGGTCGAGCAGCACCAGATAGGCATAGCTGTCTTTGTTGCGCGCCTCATCGAGGATTTCGCGCAAGGTCGCGTAGTCGCGCTGCATCAGCGGTGCCGACAGCGCCGCATTGAGCAGCGGCTCGGCGCTGGCGACGCGAATCTCGGTCTGATGGATCAGCTCTTCCTGGTTCAGACGCACGTTGCTGACCACCAGCAGGATCAGCATGGTCGCCTGCACCAGCAGGCCGGCCAACGTCAGCTTGCTCCACAGCGACAGCCGGACGCGGCGTGTCGGGCGCGGGGGCACTGCCTCGGTCACGGCCGCATCGCCCTGCGCGTGGCCGCTACGTAGGGGTCGCTGCGGCGCATCACCGCCTCGGTCACCGGGCGTATCTCGCCATAGCCGATCTGTGCCAGGAACACGCGCCCGGAAGCCTCACCCGGGAACGCCAGCAGCCAGTCGCGCAGGCGATCCACGCGGGCACGCTCCATGCCCGGTCGGGCGAGCATGACGAAAGCGGGAATGTCGGCGATGTGCTTGTGCACCTGGATGCGCTCGCGCTGTTCCGGCGCCATCTGCAGCAGCCCCTGGGTGGTGGTGACGCCCGCCGCGGCCAGGCCGGAGGACACCGCGTGCGCCACGCTGGCATGGGTGCGGTGCTCCACCACCCGGTAATCCCGCCCGGCCACCAGCCCCTGTTCCTCCAGGTAGGCCAGCGCCGCGGTGACGGTGATGGCCAGACGATCGATCACCGCCAGATTGCGACCGCGTAGGTCGCTGATGCGTTGCAGCGGGCGTGCGGCATCGAGTATCAGCAACGCGTCGTGATCCGGCATGAAATGCGCCAACGGCAGAAAGCCGGCGTCGAGCTGGGCGATGCGCGCGAAATGCACCGGCGTGATGGCCAGGTCGAAGTCGCCGCGCAGCGTGCGTTCGTGGAAGCGCATGAAGTCGGCGGCGGTCTCCACCCGCACCGGCGTGCCCAGACGCGCCTCCAGGTAGGCGCGCAGCGGCTCGTACCGGGTCACCAGCACGCGCGGGCTGTGGATCGGCAGCACACCGACGACGAAGCTGCTCTGGGCGCGCGTGTCGCCGCCAGACACCAGCGCCAGCGCGCAGACGATACAGAGCAGCCAGGTGCGCACGTCACGCCTCCAGTTTCTTCACCAGCACCTTGGAGCGCCGTTGCCAGTTGTACAGCTCCTGGCGCGGTGCCGGCAGATCGTCCGGGCCGCCCAGGGTGAAGCCGCGCTCGATGAACCAGTGTGCGGTGCGCGTGGTCAGCACGAACAGGCTGGCCAGGCCCAGTTCGCGCGCCGCGGCCTCCACCGCGCCCAGCAGCGCGTCGCCACGGCCGGCGCGGCGGAATTCCGGCGCCACCGCCAGGCAGGCCATCTCCCCGGTGTGCTGCTCGATATAGGGGTAGAGCGCGACACAGCCGACGATGCGGCCGTCCAGCTCGTCGACGAAGAACTGTTCGATCTCCTGTTCCAGGCGCTCGCGTGAGCGTCGCACCAGCACACCTTCCTGCTCCAGCGGTTCGATCACCGACAGGATGCCGCCGACGTCGTCGATGCGCGCCGGGCGCACGTTCTCCAGCGCCTCGCGCGCCACCATGGTGCCGATGCCGCGGTGCGTGAACAGCTCCATCAACACCGCGCCGTCCAGCGCACGCGGCAGCAGGTGGGCGCGGCGCACGCCCTGCTTGCAGGCCTGTACCGCGTAGGGCAGGTAGAGCCGCAGATCGCCTTCCGGCAGGGACTTCAGCGCGCGCTGCGCGGCGGCGACGGTGAGCTGGCTGATCAGCGCGCCCTTGGCGTCACGGCAGTCGCCGCGGTCGAGCAGGAAGATCAGCTTGTCCGCCTGCAGTGCGATGGCGGCGGCGGTGGCCACTTCCTCCAGTGTCAGGTTGAACACTTCGCCGGTGGGCGAGTAGCCCAGCGGCGACAGCAGCACGATGTCGCCGGCCGCCAGGCGCTCGGCGATGGCACGCTCGGCGATCTTGCGCACTTCACCGGTGAACAGCAGATCGACACCGTCGACCACGCCCACCGGCCGCGCAGTGACGAAATTGCCCGAGGTGACGCGGATTTCCGCGCCCGCCATGGGGGTGTTGGGCAGGCCGACCGACAGCAGGCTCTCGATGTCGACACGCACCGAACCGACCGCATCCTTGACGTGTTCCAGCGTGTCCGCATCGGTCACCCGGCGTGCCCCGACGTACTGTGCGTCCAGTCCCAGGTCGTGCAAGCGTTCCTCCACCTGCGGCCGCACGCCGTGCACCAGCACCAGGCGCACGCCCAGGCTGTTGAGCAGGTTGAGATCATGGATCAGGCTGGCGAAACCGCCGTCGGTCAGCGCCTCGCCGCCGAAGGCGATGACGAAGGTGCGGCCGCGGAAGGCATGGATGTAAGGCGCCGCGGCGCGGAACCATTGCACGAAGGCGCTGGAGCCGGCGTCCTCCGAGTTGGGCATGGGCAACTCCCGCGATGGACTGGTCAGGTCGGCATGTTACGGCGGAACGCCGGGAAACTTGAAAACCGTCCTGCGCCAAGCGTGCGTCAGCGCAAATCCCCCCACAACGTCTGCATCGCGGCCAGCGCCGCCAGTGCCGCTGTTTCCGTGCGCAGCACGCGCGGGCCCAGGCGCACGGCCTGCCAGCCGGCACGCAACGCGGCGTCGCGCTCGGCCGGATCGTATCCCCCTTCCGGGCCGGCGAGCAGGATGATCTCCCCGGTCGGCGGCGGATGCCCGGCGAGTGAGGTCGTCGCCGTCGGGTCCAGCAGCAGGCCCAGCCGGCCGTCGGCATCGGGCAGGTGTGGCAGCCAGGCAGCAAAATCGGTGAGCGGCGCGATCGGCGGTGGTGCATTGCGACCACACTGCTCGCACGCGGCGATGACCACGCCGCGCCAGTGCTGCAGCCGCTTGTCGGCCTTGTCGCCGGCCAGGCGCACCACGCTGCGGCGCATGGCTAGCGGCTGGATCGCAGCCACGCCCAACTCCACGGCCTTTTGCAAGGTCAGGTCCATGCGGTCGCCGGCGGACAGGCCCTGCGCCAGCACGACGCGCAGCGGTGATTCGCGCGGCGGCGTGGCGCGTGTGGTCAGGTGCACCGTGGCGCCCCGCGGGTGCCGTGCCAGCCGGCCGGTGTATTCCGCGCCGTCGCCGTTGAACAGCGTGACCTCGGCGCCGTCACGCAGACGCAGCGCGCCGAGCGCGTGGCGGGCCACCGCGTCCGGCAGTTGCACCAGCGTGCCGGTTTGCAGCGGGATGTCGCAGTAGAAGCGGGGCATGGCGGCGCGGCGGGAGGACGGGCCGATGCTATCATCCGCCGGTCTGGTCCGTGATGGAGTGCAAGCATGGTGCGCATGGAAACCCCGGTATGCAATTTCGGCTGGCCGGCGCCGGATTTCGCCCTGCCCGGTGTCGACGGCCGGACGTACACCCTGCGTGACGTCGCCGGACCGAACGGCACGCTGGTGATGTTCATCTGCAATCACTGCCCCTACGTCAAGGCGGTGATCCACCGTATCGTGCGCGACGTGCGCGAACTGCGCGAGCTGGGCGTGGGCAGCATCGCCATCATGTCCAACGACCCGGCCGAATACCCCGAGGACAGTTTCGACAACATGCAGCGCATCGCGCGCGAGCTGGACTTTCCCATGCCCTACGTGCTGGATGCCAGCCAGGAGGTGGCCAGAGCCTATGGCGCGGTGTGCACGCCGGATTTCTTCGGCTTCAACCGCGATCTGCAATTGCAGTATCGCGGCCGGCTGGACGAATCGCGCAAGGAGACGGCGCCCGAAGGCGTGCGTCGCGACCTGTTCGAGGCCATGCGCGAGGTGGCGCTGACCGGGCGCGGACCGGCACAGCAGGTTCCGAGCATGGGCTGCTCGATCAAATGGAAGGGCGGCGGCGCGTAGTCGGTCGGCGCACGGCCTGCCCGCCATGTTGTCCCGGGTCATCGCGGCCTGTCGCGCCGTCGGGCGCGAGGAGGTCATGCCGCGCTACCTGAAGGTGGCGCACGAGCGCAAGATCGATGGCAGTCTGCTGACCGAGGCCGACGTCGCCGCGCAGCACGCGCTGGCACGCCGCCTGCGCGCGATCGCCCCGTATCCGGTGCTGGGCGAGGAGATGACCGAGGTGGAACAGCGTGACGTCTGGACGCTGGGCGAGGACGGCTTCTGGTGCGTCGACCCTATCGACGGCACCAGCAACTTCGTCAACGGCCTGCCGTTCTTCGCCGTGTCCGTGGCGCTGGTGCGCCAGCGGCGCAGCGTGCTGGGCGTGGTCTACGATCCGACCGCGGATGAAGCGTTTCACGCCACGCTGGGCGGCGGCGCATTCGTCAACGGCGAGCGTCTGCCGCTGAAAGACCCGCCGCCGGCCCTGGCGCGCTGCATGGCCGGCATCGAGCTGAAGCGCATCGACCGCGAACTGGCCGCCCGCCTGGCGCGCGAACATCCGTTCAGCTCGCAGCGCAATCTGGGTGCCAGCACGCTGGACTGGTGTTACGTCGCCGCCGGCCGTCTGCACATCTATCTGCACGGCGGCCAGAAGCTGTGGGACTACGCCGCCGGTCGCCTGATCCTGCAGGAGGCCGGCGGCGTCGTGTGCACCCTGGACGGCGGCGAATTCGACGCCGCCGATCCCTGGTGTCGTTCCGTGCTGGCAGCGCAGACGCCGGCGTTGCTCGATCAGTGGAGAGCCTGGATGGGACGGTCGCGCGGCTGATCCGGTGCCCTTGCTGCGCCGCCGCATGGGCATCCATAAGTCATTGGTTCGGCAATATAAAAACATTTTAATTTTGTTGCCCGCGGCGCCAAGCCCTTGGCAAATCAAGGCGATCGCACCGGCCCGCCGTGGCGGGGCGGGTTGGCGCGCCTGGGGCTGGCTTGCTCTAACAAAACCCCTACGACATAATCAAGGCTTTCTGCCCGCCGCGGCCCAAGATTTCGCTTTTTTCATCGAGGAAACAACAACATGGCAACACGTACCGAGCTCGCCAACGCGATCCGCGCCCTTGCGATGGACGCCGTCGAGAAAGCCAAGTCGGGCCACCCCGGTGCCCCCATGGGCATGGCGGAAATCGCCGAAGTACTGTGGAACCACCACCTGCGCCACAACCCGGCCAATCCCAAGTGGCCCGACCGCGACCGCTTCGTGCTGTCCAACGGTCATGGATCCATGCTGATCTATGCGCTGCTGCACCTGACCGGCTACGACCTCACCATCGAAGACCTCAAGCAGTTCCGTCAACTGCATTCGCGCACGCCCGGTCACCCCGAGTACGGCTATACGCCGGGAGTCGAGACCACCACCGGCCCGCTCGGCCAGGGCATCACCAACGCGGTCGGCATGGCGCTGGCCGAGAAGCTGATGGCGCACGAGTTCAACAGGCCCGGCTTCGACATCGTCAATCACCACACCTATGTGTTCATGGGCGACGGCTGCATGATGGAGGGCATCTCGCACGAGGCGTGCTCGCTGGCCGGCACCTGGAAGCTGAACAAGCTGATCGCGTTCTGGGATGACAACGGTATCTCCATCGACGGCCACACCGAGGGCTGGTTCACCGACGACACGCCCAAGCGCTTCGAAGCCTACGGCTGGAACGTGATCCCGGGCGTCGACGGCCACGACCCGGCCGCGGTCGAAGCCGCCGTGCAGAAGGCCAAACAGTCCACCGACAAGCCGACCCTGATCTGCTGCAAGACCATCATCGGCAAGGGCTCGCCCAACAAGGAAGGCACGCACGACGTGCACGGCGCTGCCTTGGGGCAGGCGGAAGTCGAAGCCACGCGTGCGCACCTGGGTTGGAAGCACGAACCGTTCGTGATCCCGCAGGACGTGTACGAAGGCTGGGACGCCAAGACCAAGGGCGAGGGCCTGGAAAAACTGTGGAACAACAAGTTCGCCGAGTACGCCGCGCAGTACCCCGAACTGGCGGCGGAATTCACGCGCCGCATGAGCGGCGATCTGCCCGCCGACTGGCAGGACCGCGTCGCCAAGGCGATGGCGATCACGCTGGAGAAGGCCGAGACCGTGGCCACGCGCAAGGCGTCCGCGCTGGCCATCGAGCGTCTGGTGGCGACGCTGCCCGAGCGCGTCGGCGGTTCTGCCGACCTGACCGGCTCCAACCTGACCAACTGGCCGGGTTGCCATACCCTGCACCGCAATCCGGGCGGCAACTACATCTCCTACGGCGTGCGCGAGTTCGGCATGGCGGCGATCATGAACGGCATGGCGCTGCACGGTGGCCTGCTGCCGTTCGGCGGCACCTTCCTGATGTTCTCCGAATACTCGCGCAACGCGCTGCGCATGGCCGCGCTGATGAAGCAGCGCGTGATCCACGTGTTCACGCATGATTCCATCGGCCTGGGCGAGGATGGCCCCACGCACCAGCCGGTGGAGCAGACTGCCACGCTGCGCATGATTCCCAACATGAGCGTCTGGCGCCCATGCGACACCACCGAGACCCTGGTGGCCTGGGTGGCGGCGGTGGAGAAGAAGGATGGTCCCACCAGCCTGATCCTGTCGCGCCAGAATCTGCCGTTCATGACCCGCACGCCGGCGCAGGTGGCCGACATCGCCAAGGGCGGTTACGTGCTGTCGGACTGCGAGGGCGCGCCCAAGGTGGTGCTGATCGCCACCGGCTCCGAGGTCGAGCTGGCCATGAAGGCGCAGGAGGCGCTGAAGGCCGATGGCATCGCCGCGCGCGTCGTGTCCATGCCCTCGACCGATGCCTTCGACCGTCAGGATGCCCCCTACAAGGCGGCCGTGCTGCCCGCCGGGGTGAAGCGCGTGGCGATCGAGGCCGGCGTGACCGATGGCTGGTACAAGTACGTCGGTCTCGACGGTGCCGTGGTCGGCCTCAACCGTTTCGGCGAATCGGCGCCGGCCGGCGTGCTGTTCAAGGAAGTCGGCTTCACCGTCGAGAACGTGGTCGCCACCGTCAAAAGCGTACTCTGAGTTGAGCCGGTAGCCGGACGCCGCGTGCGAGGCGCGTCCGGCCAGCCTCGACCGGCGCCCGCCCAACCATCCCTTTCCCCATCACCAAGGAGCTAAAAAAATGGCTATCAAAGTCGGCATCAACGGTTTCGGTCGCATCGGCCGCATGGTCTTCCGCGCCGTGGCCAAGGATTTCCCCAACATCGAGATCGTCGCGATCAACGACCTGCTCGATCCGGACTACCTGTGCTACATGCTGAAGTACGATTCCGTGCATGGCCGTTTCAACGGTGACATCGGTCTGGATGGCAATCACATGGTGGTCAACGGCAAGAAGATCCGGCTGACCGCCGAGAAGGATCCGGCCAACCTGAAATGGGACGAAGTCGGCGCCGACATCGTCATCGATTGCACCGGCTTCTTCCTGACCACCGAGTCCTGCCAGGCGCACATCGCCGCCGGCGCCAAGAAGGTGGTGCAATCGGCCCCGGCCAAGGATGACACGCCGATGTTCGTGTACGGCGTCAACCACGCCACCTATGCCGGCCAGGCCATCGTCTCCGCCGCCTCCTGCACCACCAACTGCCTGGCCCCGGTGGCCAAGGTGCTGCACGACAACTGGGGCATCAAGCGTGGCCTGATGACCACGGTGCACGCCGCCACCGCCACGCAGAAGACCGTGGACGGTCCGTCCAAGAAAGACTGGCGCGGCGGCCGCGGCATCC
>CAYTRH010000031.1:0-4016 GCA_964440155.1 uncultured Thiobacillus sp. | reverse complement strand
GGTGGGCAAGGTGCTGCCGGAGCTGAACAAGAAGCTGACCGGCATGGCCTTCCGCGTGCCCACCTCCGACGTGTCTGTGGTCGACCTGACCGTGGAGCTGAACAAGGAAGCCGCCTACGACGACATCTGCAAGGCCATGAAGGCGGCCTCCGAAGGCGAACTGAAGGGCGTACTGGGCTACACCGACGAGAAGGTGGTGTCCACCGACTTCGTCGGCAACAGCGCTCCGTCCACCTTCGACGCCGAGGCCGGCATCGCGCTGGACAGCACCTTCGTCAAGGTCGTCGCCTGGTATGACAACGAGCACGGCTACACCTGCAACATGCTGCGCCTGGTCGAGCACGTCGCCAAATAATTAAGCTAGGCGCCTCGGGTTACGGGTTTTGCTTTTTTCCGCAGCCGTCGGCTGCGGAAAAATCTCTGAAGCCTGTAACCTGTACCCTGTGGCTTGATCCTGAGCCGTAAGCCTTGGGGCCACCCAAGCCTTACCGCTTAACTCTCCAAGGAGCACAACCATGGCCAAATTCCTGCGTATGACCGACCTGGATCTCAAGGGCAAGCGCGTGTTCATCCGCGCCGACCTGAACGTGCCCGTCAAGGACGGCAAGGTCACCTCCGACGCGCGCATCACCGCGTCGATGCCGACCATCGAGCACGCCATGAAGGCGGGCGCCCGAGTCATGGTCACATCCCACCTGGGGCGCCCGACCGAGGGCGAGTGGAGCGAGGAGGTCTCGCTCAAGCCGGTGGCCGACGTCATGGCTGCCAAGCTGGGCAAACCGGTGCGCCTGATCAAGGACTGGGTCGATGGCGGTTTCGATGTCGCCGAGGGTGAGGTGGTGCTGCTGGAGAACTGCCGTGTCAACAAGGGCGAGAAGAAGAACGCCGAGGAAACCGCGCGCAAATATGCTGCGCTGTGCGACGTGTTCGTGATGGACGCCTTCGGCACCGCGCACCGCGCCGAAGCCTCCACCTACGGTATCGCCCAGTACGCGCCCACCGCCTGTGCCGGCATGCTGGTCACCGAGGAACTGGACGCGCTGGCCAAGGCGCTGGCCAATCCGGCCCGCCCCATGGTGGCCATCGTCGGCGGCTCCAAGGTGTCGACCAAGCTGACCGTGCTGGAGGCGCTGGCCGAGAAGTGTGATCAACTGGTGGTCGGCGGCGGCATCGCCAACACCTTCCTCGCCGCCACCGGCCGTAACGTCGGCAAGTCTCTGTGCGAGACCGACCTGATCCCCACTGCGCAGGCGCTGATGGCGAAGATGAGCGCGCGCGGCGCCACCATCCCCATCGCCGTCGACGTGGTGTGCGGCAAGCAGTTCGACGCCAACGAACCGGCCGTGCTCAAGGATGCCGCCGACGTCGCCGACGACGACATGATCTTCGACATCGGACCCAAGTCCGCGCAGCAGTTGGTGGACATCATCATGAAGGCCGGCACCGTGGTGTGGAACGGGCCGGTGGGCGTGTTCGAGTTCGACCAGTTCGGCGAGGGTACCAAAGCCATCGCCAAAGCCATCGCCGAGACGCAGGCGTTCACGCTGGCCGGCGGCGGCGACACCATCGCCGCCATCCAGAAATACGACATCTACGACAAGGTGTCCTACATCTCCACTGCCGGCGGCGCCTTCCTGGAATACCTGGAGGGCAAGGTGCTGCCCGCCGTGGACATCCTGGAAAAGCGGGCGGCCAACTGAAGGAAAGGCGGGAAACGGCAACGGCGAAATGCGACGCATGAACGGCCGTTGGCGCCGGGTCGTCTCCCCGTTACCGCGTTCCCGTAATCGATGATGCTGCGCAGAACGAAAATTGTCGCCACGCTGGGCCCGGCCTGCTCCGATCCCAAGGTGCTGGATCGCATGATCGAGAGCGGCGTGGATGTCGTCCGCCTCAATTTCTCCCATGGCACCGCCGAGGAACATCAGCAGCGCTGCGAGCTGGTGCGTTCGTTGGCGAAGACGCGCGGGCGTGCGGTCGGTGTGTTGGTCGACCTGCAGGGGCCGAAGATCCGCATCGGCAAGTTCCGCGATGGCAAGATCACGCTGGCCGCGGGCGACAAGTTCATCCTGGATGCCGAATGCACGCTGGGTGACCAGACCCGTGTCGGACTCGACTACAAGGAACTGGTGCGCGACGTCGCGCGCGGTGCCACGCTGCTGCTGGACGATGGCCGTATCGAAATGTGGGTCGAGGAGGTGCACGGCCACGAAGTGCACTGCAAGGTGGTGCAGGGCGGCGTGCTGTCCAACAACAAGGGCATCAACCGCAAGGGCGGCGGCTTGTCGGCCGCCGCGCTGACGGAGAAAGACGTCGAGGACATCAAGACCGCGGCGCGCCTCAAGGCCGACTACCTGGCCGTGTCGTTTCCGCGCTCCGCCGCCGACATCCAGCAGGCGCGCGAGATTCTGCGCGCAGCCGGCGGCCGTGCCTGGATCGTCGCCAAGATCGAACGGGCCGAGGCCATCGATGCGCTCGAGGACATCCTCAATGCCTCCGATGCGATCATGGTGGCGCGCGGCGATCTGGGCGTGGAAGTGGGTGATGCCGCGGTGCCGGCCTTGCAGAAGCGCATGACGCGCATGGCGCGCGAGCGCAACAAGGTGGTGATCACCGCGACGCAGATGATGGAGTCGATGATCTCCAGCCCGATCCCGACTCGCGCCGAGGTGTCCGACGTCGCCAACGCCGTGCTCGACGGTACCGACGCGGTGATGCTGTCGGCCGAGACCGCGGCCGGTCAGTATCCGATCGAAGCGGTGGCGGCGATGAACCGGGTGTGCCTGGAGGCCGAAAAGGAACTGGAAGCCAACATCCGTACGCACATGCTCGACCACGGCTTTCTGCGCGTCGACGAAGCCATTGCCATGTCCGCCTCGTTCACCGCGCTGCACCTCAACATCAAGGCCATCGCGGCCATGACCCAGTCGGGTTCCACCGCGCTGTGGATGTCGCGCATCAGTACGCACGTGCCGATCTACGCCTTGACACCGGAGGTGGAAACGCGCAGAAAGGTGACCCTGTTCCGCGGCGTGTATCCGGTCAACTTCAAACCGTCCACCATCGAGCGCGACCAGTTGCTGGCCGAAGCCGAGGATGAACTGCGCCGGCGTGGCGCGGTCAGAAACGGCGATCTCATCCTGCTGACCATCGGTGAACCCATCGGCAAGCCGGGCGGCACCAACACGATGAAGATCGTCCGCGTCGGCGAACACAAGAAAGCCTGAATTCCGATCAACTCACAAGGAGATACCCAGATGGCTCTGATTTCCCTGCGTCAACTGCTGGACCACGCCGCCGAGCACGGCTACGGCCTGCCCGCCTTCAACGTCAACAACATGGAACAGGTCAAGGCCATCATGGAGGCCGCCGCCGCCGTGGATTCCCCGGTCATCCTGCAAGGTTCCGCGGGTGCGCGCTCCTATGCCGGCGAGCCCTTCCTGCGCCACCTGATCCTCGCCGCCATCGAGATGTACCCGCAGATCCCCATCTGCATGCACCAGGACCACGGTGCTTCCCCCAGCGTCTGCTTCCGTTCCATCCAGTCCGGTTTTTCCTCGGTGATGATGGACGGCTCGCTGCAAACCGACGGCAAGACCCCGTCCACCTATGAGTACAACGTGAATGTCACCCGTCATGTGGTCGAGCTGGCGCACGCCTGCGGCGTGTCGGTGGAAGGCGAACTGGGTTGTCTGGGTTCGCTGGAGACCGGCAAGGCCGGCGAGGAGGACGGCCACGGCGCCGAGGGCACGCTGGATCACTCCATGCTGCTGACCGACCCCGACGAGGCTGCCGACTTCGTGTCCAAGACCCGCGTCGACGCCCTGGCCATCGCCATCGGCACCTCGCACGGCGCCTACAAGTTCACCCAGAAGCCCACCGGCAAGGTGCTGCGCATCGACCGCGTGAAAGAAATCCACGCCCGCATCCCCAACGTCCACCTCGTCATGCACGGCTCCTCGTCGGTGCCGGAAGACTGGCTCGCCATCATCAACAGCTACGGCGGCGACATGGGC
>CAYTRH010000030.1:0-22970 GCA_964440155.1 uncultured Thiobacillus sp. | reverse complement strand
TGCCGCGCGGTGCCCGGCCGCGAGCCGGGCGCACGCATGGCGCTGAGCCTGTTGCCCGACCTGCTGGTGGCGCGTTATCTGGGCCATGTCGCCGAGGCTGCGCGCGCCTGGTTCGCGGCGCTGTGGCGGCTGCTGCGCCCGGCGCTGATCGGGCGCGAGGCGGTGATGCCGCGCATCTGGAACACCTGAGGAGGACGCATGGAACTGACCCCGAGAGAAAAGGACAAGCTGCTGCTGTTCACCGCCGCGTTGCTCGCCGAGCGCCGCCTGGCGCGCGGCTTGAAACTCAACTATCCGGAGGCGGTGGCTTATCTCAGCGCCGGCATCCTGGAAGGCGCGCGCGACGGCCGCACCGTGGCCGAACTGATGAGCCACGGCACCACGCTGCTGACCCGCGACCAGGTCATGGACGGCGTGCCGGAGATGATCCCGGAAATCCAGGTGGAAGCCACTTTCCCGGACGGCACCAAGCTGGTGACCGTGCATCACCCCATCGTCTGAACCGGAGCGCGCCCATGATCCCAGGCGAATACGCCATCCAGCCCGGCGAGATCGAACTCAACGCCGGCCGCGCCACCTTGATTCTGGAGGTGGCCAACACCGGCGACCGGCCGATCCAGGTCGGCTCGCACTACCACTTCTTCGAGACCAACGAGGCCTTGCGTTTTGATCGCGCCGCCGCGCGCGGCATGCGTCTCAACATCGCCGCCGGCACGGCGGTGCGTTTCGAGCCGGGGCAGACGCGCACGGTGGAACTGGTGGCCTATGCCGGCGATCGCCGGGTGTACGGCTTCCACGCCGACGTGCAGGGGGCGCTATGAGGATCGGCAGAGCCGCCTATGCGGAGATGTTCGGCCCCACCACCGGTGACCGCGTGCGCCTGGCCGATACCGAGCTGTGGATCGAGGTCGAGCGCGACTACACCGTCTACGGCGACGAGGTGAAGTTCGGCGGCGGCAAGGTGATCCGCGACGGCATGGGGCAGAGCCAGCGGCCCTCCGCCGAGGTCGCCGGCACGGTGATCACCAACGCGCTGATCGTCGACCACTGGGGCATCGTCAAGGCCGACGTCGGCCTCAAGGACGGCCGCATCTGGCGCATCGGCAAGGCCGGCAACCCGGACGTGCAGCCGGCCGTGACCATCCCCATCGGCGCCGGCACCGAGATCATCGCCGGCGAGGGCATGATCCTCACCGCCGGCGGCGTCGACAGTCACATCCACTGGATCTGCCCGCAGCAGATCGAGGAAGCGCTGATGTCCGGCATCACCACCATGCTCGGCGGCGGTACCGGCCCGGCCACCGGTACGCTGGCCACCACCTGCACGCCCGGCCCCTGGCACATCCGGCGCATGCTGGAGGCGGCCGAGGCCTTTCCGATGAACCTGGGCTTCTTCGGCAAAGGCAACGTCTCCCTGCCCGGCCCGGCCAGGGAGCAGGTCGAGGCTGGCGCCATCGGCCTCAAGCTGCACGAGGACTGGGGCAGCACACCGGCGGCCATCGACAATTGCCTGACGGTAGCCGACGACATGGACGTACAGGTGGCCATCCACACTGACACGCTGAACGAATCCGGTTTCGTCGAAACCACGCTGGCGGCGTTCAAGGACCGCACCATCCATACCTTCCATACCGAGGGCGCCGGCGGCGGCCACGCGCCGGACATCATCAAGGCGGTGAGCCGCGCCAACGTGCTGCCCAGCTCGACCAACCCGACGCGGCCGTATACGGTGAACACCATCGACGAGCACCTCGACATGCTGATGGTCTGCCACCACCTCGACCCGGCCATCGCCGAGGACGTGGCCTTTGCCGAAAGCCGCATCCGCCGCGAAACCATCGCCGCCGAGGACATCCTGCACGATCTGGGCGCGTTCTCGATGATGTCGTCCGACTCGCAGGCCATGGGTAGGGTCGGCGAGGTGATCACCCGCACCTGGCAGACCGCGCACAAGATGAAGGTGCAGCGCGGCGCGTTGCCGGGAGACGGCGCCGCCGACAACGTCCGGGTCAAGCGCTACATCGCCAAGTACACCATCAACCCCGCCATCACCCACGGCATCGCCCACCAGGTCGGCTCCATCGAGGCCGGCAAGCTGGCCGACCTGGTGTTGTGGAAGCCGGCCTTCTTCGGCGTCAAGCCCAGCCTGATCATCAAGGGTGGCATGATCGCGGCGGCGGCGATGGGCGATGCCAACGCCTCCATCCCGACCCCACAGCCGGTGCATTACCGGCCGATGTTCGGCGCTCATGGCCGCGCGCTGAACACCGCGGTGACCTTCGTCTCGCAAGCGGCGCTGGCCAACCCGGCCATCGGCGCGCTGGGGCTGGCCAAGCCGCTGGAGGCGGTGCGCGGCTGCCGCGCGGTGCGCAAGACCGACATGATCCACAACGACGCCCTGCCGGTGATCGAAGTCGACGCGGAAACCTACCAGGTGCGCGCCGACGGCGAGCTGCTGGTGTGCGAGCCGGCGGCGGTGTTGCCCATGGCGCAGCGCTATTTCCTGTTTTGAACATGCTGCGCATCGAACGGCATGCCGCCGCCGACGCGCCCGCCAGCGAGCGTCTGACGCTGAGCTTCGAGCTGCGTTGCCGGAGCCGCCTGCTCGCCCGCCTGGATTCGGGCGAGGAGGTCGGTCTGTTCCTGGAGCGCGGCAGCATCCTGCGTGCTGGCGACCGTCTGCTTGGCGACGATGGCCGGGTGGTCGAGGTGGTCGCCGCGCCGGAGGCGGTGATGGAGGCGCGCACCGACGATGCCCTGTTGCTGGCGCGCGCCGCCTACCATCTGGGCAACCGCCACGTGCCGGTGCAGGTGGAGATGGACGGCGGCGGCGGCCTGTTGCGCTTCGGCCGCGACCACGTGCTCGGCGACATGGTGCGCGGCCTGGGTCTGGAGGTGGTCGAGACGGTGGCGCCGTTCCAGCCGGAAAGCGGCGCTTACGGCGGTCACGGCGGCCACGCCCATGCGCACGGCCACAGCGCCGACGGCGAGGGCCGCGGTCCGCGCATCCACGACATGCTGATCGCCGGCCGCCGATGAACCCGGCCTTGATCCGACTGCTGCATCTGGCCAGCCCGACCCTGCCGGTGGGCGCCTACACCTATTCGCAGGGCCTGGAGTGGGCGGTGGCATGCGGCGCGGTGCGCGACGAGGCGGACGCCGCACGCTGGATCGGCGACTGTCTGGAACACGGTGTCGCCGTCTGCGAGGCGGTGTATCTGGCGCACATGCTGGCGGCCCGGCGTGCCGGTGACGGGCCGCGTCTGGCGGAGCTGAACGCGGATTTCCTGGCCAGCCGGGAAACCGCCGAGGCCCGCGCGGAAACCGCGCAGATGGGTCATTCCCTGACGCGGCTGCTGCGCGAGCTGCCCGATTTTGCCGCCGGCGATACCGCGCCGGTGCTCGACGAGATCAGTTACCCGCTGGCCTGGAGCGGGGCCGCGGCGGCCTGGGGCATCGCCACCGCCGACGCCGTCGCCGGCTACCTGTGGGCCTGGCTGGAAAACCAGGTGATGGCCGCGCTCAAGGCGGTGCCGCTCGGCCAGAGCGCCGGCCAGCGTCTGCTGCTGGCCCTGGCCGGGCGCATTCCCGAACTGGCGCGGCGGGCGGTGGAAGCCGATGTCGCCGATGCCTGCAACTTCCTGCCGGCATTCGCCATCGCCGGCAGCCTGCACGAAACCCAGTACACCCGTATCTTCCGCTCATGAACCCTGCTACCCAGCCCCTGCGCGTCGGCATCGGCGGCCCGGTCGGCTCCGGCAAGACCGCGCTGACCCTGGCGCTGTGCCTGGCGCTGCGCGACCGTTACCAGATCGCCGTGGTCACCAACGACATCTACACCGAGGAGGATGCGCAATTCCTGGTGCGCAACCAGGCGCTGGAGCCGGCACGCATCCTCGGTGTGGAGACCGGCGGCTGCCCGCATACCGCGATCCGCGAGGACGCCAGCATCAACCTGGAGGCGGTGGACCGGCTCACCCGGCGGTTTCCGGATCTCGACCTGGTGTTCGTCGAGAGCGGCGGCGACAACCTCGCCGCCACCTTCAGCCCGGAACTGTCCGACCTGACGATCTACGTCATCGATGTCGCCGCCGGCGAGAAGATCCCGCGCAAGGGCGGCCCCGGCATCACCCGTTCCGACCTGCTGGTGATCAACAAGATCGACCTGGCGCCCATGGTCGGCGCCTCGCTGGCGGTGATGGATGCGGACGCCCGGCGCATGCGCGGCGAACGGCCGTTCGTGTTCACCAACATGAAGACCGGTCAGGGGCTGGCCGACATCATCGAATTCATCGAGCGGCAGGGCATGCTCGGCGTGCGCTAATCATCGTTGCCGGTCGCGCAGCCGCCACGCCTGGCATCCCTGCGCCGTCATGGCGAGGTGCGCAGCGCCGTGGCAATCCAGCCGCACGCGTCGCGCTCAGGCAAACCCCTGGAGCGCCACGCCGTTGATCCGGCCCGAAAGTGCGTTGCTCGAGGGGCGGACTTGAGCTCGGGCGTGGGCGTGAAGGCCGACCTACACTGTGCGCGGCGGATCGGCGGGCTCGCGATAACCGGACTGCCATACCCGGACTGCCCCAGCCCGGCCGTGGTTCTTACTCGCCGCGCAAGGCGGGGGTCAGATGCGGTTGCAGCGCCTGCAGCAACTGCACGAACACCTTGGGATTGCCGGCGACCACGTGGCCGCTCTTGAGATAACCCTCGTTGCCCACCACGTCGCTGACCAGGCCGCCGGCCTCCAGGATCAGCAGGCAGCCGGCGGCGATGTCCCAGGGCGACAGGCCCAGTTCGAAGAAGCCGTCGGTGTGACCCGCCGCCACCCAGGCCAGATCCAGCGCCGCCGAGCCCGGTCGGCGCAGACCGGAAGTCTTTTGCAGCAGATCCCTGAACATGCCCAGATAGGCGTCCAGGTGCGTGAAGTCGCGAAACGGAAAACCGGTGCCGATCAGCGCGTCCTGCAACTTGTCGCGGCGCGATACGCGGATGCGGCGGTCGTTCAGGTAGGCGCCGCGGCCGCGGCTGGCCGTATACAGATCGTTGCGTGCCGGGTCGTACACCACCGCCTGCGACAACTGGCCGTGATGCAGCAGCGCGATGGACACGGCGTACTGCGGAAAACCGTGCAGAAAGTTGGTGGTGCCGTCGAGCGGGTCGATCACCCACTGGTATTCCGATTCGCCAGCCTCGCCCGACTCCTCGGCTAGAATCGCATGTTTCGGGTAGGCATCGAGCAGTGTCTCGATGATGGCCTGTTCCGCCGCGTGGTCGACTTCGCTGACATAGTCGTTCTCGCGCTTGCTGCGCACGGTCAGACGTTCCACGTCGAGCGAGGCGCGATTGATGATGGCGCCGGCGCGGCGCGCGGCCTTGACCGCCGTGTTGAGCATCGGATGCATGATTTGGCCAAAGAGCATGAAGTGAACCGTGGCGGATTCTACCTTGAACCCTGACCCCGCCCACGACGACCTCGAGGCACTGCGGCGGGTCGAGGTGGTGTTGGTGGAAACCTCGCATCCGGGCAACCTGGGCGCCGCGGCGCGGGCGATGAAGGTCATGGGCCTCGAGCGCCTGACCCTGGTGGCCCCGGCCTGCGCCATCGACGACACCGCGCGGGCGCGCGCGTCCGGCGCATTGGACGTGCTGGCAGCGGCACGCGTGTGCGCGACGCTGGACGAGGCGCTGGCGCATAGCGTGCTGGCGGCCGCCTGTACCTCGCGCCGACGCGATCTGCCGCACCCGGCGTACACGCCGCGCCAGGCCGCGCCGCAACTGTTGCGCCACGCCCGGGCGGGCACGGTGGCCTTGGTGTTCGGCTCGGAAACCTATGGCCTGTCCAACGAACACCTGATGAAATGCCGCTGGCTGCTCAACATCCCGGCCAATCCCGCCTACGCATCGCTCAATCTGGCGGCGGCGGTGCAGGTGCTGGCCTATGAGCTGCGCTGTGCCGCCGCCGACCGGGTGCTCGACCTGCCCACGTTCGCGCCGGCCAGCCATGCGGCGGTCGAAGGACTGCTGACCGATCTGGAGCAGACCCTGATCGCCATCGGATTTCTCGATCCCGCCCAGCCCAAGCGGTTGATGCCGCGTCTGCGCCGATTTTTTGCCAAAGCCGGCCCAGAGGACGAAGAAGTGGCGATCTGGCGCGGCATCCTCAACGCCGCGCGCAAGCCGCGGCGACGAAATTGACCCGCTCGACCGGCAATCGCATACTTCAAATCTTTTGAGCGCTTCTGAATATTCGAATGTTTGCCAGGCTGCGGGAAGACATCCGCGTGGTTTTCGATCGCGATCCGGCGGCGCGCACGTTCTTCGAGGTGCTCACCACCTATCCCGGCCTGCACGCCATTCTCTGGCACCGTCTGTCGCACGCGCTGTGGAATCTGGGTTTGAAGTGGCTGGCGCGGCTGTCCAGCCATCTGGCGCGCTGGTTCACCGGCATCGAGATCCACCCCGGCGCGCGCATCGGCCGGCGGGTGTTCATCGATCACGGCATGGGCGTGGTGATCGGCGAGACCGCCGAGGTGGGCGACGACTGCACGCTCTACCACGGCGTCACGCTGGGCGGCACGTCGTGGAAGAAGGGTAAGCGCCACCCGACGCTGGAGCGCGGCGTGATCGTCGGCGCCGGCGCCAAGATCCTCGGGCCGATCACGCTGGGCGAGGGCGCCAAGGTGGGCTCCAACGCGGTGGTGGTCAAGGACGTGCCGGCGGGCGCCACGGCGGTCGGCATCCCGGCGCGCATCCTCGATGCGGCACAGGACCGCGCGCGCGAGCAGGCGGCCAACAAGCTGGGGTTTTCCGCCTACGCGGTGTCCAGCGACATGAACGACCCGATGGTCAAGGCCATCCACGGTCTGATCGACCATTCCGCGCACACCGACCAGCGTCTGGACTGGATCGTGGCGGAACTGCGTCGTCTGGGCGGCGCACGTGAGGTACTGCGGCCGGATGACCACATCGATGCCGACTCGTTGAACAAAATGGTCGACTGACGATCTTGATTACACAATAGTTGACCAAATTAATCGGGATTAGTAGAGTGTCGTCACCCACACTTCCGCAACGAGGCAAACCATGCGCTTGACCACCAAAGGACGTTTCGCGGTAACGGCGATGATCGACCTGGGCATGCGCCACCAGCGCGGCCCGGTCACGCTGGCGGGCATCAGCGAGCGGCAACGTATCTCGCTGTCCTACCTGGAGCAGTTGTTCGGCCGCCTGCGCCGGCAGGGCATCGTCGACAGCGTGCGCGGCCCCGGCGGCGGTTACACGCTGGCCAAGTCGCTGGAGGACATTTCCGTCGCCGACATCATCCGTGCCGTCGATGAACCGATCGACGCCACGCAGTGCGGCGGCCTGGGCAACTGCCACGATGATCGCGAGTGCATGACCCACGACTTGTGGATGGCGCTGAACGCGCGCATCTACGATTACCTCGACTCGGTCAATCTGGCCGAACTGGTGCGGCAACAGTTGGACAAGCCGGCCGATACCCATGCGCACAAACATGACGGCCGCCGCATCGTCGGCTCGGCCGAACTGAAAGCCGTGGTCAACGGTTGAGCCGCAAGGAGCGCACGACATCATGCTGAAGACTCCGATCTATCTCGATTATTCCGCCACCACGCCGGTGGACCCGCGTGTCGCCGAGAAGATGATCCCTTACCTGACCGAGAAGTTCGGCAACCCGGCCTCGCGTTCCCATGCCTTCGGCTGGGAAGCGGAGAAGGCCGTGGAAGAGGCGCGCGGTCATGTCGCCGCGCTGGTCAACGCCGACCCCAAGGAGATCGTCTGGACCTCCGGCGCCACCGAATCCAACAACCTTGCGATCAAGGGTGCCGCGCACTTCTACGCCGGCAAGGGCAAGCATCTGATCACGGTGAAGACCGAGCACAAGGCGGTGCTCGACACCTGCCGCGAGCTGGAGCGGGTCGGCTACGAGGTCACCTATCTGGGTGTCGGCGCCAACGGGCTCATCGACCTGGACGAGTTCCGCGCCGCCATCCGTCCGGACACCATCCTGGCCTCGGTGATGTACGTCAACAACGAGATCGGCGTGATCCAGGACATTCCCGCGCTGGGCGAAATCTGTCGGGAGCGCGGCGTGCTGTTCCACGTCGACGCGGCGCAGGCCACCGGCAAGGTGGAGATCGACCTGTCCCGCCTCAAGGTCGATCTGATGTCGTTCTCGGCGCACAAGACCTACGGCCCCAAAGGTGTGGGCGCACTGTACGTGCGGCGCAAGCCGCGCTCGTGGCACGCTGGCGACGCATCAGATCGTCGGCATGGGCGAGGCCTTCCGCATCGCCCGCCTGGAGATGGGTGCCGAGACGGAACGCATCCGTCATCTGCGCGACAAGTTGTGGCACGGTTTGCAGGACATCGAGGAAGTGCATCTGAACGGCGATTTCGAACGCCGTATTGCCGGCAACCTCAACGTCAGCTTCAACTTCGTCGAGGGTGAGAGCCTGATCATGGCGATCAAGGATCTGGCGGTTTCCTCCGGTTCCGCCTGTACCTCGGCCAGTCTGGAGCCGTCCTATGTGTTGAAGGCGCTGGGGCGCAACGACGAGCTGGCGCACAGCTCCATCCGCTTCACCATCGGTCGCTTCACCACCGAGGAGGAGATCGACTACGCCATCCGCCTGCTGCACGAAAAGATCGGCAAGCTGCGCGAGATGTCGCCGTTGTGGGAGATGTACAAGGACGGCATCGATCTCAATACCGTGCAGTGGGCGGCGCATTGATCGATCGGGCCATGGTTGAGTCCGGGAAACGGGTCACGTCGCACCCCGCACCCTTGCCGTTTCCCCCTGCTATCTGAGGAGCACGCACATGTCATACAGCGAAAAGGTTCTGGATCATTACGAAAATCCGCGCAACGTCGGCTCGTTCGACAAGGAAGCCGCCGGTGTGGGCACCGGCATGGTGGGCGCGCCGGCCTGTGGCGACGTGATGAAGCTGCAGATCAAGGTCAACGAGCAGGGCATCATCGAGGATGCCCGCTTCAAGACCTACGGCTGCGGCTCGGCCATCGCGTCGTCGTCACTGGTGACCGAGTGGGTCAAGGGCAAGACCCTGGACGAGGCCATGGCCCTGAAGAACACGCAGATCGCCGAGGAGCTGGCGTTGCCGCCGGTCAAGATCCACTGTTCCATCCTGGCCGAGGACGCGATCAAGGCCGCGGTGGCCGATTACCGCAAGAAGCACGGCCTGGGCGGCGAGGAATACACCGCCTGCCATCCGCCGCTGGCTGCCTGAGGGAGAACGCCATGCCCGTCACGTTGTCCGAACGCGCCGCCACGCACGTCAAGAACTTCCTGGCCAAACGCGGCAAGGGCATCGGCCTCAAGCTCGGCGTACGCACGTCGGGGTGCTCCGGCATGGCCTACAAGCTGGAATTCGCCGATGCGGAAGACCCGGAGGATGTCAAGTTCGAAAGCCACGGCGTCACCGTGTACATCGACCCCAAGAGCCTGAGCTACCTGGAGGGCACGGAACTGGATTTCGTGCGCGAGGGGCTGAACGAGGGCTTCAAGTTCAACAACCCGAATGTGAAGTCCCAGTGCGGGTGCGGTGAGTCGTTCAACGTCTGAGCATCGGCGGGCAGCCGGTGGCGCGTAGCGGCTGAGGCGCGCGCCGCCCGCGACCGGCAAGCCGCCCCCACACCCGACATGGACTTCGCCCAAGACCACTTCGCTCTGTTCGGCCTGCCGGTCGCGTTCGATCTGGACGCCGAGCGGCTGGAGCGCGCCTATCGCGACATCCAGGCGCAGATCCACCCGGATCGCTTCGCGCACGCCGGCGAGGCGGAACAGCGCCTGTCGATGCAGTGGGCGACGCGCGTCAACGAGGCCTACCAGACCTTGCGCAAGCCGTTCGAGCGCGCGCGCTATCTGCTGCAACTCCACGGCGTCGATGCGCTGGATCCCATGGACACGTCCATGCCGGCCGACTTCCTGATGCGGCAGATGGAATGGCGCGAGGCTCTGGCCGACGCCGGCGGCGATGCCGGCGCGCTGACGCGGCTGGAAGACGAACTGCGCGCCCACGCCGCGGAACTGCGTGTCGAACTCGGGCTACAGATCGACCAGCGCCGGGACTGGGCGGCGGCGGCCGCCACCCTGCGCAAACTGCGTTTCATGGACAAGCTGCTGGAAGAAATCGAGGCGGCGTACGAACGATGATCCCTTGTGAGGCTGCCTGAGCATGGCCCTGCTGCAAATCGCCGAACCCGGCATGTCCACCGCACCGCACCAGCACCGGCTGGCGGTGGGTATCGACCTGGGCACCACCAACTCGCTGGTGGCCACGGTACGCAACGGCGTCGCCGTGGTGCTCAACGACGCCCGCGGCCACGGCCTGCTGCCCTCCGTGGTGCGCTACCGCGCCGATGGCGGTGTGGATGTCGGCCACGCGGCGCTGGCGCGCGCGGCCGAGGATCCGCACAACACCATCGTCTCGGTCAAGCGCTTCATGGGTCGCGGTGTGCGCGACCTGCCCGACCTGGCGACGCTGCCCTACCAGTTCGTCGACGCCCCCGGCATGGTCCGGCTGCGCACCGTGGCCGGTGAGAAGAGCCCGGTGGAAGTGTCCGCGGAGATCCTCAAGGTGCTGAAGGCGCGCGGCGAGGCGGCGTTGGGCGGCGAACTGGTGGGCGCGGTGATCACCGTGCCGGCCTATTTCGACGATGCCCAGCGTCAGGCCACCAAGGACGCTGCGCGTCTGGCCGGGCTCAACGTGCTGCGCCTGCTCAACGAGCCCACCGCGGCGGCCATCGCCTACGGCCTGGACAATGCCGCCGAGGGCATCTATGCGGTGTACGACCTGGGCGGCGGCACCTTCGACCTGTCCATCCTCAAGCTCACGCGCGGCGTGTTCGAGGTGCTGGCCACGCATGGTGATTCCGCGCTGGGCGGCGACGATTTCGACCGCCGCATCTACTGCTGGATACTGGAACAGGCGCAACTGCATACCGTCGACGACCACGACAAGGCCATGCTCATGGCCAAGGCGCGTGAAGCCAAGGAGTACCTGAGCGACCACGACGAGGCGCGCATCACCGCGTTGCTGGCCAGCGGCCAGGTGATCGACCTGCTGCTCAGCGAGACGACCTTCAACGACCTGACCGCCAGCCTGGTCAACAAGACGCTGACCCCCTGCCGCAAGGCGCTGCGCGACGCCGGGCTGCGGGTGGAGGACGTCAAGGGCGTGGTCATGGTCGGCGGTTCCACGCGCGTGCCGCGCATCCAGGCGGCCGTGGGCGAGTTCTTCGGCCAGACGCCGCTGACCAATCTCGATCCCGACAAGGTGGTGGCGCTGGGCGCGGCCATGCAGGCCGATGTGCTGGCCGGCAACAAGCCGGGTGACGACTGGCTGCTGCTGGACGTGGTGCCGCTGTCGCTGGGTCTGGAGACCATGGGCGGCCTGGTGGAGAAGATCATCCCGCGCAATTCCACCATTCCCACCGCGCGCGCGCAGGAGTTCACCACCTTCAAGGACGGTCAGACGGCGATGAGCATCCACGTGGTGCAGGGCGAGCGCGAACTGGTGGCAGATTGCCGCAGCCTGGCGCGCTTCGAACTGCGCGGCATCCCGCCCATGGTGGCGGGCGCCGCGCGCGTGCGCGTGACTTTCCAGGTCGATGCCGACGGCCTGCTGTCGGTCACCGCGCGCGAGACCGGCACCGGCATCGAGGCCGGCATCGTCGTCAAGCCGTCCTATGGTCTGAGCGATGACGAGGTCGCCGCGATGCTGCGCGCCTCCTACGAGCATGCGCAGGACGACATGGCGGCGCGCAACCTCGCCGAGGCCCGGGTCGATGCGCGCCGTCTGGTCGAGGCGACCAAGGCAGCCCTGGCCGAAAACGGCGATGCGCTGCTCAGCGCCGAGGAGCGCGCCGTGCTGGAGCAACTGGCCGCCGCGCTGGAAAATGCGCTGGCCGGCGACGACCTGGCCGCGCTCAAACGTGCCAGCGACGCGCTCAACCAAGGCACCGTGGAATTCGCCGCGCGGCGCATGAACCTGAGCGTGCGCAAGGCGCTGACCGGACACCGTCTGGACGAACTGGAGATTTGACATCATGCCGCTGTTCCAACCCGAATTCGTCGCCGCGCTGCGCGAGCGCCTGGAAAGTCATCCGATCTACGGTGCCGTGTCCAGCGTCGACGACCTGCGCGTGTTCATGGCCCACCACGTGCATTCGGTGTGGGATTTCATGTCCCTGATCAAGTATCTGCAACATGCCGTGGCGCCCGCACGCTGGCCCTGGGTGCCGGGCGCCGATGCCAACGTGCAGCGTTTCATCAACGAACTGGTGATGGAGGAGGAGACCGACGAGGCGGGGCCCGGCCGGCCGGGCGAGTTCGCCAGCCATTTCGTGCTGTACCTGGGTGCCATGCGCGAGATCGGCGCCGACGCCGACAAGCCGGCGCGTTTCGTCGACATTGCCGGCCGCGAGGGCATCGACGCCGCGCTCGCCTCCGGACTGGCACCGGCGCCGGCGGCGGCGTTCAACCGCGTCACCTTCGGCTGGATCGAGTCCGGCAAGCCGCACACGGTTGCCGCCGCGCTCGCGCTCGGCCGCGAGCATGTGATTCCGGCGATGTTCCGCGCCTTCCTGCAACGTATGGCGGTGACCGAGGCACAGGCACCGATCTTCCATTACTACCTGAAGCGCCACATCCACCTGGACGAGGATTTTCACGCGCCGCTCAGCCTGCGCCTGCTGGAGGCGCTGTGCGGCGACGATCCCCAGCGCGCCGCGGAGGCGCGTGCGGCCGCGATCCGCGCGGTGGAGGCACGCGTCGAATTCTGGGACGGCGTGCTCGCCGCGCTGCCCAGCCGACAGGAAAGCGCATGCCTCAACTGATCGTACTGCCCCACGTCGAACTGTGCCCGGAAGGCGCCGTGGTCGAAGGCGCCAGCGGCCGATCGATCTGCGACGTGTTGTTGGACAACGGCATCGAGATCGAGCACGCCTGCGAGAAATCCTGCGCCTGTACCACTTGTCACGTCATCGTGCGCGAGGGTTATGACTCCCTGCCGGAGCCGACCGAGACCGAGGAGGATCTGCTCGACAAGGCCTGGGGCCTGGAACCGACCTCGCGGCTGTCCTGCCAGGCTACGCTGGGCGACGAGGACGTGGTGATCGAGATTCCCAAGTACACCATCAACATGGTCAAGGAAGGGCATTGAACATGAAATGGACCGACACCCTCGATATCGCCATCGCGCTGGCGGAACATCATCCCGACGTCGATCCGCGCACCATCCGTTTCACCGATCTGCACCGCTGGGTCATGGCCCTGCCGGGCTTCAGCGGGGATCCGAACAGCTCCGGCGAGAAGATCCTGGAGGCGATCCAGCAGGCGTGGATCGAGGAGATGGATTGATGCGCCGGGCGGGCAGGGCGGCCGGCTGGTTCGTCGCCGCCGCGCTGTGCATGGCGATGCCGGCTGCGGCCCAGGGCCTCGGCTTCAAGGGCCTGGAACTGGGCTCGCCGCTGGCGCTGATCGGCGGCGATCCCCGTTTCGAATGCCGGCCGCTGAACACGCCGATCGCCGACCGCGTGTGCAGCCTGCGCGCCGGCGAGACGGAAACCATCGCCGGAGCGCCACTGGATTCGCTGTTCCTGTTCTACGACCGTCGGCACCTGACCGGCATCACCCTGAGCCTGCCGGAGAAGCATTTCCAGACCGTGGTCGACGCGCTGCGCGGCAAGTATGGCGATGCCGCGCTCAAGACCGAGCAGGTGCGCAACCTCAACGGCGTCGCCTTCGAGAACCGCCAGTATCACTGGCGCCTTGGTGAGTACAGCCTGCGCGCGGAGCGCTATGCCGGCCGTCTGGACCGCTCCAGCATCCGTTACCTCGATGACGGTGCCGAGGCGCGCCTGCGCGAGCATCGCGCGCGCGCGGCGCGCGACCCGCGTCTGGATCTCTGAATGTCCGCCGGCTCAGCCCGCGGCCGGCGGGTTGCGCAGGCGGATGTGCAGCTCGCGCAACTGCTTTTCGTCCACCGCGTTGGGCGCGGACGTCATCAGGCAGGAGGCGCGCTGGGTCTTGGGGAAGGCGATGACGTCGCGGATCGATTCGGCGCCGGCCATCAGCGTGACCAGCCGGTCCAGGCCGAAAGCCAGGCCACCGTGCGGCGGCGCGCCGTACTGTAGCGCGTCGAGCAAGAAGCCGAACTTCTCGCGCCGTTCGTTGGGACCGATGTTGAGTGCGGCGAACACCTTTTCCTGCACCGCTTCGCGGTGGATACGCACCGAACCGCCGCCTACCTCCCAGCCGTTCAACACCATGTCATAGGCCTTGGATAGCGCCGCCCCCGGATTGTCGGCGAGGTAGTCCTCGTGGCCGTCCTTGGGACTGGTGAACGGGTGATGCAGCGCGTCCCAGCGCTGTTCGTCCTCGTTCCACTCGAACATGGGGAAATCCACCACCCACAGCGGCGCCCAGGCGCGGCCGTCGAGATAACCCTTGTCGTGGCCGATCTTGCTGCGCAGCGCACCCAGCGCGTCGTTGACCACCTTGGCCTTGTCGGCGCCGAAGAACAGGATGTCGCCATCCTGTGCGCCGGTGCGCGCCAGTGTCTCGGCTAGCGCGGCGTCGTGCAGGTTTTTGACGATGGGCGATTGCAGCCCGTCGCGCCCTTGGGCGCGCTGGTTGACCTTGATCCAGGCCAGGCCGCGGGCGCCATAGATCTTGACGAATTCGGTCCAGGCGTCGATCTCGCCGCGGCTGAACTCAGCGCCGCCGGGCACGCGACAGCGCGCCGCCGTTCGGCAGACGCAGCGCGGCGACGCGGCCCTTCGGATCGATGGCCGGCGCGGAGAACACCTTGAAATCCACGTCGCGCATCACGTCGGTCAGTTCAGATAGTTCCAGCGTCACGCGCAGATCGGGCTTGTCCGAGCCGTAGCGGCGCATCGCGTCGGCGTAGGTGAGGCGCGGGAACGGATTGGGCAGTTCGACCTGCAAGGCCTGCGCGAACACTTCGCGGATCATGCCCTCCACCAGGGTCATGATCTCCTCCTCGCCGAGGAAGGAGGTTTCCAGGTCGACCTGGGTGAACTCCGGCTGCCGGTCGGCGCGCAGATCCTCGTCGCGGAAACACTTGGTGATCTGGAAGTAACGGTCGAAGCCGGACACCATCAGCAACTGCTTGAACAACTGCGGCGATTGCGGCAGCGCGTAGAACATGCCGTCGTGCACGCGCGACGGCACCAGGTAATCACGCGCGCCTTCCGGCGTCGAGCGTGTCAGCATCGGCGTCTCGATCTCCATGAAACCGTGCTGGTCCAGATAGTCGCGCATCAGCTTGGCCACCCGGTAGCGCAAGCGCAGATTGCGCTGCATCGGTTCGCGGCGCAGGTCCAGATACCGGTATTGCAGACGGACGTTCTCGTTAATGTGCTCGTCGTCCAACTGGAACGGCGGCGTCAGCGAGGGGTTCAGCACTTCGAGCGACTGGGTCAGCACTTCCACCATGCCGGTCGGCAGGTTGGGGTTCTCGGTGCCGGGCGGTCGTGCGCGTACCCGGCCGACCACGCGCAGCACGAACTCGCCGCGCACGTCCTCGGCCAGCGCGAACGCCTCCGGCGTGTCCGGATCGACCACCACCTGCACGGTGCCCTTGAGGTCACGCAGATCGATGAAGATCACGCCGCCGTGGTCGCGCCGCCGGTGTGCCCAGCCGCACAGAGCGATGGTGGTGTCGATGTCCGCGCTGGTCACGGCGCCGCAGTAATGGGTACGCATTGCAGAGGGTTCCTCGAGGCTGGGCAGGAAGGGATTCGATGCCCGTCACGCATGGTGCGTATCGGGGGGATGAAACAAATCGGGCAAACGCCTGCGCGTTTGCCCGATCGTGCTACGCAAGAAAGCTCAGACGGCGCAGGCCGGACAGGCGCCGGTGCCACAAGCGGGAGACGGCGCCTCCGCCGGTTTGGCGCCGCCGTTCTTGAAATCGGTGGCGTAGTAGCCGGAACCCTTGAGCTGGAAACCGGCGGCCGACAACTGCTTGGCCAGCGACGGACGGCCACAGGCCGGACAGTCGGTCGGTGCGGCCTCGTCGATCTTGTGCATGACATCCAGTTCGTGGCCGCATTCGGTGCATTTGTAGGCGTAGATGGGCATGGTGTTCTCCGGAAAAGAAAATTACGCGAATTATATCAACGCCGGCTATGTTTAGCCGGGGTCGCGCGTTTTCAAGGGCTGGTCGCGGGGCGGTGCGGCATCACGCGCTCTGCGCCGATTCCTTCAAGCGCACGTAATCCACCTTGCCGGTGCCGAGCAAGGGCAGGTCCGGCACCACGCGGATGCGGCGCGGCACGCAGATTTCCGGGTAGCCCAGGCCGCGCGCGGCGGCTGACAGTTGGTCGCGGGTCAGTTCGGAGTCGGTGGTGAACAGCACGATGACCTCGCCGCGCGCGGCGTCGGATACGCAGGTGGCGGCATGCAGGGCCTCGGCGGACACGCTGCGCGCGAGGTTCTCGACCACTTCCAGTGACACCATTTCGCCGGCGATCTTGGCGAAACGCTTGAGGCGGCCTTGTATGGTGAGGAAGCCATCGGCATCCAGCTCGACCACGTCGCCGGTGTTGTACCAGCCGGCGCCGGCGGCGGATGCCGGCGGCTCCAGCACGCACGGCGCCTCCGGGCGGTAGTAGCCGGACATCAGGTTGGGGCAGCGCACGTGCAGTTCGCCGCCGCGCGCGATGCCGGGTACCGGCAGCAGCTTGGCCTGCACGCCGGGCAGCAGCATGCCGACGGTGCCGGGGCGGTTGTCGTCGGGGGTGTTGACCGCCAGCACCGGCGCGGTTTCCGTGGCGCCGTACCCCTCCAGGATGTCGATGCCATGACGTTCCTTCCACAGCGCGCGCACCGCGTCGGACAGCTTCTCGGCGCCGGCCACCACATAGCGCAGGCTGTGCAGATCGCCCGGCTCGGCATGACGCGCGTAATGCTGGAAGAACGTGCTGGTGCCGAACAGCACGGTAGCCTGTTTGCTGCGCACCAGTTCCGGAATCACCTTGAAATGCAGCGGGCTGGTGTAGATCACCAGCCGCGCCCCGGCCAGCATGGGCAGCAGCGTGCCGGCGGTGAACCCGAAGGAGTGGAACATGGGCAAGGCATTGAGCACGGTGTCCTGCGGCCCGAAATCCCAGGTCGCCAGGATCTGGCCGATGTTGGCGAGCAGCGCACGATGCGACAGCACCACGCCCTTGGGCTTGCCTTCGGTGCCGGAAGTGAACAGCACCACCGCCGGCGCTTCGCTGTCGCCCGCAGGCACCGCGCGCAGCGGTGCCCACAGCGCGTAGCCCATCAACCACAGCTTGTCGAGCAGGCCGAAGCGCGCGCGCAGATCCTCCAGATACAACAGGCGCACGTCGCGCAGGGCTGCGGCCTGTTCCTCCAGACCGGCCTTGGCCAGGAACACGCGCGAAGTCAGCACGGTACCGATGCAGGCGGTGCGGCAGGCGCTCTGCATGGCGTCGACCCCGGCGGTGTAGTTGAGCAGGCAGGGTACGCGCCCGAATGCGGACAGGCCGATGGTCAGACAGGGCGTGGCCGCCAGGTTGGGCATCAGCACACCGACGTGCTCGCCCGGTGCGCTGATCTTGCAGCCCAGACGCCCGAGCGCCAGGGTCATCTTGACCAGGTCGCGGTAGGAGTAGCTTCCGGGCTTCTGGTCCTCCCATTGGCCGGGGTAACCGCCGAATCGTCGGGCCGCGGCGACCAGCGCGGCGAACAGGGTATCGCCGGGAGGAACGCCGGGCGACAGGGTGGGCGCGCGCATGGCCGGTTCAGAAACCGTGGGTGTACTGCATGCCGAGCAGGTCGTGGCGGCTCTGATACAGGCCACGCAGGGTGTTGCCGGCCTCGGTGTGCTCGCTGCGCGCGTCGCGCACGAAGCCGTGGGCATAGCCGAAATCGACCGCGCGATAGGGCCCCAGGCGATACTGGCCGCCCATGGCCACCCAGGTACGGTCGGCGTCCGGCAGGCGGGGGCTGCGGCGCTGCGCGTCCGGCACGGGCGACTCGTCGTAGGCCACACCGACACGCCAGGTCCATTCGCGCGAATGACGGTAGTTGACGCCCAGCGACAGGCGCCAGGCATCCTCCCAGCCCTCGTCGGTGAACTGGCTGTCGAGCCGGTCGAACGTGCTCCAGCCGGTACGGGTGACATCGGCGAGCACCTCCCAGCGCGGATTCAGCCTTTGCCACAGGCTGAGCGACCAGGTATCCGGCAGATCGAAATCGACGCGCGCGGCAGCCCCGCCGATTCGCCCTTGAGCGCGATGGCGTGTGCCGGAGCGGTAAGCCATGCCGACGCGGGTGAAGCCGTCCGCATCCCAGATCACACCGGCATTCCAGCCGAGGGCGCCATCGTCACCCCGCAGCTTGATCGACGTGGCGGGATCGACCGCATCCCGTCGGGTCAGCTCGGTTTCGACGTGGCGCCACGTCAGCCCCGCGCCCACCGCGAGTTGGGACGATGCACGCCAGGCCAGGGACGGATTGACGTCGGTCGAGCGTACGCGCGTCGCCGTCGCCCGCGTCTGTCCGGCCCACGGTGTCCGGTAGGCGATGTCCACGCCGAACGGCCGGTTGATGCCCAGGCCGAAACGGATGTCCGGGGTGGCTGCGCCCGAGTAATAGAGGCTGGGCGACAACATGGCACGGCCGGCGTCGCCGCCGTCGCCCAGGGAGGCCGGATCGTCATCACGGAAGCGGATGCTGCTCAGATTCATACCCGCCGCGACCACCATCTGGCGGCCTTCGACGTAGACCAGGCCGGCTGGATTGTGGAACACCGTGGCGGCATCCTCGGCCGCCGCGGCGCGGCCGGCATGGGCGTTACCCAGGCCGCTGGCGTCGACGTCCATCAGGGCGAAGGCGGCGGCGTGCGCGCCGCCGGCCATCAGCATCGCGCTCAGCGACGCGGCAAGGGCGTAACGGAACATGGCACCTCCTGCGCACCGGCGGGACCGGTCGAAGCTGCGGGAAAGACTGCCAGTTTACAAGGGGAGGACGAGCGGGGGTAGGGCAGGTGGCCGGTCGCACCGCGCGTGCCACCCATGCGGGTGAGGCGCGACAGGGGGTTTGCCGGGGGATATGACCCCCGGGCGTGAACTGACGGTTCAGGCCGCCAGCCGTGCCGGCGAGGCGGCAGCGAGCAGATCGGCGATGTCGGCGTCGAGCACCTCGATGCCCAGATTGGCCAGGAAACGGCGTTCCTTGGCGCTGGTCTCCGGCATCAGCGCCCAGCCGGCGGGTTGCCCGGCGCCGTAGGCGATGTCGGACAGCAGCATGCGCTCGGTGTCGCGGTTCAGGCGCACGCCCAGCAGCAGGTAGCGGCGTCCCTGGCGCAGCCGTTTGACGAAACCGGGAATGGCGAAGCCGCCCATCAGTTCGGTGAGGTAGTCGACGAAATCCGCATCCGAGGCGATGTAGTGGGCTTGCGGCAGCGGCGAGCCCAGCGGCTTGAACAGAATGGGCAGGGTGGTGTCGACCGCTTCCTGGTCGATGGCGCGATAGCCCTGGCCGTCGTGGTGGTACAGACGGAAGCGGTAATCCGTGCCGGCGATGCGTGCGACGCCGACGATGAGGGTATGCGGGGTGCCGGCGTAGGTCCGTTGCAACAGCGTGTCGCGGTTGGTATCGATGACGTAGGGCAGGTGCAGCGACCCCAGCCAGTCGTGCAGCGGCGACGCGCTCCAGGCGGTGTCGCGATAGGTGGCGTCGAGGAAGCGGGTGAGCGCCTGGCGGCCGCGTTTGAGTTCGACGTGCATGGCGGCGCGCGGGAACTCGTACATCAGGCGCGGCGCCATCGGCTTGCCGTCGTTCAGCGCCAGGATCAGGCTGTCGGAGTCGGCGGGCATGGCGCGACCGCCGGCGGTATCGACGACACCGGCGACGGCGCCGGGGCCCAGGTAGGGGACGATGTCGCCGTCGGCGAGTCCGGCGAGCAGGGCGGTGAAATCGAAGGGCATGGCAGGCTCCATGAAGATGATCGAAACCATCCATCGCCCGCAAGAAGCGTGCCGGCGCCCGGCAGCGTGAAATCAGGACATTGCGTGTGGCCGGGCTGTCGCGTTTGCGTCAGCACGCCGGTCTTTGTCGCTCATGACACCGCGCGCGTGACCTCGTAGACGCCGCCGATCACCGCGTGCTCCGCCTCGCCGGCCAGACGGCCGGGTAGCAGGCCCTGGAAGAAGCACACCTTGGCCAGCGGCACTCGCGCTTCCAGGATGATGTCGCCGAATTCGCCGGCGCGTTCGCGCTCGCGGCTGAACGAATTCAGATTGTTGAGCAGCAGCACGTGCCGGCCGTCCGCGGTGACGCCCAGGGTTTCGAAGGCCGCCGTGTCGTTGACGCCGCGGTACAGGGTCAGATGCGTCTGGCCGGGGTGGCGCCGCGTCAGTTCGTGCTGACAGTAGGCGTACAGCAGATCGAGCTGTGCTTCCAGCGCGTTGGTGTTGTACAGGCCGCCGCAGCGTTGCGCCAGGTAGCGCTGCCAGGCGGCGTCGGCGGGGTCGCGCAGCGGCCCGCCGTGGTGGCGCGGCAGCAGGCCGAAGCGTGATTCCACCCAGCCCTTGAGTACCGCGCCTTCGCGCCCATCGGCGTCGAACGCCCAGCCGCGCAGCAGGTTGAGATAGTGCGCGCGCGGCCGGCCGCGCGCGCCGTCGAGACCGGCTTCCTCGGGGTGTTCGAGGCTGAAGGTGGCGTTCATGTGCGCCATGAACAGTCGCGCCCGCGCCGCCGGTTCGGGGAGTGCACGCAGCCCGGCGAACAGGCGGGCATGCGTCTCCTCGACGCCATCGAGCTGGAGCGCCGTCGGGTGGCGTTGAAAGGTGAGGCCGCCGAGGATGGCCGCCGGCAGGTTGCAACGGTTGATCGGCAGGCGCGCCGTGCGCGGCAGGCTGTCGCCGCTTGTGCGCACCCCGACAAAGCCCGGCCCATTGTTGTGTCCAAAACGCGACATCGACATCCTCAGGACGAGTATTGGCTCTTATGGATCAATTGCTTAGCCGTCATTTAGGCCTTGGCACGGGGCTTGCGAAACGTTGGCTGCGAGCGAGTCTTTCATTCGCACCCGTTTTCGAGACCACAGGAGAAGAATCATGGCTCTGCGTCAATGCGCGATTTACGGCAAGGGCGGCATCGGCAAATCTACCACCACCCAGAACCTGGTGGCGGGTCTGGCCGAGGCCGGCAAGAAGGTGATGATCGTCGGCTGCGATCCCAAGGCGGATTCCACCCGGCTGATCCTGCACGCCAAGGCTCAGAACTCGATCATGCAGATGGCCGCGGATGCCGGCTCCGTGGAGGATCTGGAGCTGGAAGACGTGCTCAAGGTCGGCTACCGCGACATCAAGTGCGTCGAATCCGGCGGGCCGGAACCGGGCGTCGGCTGCGCCGGCCGCGGCGTGATCACCGCCATCAACTTCCTGGAAGAGGAAGGCGCCTACGACGAAGACCTCGACTTCGTGTTCTATGACGTGCTCGGCGACGTGGTGTGCGGCGGCTTCGCCATGCCCATCCGCGAGAACAAGGCGCAGGAAATCTACATCGTCTGCTCCGGCGAGATGATGGCCATGTACGCGGCGAACAACATCGCCAAGGGCATCGTCAAGTACGCCAACTCCGGCGGCGTGCGTCTGGCCGGCCTGATCTGCAACAGCCGCAACACCGCGCGCGAGGACGAGCTGATCACCGAACTGGCCAAGCGTCTGGGCACGCAGATGATCCACTTCGTGCCGCGCGACAACGTCGTGCAACGTGCCGAGATCCGCCGCATGACCGTGATCGAGTACGAGCCGACCGCCAAGCAGGCCGACGAGTACCGCCAGCTCGCGCGCAAGATCATCGACAACAAGAACCTGGTCATTCCCACGCCCATCACCATGGACGAACTGGAAGACCTGCTGATGGAGTTCGGCGTGCTGGAGCAGGAAGACGAATCGATCATCGGCAAGACCGCGGCGGAAGAGGCGATGGCCGCGGCTGCCTGATGTTTTTGCCTCTCGCCCGTGGGGTGGGGGGCGAACTCCGATCAACCCGAACATCGCGTCCACGGATGGGTGGCGTGATGAAAGGAGCATGAAATGTCGAATCTGACGCGTGAACAAACCGAAGCCCTCATCGCCGAGGTGCTGGAGGTCTATCCGGACAAGGCCAAGAAGGACCGGGCCAAGCATCTGGCGGTCAACGACCACAGCATCGAACAATCGAAGAAGTGCATCACCTCCAACCGCAAGTCGCTGCCCGGAGTGATGACCATCCGCGGCTGCGCCTACGCCGGTTCCAAGGGCGTGGTGTGGGGTCCGATCAAGGACATGATCCACATCTCGCACGGCCCCGTCGGCTGCGGCCAGTATTCCCGCGCCGGTCGCCGCAACTACTACGTCGGCGTCACCGGGGTGAACACCTTCGGCACGATGAACTTCACCTCCGACTTCCAGGAGAAGGACATCGTCTTCGGCGGCGACAAGAAGCTGGCCAAGCTGATCAGCGAGATCGAGGGCCTGTTTCCCCTGCACAAGGGCATCAGCGTGCAGTCCGAATGTCCGATCGGCCTGATCGGTGACGACATCGAGGCGGTGTCCAAGAAGGCCGCGGCGGAGATCGACAAACCGGTGGTGCCGGTACGCTGCGAGGGCTTCCGCGGCGTGTCGCAATCGCTCGGCCACCACATCGCCAACGACGCCATCCGCGACTGGGTGTTCGGCCGCGACGGCAAGGACGTCAAGGGCACCTTCGAGCCCGGACCGTATGACGTCTCCATCATCGGCGACTACAACATCGGCGGCGACGCCTGGTCCTCGCGCATCCTGCTGGAAGAAATGGGTCTGCGCGTGGTCGCCCAATGGTCCGGCGACGGCACGCTGTCGGAGATCGAGCTGACGCCCAAGGTCAAGCTCAACCTCATCCACTGCTACCGCTCGATGAACTACA
>CAYTRH010000029.1:0-23369 GCA_964440155.1 uncultured Thiobacillus sp. | reverse complement strand
AGCGCGCAGCAGCGCCCGCTCGCGCGGCGTGGTCTGCGCCAGCGGGCGCTGCTGCGCGCTTGGTCGGAAAAAGGCTGGGTGGCGCCGATGGCCGACGCAGCCCCACCCGCGCCAGCAGAGGCGCCGCCGGCAGTCACTGCCGAACAGGCCGCGGCGCTCGCCGGCGTGCAGGATGCCGGACCCGGCTTCCACGTATTCCTGTTGCACGGCGTCACCGGCAGCGGCAAGACCGAGGTCTACCTGCGCCTGATCGCGGCGGTGCTGGAGCGTGGCCAGCAGGCGCTGGTGCTGGGGCCGGAGATCCATCTCGTGCCCCAACTCGCCGAGCGTCTGGCTCGGCGCTTTCCGGCGCGCACACGGGTGCATCTGCACAGCGCGCTGGCCGACGGCGAGCGGCGCGCCGCCTGGCTGGCGGCGCTGCACGGCAACGCGGACATCGTGCTCGGCACCCGCCTGGCGGTGTTCGCGCCGTTGCCGCGTCTGGGTCTGATCGTGGTCGACGAGGAGCACGACACCGCCTACAAGCAGATGGAAGGCATGCGCTATTCGGCGCGCGACGTCGCGGTGTGGCGCGCGCAGGCGCGCGGCGTCGCCATCGTGCTCGGCTCGGCCACACCGTCGCTGGAGAGCTGGCGCAATGCGCAGGCGCGCCGTTATCGCCTGCTCACGCTCAGTCAGCGGGCGCGCGCCAGCGCCGATTTGCCGTCGGTGCGCCTGATCGACAGCAGGATCGACCGTCCGCGCCACGGCCTCAGTGCTGCGCTCGCCGATGCCCTGCGCGAACGCCTGCAACGTGGCGAGCAGAGCCTGGTGTTCATCAACCGGCGCGGTTATGCGCCGACGCTGTTGTGCAACGGCTGTGGTCACGTGTTTCCATGTCCGCGGTGTACCGCCCACCTGGTGCTGCATCGCGCCCCCGGCGGCTATCGCCTGGTCTGTCACCACTGCGGCCTGACGGCGCGCCCGCCGCACGTCTGCCCGCAGTGCGGCAACCCGGATCTGCGCCCGGCCGGCCAGGGCACACAGCGGCTGGAGGAGAGTCTGGCCGAGCGCTTTCCCGAGGCGCGCATCCTGCGCATCGACCGCGACACCGCGGCGCGCAAGGGCGCGTTCGCAGCCATGCGCGAACAGGTGGAGGCGCGCGCGGTGGACATCCTGGTGGGCACACAGATCGTCGCCAAGGGCCACGACTTCCCGCATCTCACGCTGGTCGGCGTGATCGGCGCCGATCAGGCACTGGTTTCACCCGACTACCGTGCCGGCGAGCGGCTGTTCGCGCAGCTCATGCAGGTGGCCGGCCGCGCCGGCCGCGCCGAGCACGCCGGCGAAGTGTTGATTCAGACCGCCTATCCGCGCCACCCGCTGTACCAGGCGGTGATCCGTCACGACTATCCGGCGTTCGCCGCCGCGACGCTGCGCGAACGGCGCGGCGCCGATCTGCCGCCGTTCGTCAGCCAGGCGCTGCTGCGCGCCGAGGCGCGCGAGGAGGAGGCCGCACTGGCGTTCCTGCTGGCGGCGCGTGCGGCCGGGCTCGGTGTGGCCGCCGAGGTGCGCCTGTTCGATCCGGTGGCGGCGTTGATGGCGCGTGTCGCCGGCCGCCACCGCCTGCAGATGTTGGTCCAGGCAGCCACACGCGCGCGCCTGCGCGATTTCCTGCGCCGTTGGCTGCCGTTACTGGAAGCCCAGCCGGCGCGCGGCGTCAAATGGTCGCTGGACGTGGATCCGGTCGACTACTGAACAGCCGCGTCGGTACCGGCCGACTCAGCCCTTCGAACCCATCTCCTCCAGCATGCTGGCGAGGTCGTCGGCATGCTCCTCCTCCATGGCCAGGATGCCCTCCAGCATGCGCCGCGTGGTGATGTCCTTGTCGCCGATGTACTGGATCATCTCGCCGTAGCTCTCGATGGCGATGCGTTCGGCCACCAGATCCTCCTTGATCATGTCGATCAGGTTCTCGCCTTCGACGTATTCGGCGTGGCTGCGCGTGGCCAGGCCCTCCGGGTTGAAATCCGGCTCGCCCTTGAGCTGGACGATGCGCGCGGCGATCTGGTCGGCGTGCATCTGCTCCTCGTTGGCATGCACCAGAAACTCGGCGGCGACCGCGTCGGCATTGATGCCGCTGGCCATGAAATGGTGACGGCGATAGCGCAGGATGCACACCAGCTCGGTGGCCAGTGCCTCGTTCAGCAGCTTGATCACGGTCTCCCGGTCGGCACGGTAGGCGGCGGTGATGGCGCCATCCTCGATGTGCTTGCGCGCACGCGCACGCAGGGTCTTGATGTCGGTGAGAAAGGGTTGCGCGGGTTGTTTGGTCTTGGCGGGGGCTTTGGCCATGGGGTCGCTCCTCGGTCGTGGTGGATGTTCGATCAGTGGACGCCTCGAAAAGCCTGCTGCGCGGCGGCGTTGCTTCGAGGTGCCCCAGTGTAGGCGTGGCGGCATCGCGCGCCTAGCCGGGGCGGCGCGGGTGCCATCGGCGTAGGCCGTGCGCTTGTCATGGATGGGGTCAGCCCAGCGTGGTGTCCAGTACCATCATCAGCGCGAAACCGCCCATCAGACCCAGCGTCGCCGGGGTCTGGTGGCCGTTGCGGTGGGTCTCGGGAATGACCTCGTGCGACACCACGAAGATCATCGCCCCGGCCGCCAGACCCAGACCGATGGGATAGGCGAGCGCGATGCCGCTGGTGACGCCGGCGCCGAGCAACGCGCCCAACGGTTCCATCAGGCCGGTGGCGGCGGCGATCAGGAAGGCGCGCAGCGGCGCCAGCCCAATGGCGCGCAGCGCCATGGCCACGGCCAGCCCCTCGGGCAGGTTTTGCAGCGCGATGGCGCTGGTCAGCGGTACGCCGACGCTCAGGTCGCCGCGCGCAAAGCTGACGCCGATGGCCATGCCCTCCGGCAGGTTGTGCAGCGCGATGGCCAGCACGAACAGCCACAGCCGGGCGACGCGCGCGCAGCCGGGACCACAGGGGCCGCCGTGGGTGTGCTCGTGCGGCGTGAACTGGTCCAGCCCCAGCATCAGCAGCACGCCCAGGCCCAGGCCCAGCACCACCACCAGAGCGCCGATCAACGCGCCGCCGCCGATCTGCGCGCCCGCTTCCAGACCGGGCAGCAGCAGCGCGAATGCGCTGGCAGCCAGCATCATGCCGGCGGCGAAGCCCAGCATGGTGTCCTCGACCCGGCTGGACAGGCGGCCGAGCACCAGGCTGGGCAGCGCGCCCAAGGCGGTGGCGGCGAAACCGACCAGGCCGCCGGCCAGCCCGAGACGCAGCACGGCGTCGGCTTCGCCCAGCGCCACCCGTAGCAGGCTCATGGCCAGCAGCCAGGACAGTGCCAGCAGCGCCACGGCGAGGCCCAGCGTGGTGAGCGGATGGCCGCGTGCATGCGCCAGCCAGTCGGCGCGCAGCGTCGGCGCGGGAGCGGTACGGGCGAGTTCCATGGCGGTCAGCTTCCGGCCAGGCCCTGGCCGAACAGGGCCATGGCGTAGTAGACGCGCTGTGCGAGGGTGGGGCGGTTGTCGTTCATCGTGGCGCTCCGCTTGAATTCACGGGCTTCATTAAAGATCGGATGCCTGCATTTTTGAAATGGAAATCGCCGGCCGCGGCGATCGAAGGATTCGATCAACGCACCGAGCGGTACACGCCGCGCCGTTCACGCTTGCTCAGCACCAGTTGCCACAACTGGCCCTGACGAGCACGGAAGAAGCCAGCGCTGCACATCAGGTAATAGCGCCACATGCGGCGGAATCGTTCGTCATACTTGCCGGCCAGTCGCGGCCAGGCTGCATCGAAGCGCGTCCACCAGGCCATCAGCGTGCGATCGTAATCCTGGCCGAAGTTGTGCCAGTCCTCGATCAGGAAGCGGCCCTCCAGGCTATCCGTCAGTTGCCGGGCCGAAGGCAGCCGGCCGTTGGGGAAGATGTAGCGGTCGATCCAGGGGTCGCAGCGGGTCGCGGTGACGTGATTGCCGATGGTGTGCAGCAGGAACAGCCCCTCGCCGGTCAGCACGCGGTGCACCGTGTCGAAATAGACGTCGTAGTTCTTCGGGCCGACATGCTCGAACATGCCCACCGACACCACCTTGTCGTAACGTCCATCGATCTCGCGGTAGTCCATCAGCTCGATGCGCACCGGCAAACCGCGGCAGCGCTCCAGCGCCAGCGCGCGCTGTTCGCGCGACACCGTGATGCCGGTGACCTCGACGCCGTAATGCTGCGCGGCGTGCCGGGCCAGACCGCCCCAGCCGCAACCGATCTCCAGCAGGCGTTCGCCCGGTTTGAGGTCGAGCTTGCGGCAGATCAGGTCCAGCTTGTCACGCTGCGCCTGCTCCACATCGTCGGCATGCGCCCACCAGCCACAGGAATAGCTCATGGTGGAATCGAGCATGGCGGTGAACACGTCGTTGCCGATGTCGTAATGACGTTCGCCGACCTGGAACGCGCGCCTGACGCTTTGCAGATTGAACACCCGGTGGCGCAGCGATTCGCCGATCAGACGTAGTCGCGCCAGGCCGACGAAACGCTCCTCGGCATCGATGCGCAACAGCCGGTGGAAGAACTCGTCCAGCCGTTCCACCTCCCACAGGCCGTCCATGTAGGCTTCGCCGAAGCCGAGCGAGCCGGACACCATGACCCGTCGGTACACCGCCGGATCGAGGATGCGGATATCCCACGGCGCGTCACCGTTGATGCGGATGCCGGCCATGTCCAGCAACTCACGGATCGCTGCCGGCGGTTCGGGTTGTGCCGGCGGCAGCAGGATGGGGTCGGTATCGGTCATAGCACGACATCGCCTCCGTACAGCAGAGTCCCACGGCCAGATTGTTCCATCGTCCCGGGTTGCTGAAAACCGCAGGGGATCGCAGCCGAATTGAAGCGCAACCGGGGCCGGACGCGCCAATGAATTGTCTAGAATCCATCCATCGATGGTTTCGATGGACGAGTCACGCAAATGACCCTGCAGGAACTGCGTTATCTGGTTGCGCTGGCGGACACCGGCCATTTCGGTCATGCCGCCGAGGCATGCTTCGTCAGTCAGTCCACGCTGTCCACCGGCCTGAAGAAGCTGGAGGACTATCTCGGCGTGGTGTTGTTCGACCGGTCGCTGAAACGCGTGACGCCGACGCCGATCGGCCGCGAGATCGTCGATTCCGCGCGGCGCATCGTCGAGGAAGCGGCGCGCATCCGCGAGCTGGCCGGCTATGCCAAGGATCCCATGGACCGCACCGCTCACCTCGGCGTGATTCCGACGCTGGGTCCATACTACCTGCCGCATGTCCTGACCCTGGTGCGCCAGGCGCATCCCCGGCTGCGCCTGCTGTTGCGCGAGGAGATGACGCCGCACATGCTCGGACACCTGGGTGAAGGCAAGCTGGACGCCGGTCTGCTGGCGCTGCCGGTCAACGACGCGGCGCTGGAGGTCGCGCCCCTGTTTGTCGAACCCTTCCTGGCCGCGGTGCCGGCCGAGCACGCGCTGGCGGGTGCGGAACGCGTGCAGCTCGACCAACTCGCCTCGGCCGGGCTGTTGCTGCTGGAGGAAGGTCACTGCCTGCGCGATCAGGCGTTGGAAGCCTGCCATCTGCAGGGACTCAAGAGCGAGGAAATACGCGCCACCAGTCTGGAGACCTTGCGCCAGATGGTGGCCATGGGCCTGGGGGTGACCTTGATCCCTGCGCTGGCGGGCAACGCCGGCGTCGGCGCGGATGCCGGCATCGTGCTCAAGCCTTTGGCGGAACCGGCTTCGCGCACCATCGGCCTGGTCTGGCGCCGCCGCTCACCGCTGGCCTACACCATGGCGCGGCTGGCCGAGACGCTGGGCTCCCGGCTGCCACCGGGTACCTTGCCGGTCGGCTGAGACGCGGCGCGCCGGCCGGCGTTACTGGAAACGCGCCAGCCAGGCCTGCAACTGCGCCGGCGGCAGCGCGCCGGCGACCCGGTCGATCTCGCGCCCACCCTGGAACAGGGCCAGCGTGGGGATGCTGCGGATGCCGTGGCGCGCAGCCAGAGCCTGTTCCTGTTCGGTGTTGACCTTGGCGAAGCGCACGCGGTCACGATACTGCGCGGCCAGTTGGGCGAAGGTCGGCGCGAACATCTTGCACGGCCCGCACCAGGGTGCCCAGAAGTCGACCAGCACCGGCAGTTGGTTGCGCGTGACGAAGCGGTCGAAGCTCTGCGCGGTCAGTTCGACCGGGTGATCGGGCAGCACCTGCGCGCCGCATTTGCCGCATTTGGGTGCTTCGTGCAGGCGTTGTTCGGGTACGCGGTTGACCGCGCCGCAGTGGGGACAGACGAGTTCCATGTTCCGGGCTCCATGAGCATAGACTGATGCAGCCCAGATGGCGGCGCGCCGTGTCGAAATCAAGCGGCGCGCGGGTCTCGATCAGCCGGCCAGCAGCGGGTCCAGTTCGCCGCCCGCGTCCAGCGCGGACAGGTCGTCGAAGCCGCCGACGTGGCGCTCGCCGATGTAGATCTGCGGCACGGTGCGGCGCCCGGTGATGCGCATCATCTCCTCGCGCTGCGCGGGGTCGAGGTCGACGCGGATCTTCTCGATGTCGGTGACGCCTTTCTTGTTGAGCAGTTTTTCCGCCATGACGCAGTAAGGGCAGACGGCGGTGCAATACATCTTGACGTGGGGCATGTGCGTTCCTTTGCCGGCCGGTGCGGCCGGATGGTCTATTTGCGTTCCTTGGGCAGGCCGGCCTGCTCCCAGGCCTGCATGCCGCCGGCGAGATTGTGCAGCTTCTGGAAGCCGGCGCGTTTCAGCACGCCGCAGGCGTGGTTCGAACGGTTGCCGCTGCGGCACACGGCGATGATCGGCTTGTCCTTGTACTTCTCCAACTCGCCGAGCTTGTCCTTGAGCTGGCGCAGCGGAATGTGGCGTGCCTTGGCGATGTGACCGTCGGCCCATTCCGACGGCTCGCGTACATCCAACACCAGCGCGTCGTCATGGTTGAACAGCAGCACGGCTTCCTGCGGGCCGATCTGCTTGACGCCGGACAGGCGGCCGCGCAGGCCACCGCCGAACAGCATGAAGCCGGAGATGACGGCGAGCAGGATGAGCCAGATGTTTTGCTGGACGAAATCCATGGTGGCTTACTCGGGAAAAAGGGCGAAGTCTATGGTGACCCCGGGGAGCACGCCAATGGGGGCTGTGCCTTTCATCTCGCGGATCTCGGGACGGCCGTAGCGGCCGGCCTCCAGCCGGTAGATGGTGAGTATACGGTCGGTGGGATGCAGCAGCCAGTATTCGCGCACGCCGGCGCGCTCGTAGGCGGCCAGCTTGACGATCTGGTCGTGTCCCGCGCTGACAGGCGACAGCACCTCGGCCACCCAGTCCGGCGCGCCGCGCACGCCGCGCTCGTCCACCTTGGCCGGGTCGCAGACGACCAGCACGTCGGGCTGCACCACCGTGTCCACCCGATCGTCGGCCTCGCCGGCGTGCGGCAGGCGCACGTCGAAGGGGGCGACGAAGGTCTGACAGGGGCTGGCTTGGAGGGCGGTGGCGAGCTGACGACTCAGTTCCACGACCACGAGCTGATGGCTGCGCGTGGGCGCCGGTGCCATGGCGTAGGCCACGCCGTCGATCAGCTCATAGCGCTGGTCCTCCGGCCAGGCCAGATAGTCGGCGTAGGTGTAGTGCTCGCTGCGTTGCTGGGCGTGCCCCATGGTTCGCCTCTCCCGAGGGGTGACAGGGGAATTATCCCTCAGCCGGCACAGGAGGCGCCGGCTTCCTTGAAGCCCAGCTTCTTCAGGATGGTCACCAGCGGGCAGAAGTTGGTGAAGCCGGACTGGAACAGGTTGAGGCCGACGAAGGCGGTGAACCACAGCCAGCTCATCTGGGTGAGATCCGCCGTGCCGGCGAAGTGGGCGAGCGCCAGCGACAGCATGATGAAGAAACCGGCGACGATGCGGACGATGTTTTCGATGCTCATGACATGCTCCTTACGGTTGAGTGGAAGGTTACGGATGGGCGGGTTGCAGGCGCCGCTGCCACAACAGGTACAGCAGCGGGATCACCACCAGGGTCAGCGCGGTGGAGGCGAAGGTGCCAAAGATCAGCGATACGGCCAGCCCGCCGAACACCGGGTCGGTGACCATGATCGCCGAGGCGGCGATGATCGCCAGCGCGGTGAGCAGGATGGGGCGGAAGCGCACCGCGCCGGCCTCCATCACCGCCTCTTCCAGCGTATACCCCTGGCGGCGGTAATCGAGGATGAAGTCGATCAACAGCAGGGAATTGCGCACCACCACGCCGGCCAGCGCGATGACGCCGATCATCGAGGTGGCGGTGAACGCCTGACCCATGGCCCAGTGGCCGGGGAACACGCCGACCAGGGTGAGCGGGATCGCGCCCATGACGATGATCGGCAGCATGAACGACTTGTAGTAGGCGGTCAGGGTCAGATAGATCAGCACCAGCGCGACGATGAAGGCGGAACCGAGGTCGCGGAACACGTCCAGGGTGAGGCGCATCTCGCCGCCCCACAGCAGCGCGTAATCGACCACGTCCTTGGGCTGCGCCTGGGTGAAGCCGAGGTTGCCGGTGGTGAAGGTCACCCCGCTGGGCAGGGTCTTGCCGTCCAGCATCTGGTCGAGCGCCAGCACCGCGTAGACCGGGCTGGACTTGAGCATCTCGCCGCCGACCATGACGTTGGCGTGCAGGTCGCGCGCGTGGATCGGTTTGGGCTCCAGCGCCTGTTCGATCGTGGCGATGGCGGACAGCGGGATCTGCACGCCCTGCGCGTTGGCGATGCGCAGGTTGAGCAGCGTGGCCGGATCGGCGCGCAGCTCACGTGGCAGGCGCACGCTGATGTCGATGGGCTCGCGCGCATCGATGGCGTGCAGCGTGCCGATCCTGAAGCCGGACACGTAGTCGCGCAGCAGCTTGGCCACCTGCGCCGGCGCGACACCGGCGAGCATGGCCTGCTCGGCGTCGACGCGCACGCGGAAGCTGTCGACGTCGGCGGTGACGCTGTCGTCGATGTTGATCAGGCCGTAGATCTGCGCGAAGGCGGCGCGCACGTCGCCGGCGGCGGTGCGCAGCGTGTCATAGTCCGGGCCGTACAGTTCGGCCAGCACCTGCGACGGCACCGGCGGACCGGGCGGTGTCTCGTAGATCTTGATGCGCGCCTCGGGGAAGGCGGCACGGACGGTTTTCAGGGCGTCGTCGAACTGCTCGGCGATGGCATGCGAGGACAGCGCACGATGATGCTTGTCGCTGAGGTTGACGCGGATCTGCGCCAGATGCTCGCCTCGCTTCAACATGTCGCCCCGCACCAGCGCGGCGAAATCGATGGGTGCGGCCAGGCCCAGGAAGGTCTGGTAATTGGCCACCTCGGGGTGCGTGGCCAGGGCCTCGCCCACCGCCCGCGCCACCCGGTCGGTGGCGGCCAGTGCGGTGCCGGCCGGCATGTCCACCTGCAGCAGCATGGTGTTGGTGTTGTCGTTGGGCAGCATCTTCAGCTCTACGCCCAGCGGCGACAGCGGACCGTTCATGCCACTCGGGCGCACGAACTGCCAGGCCGGCATCAGCATGGCGCCGACCAGCAGGATCACCACCACCAGGAAGAACAGGTTGCGCTTGGCTGCGCTTTCCATGAGCGGCCGTGCCACCGCCAGATACATGCGGCGCAGCGGATCCGCCTTGGCGTGGCCCTGGTCTTCCAGGGTGTCGCGCGCGGCCATCTCGCGCATGGCCTTGCCGCGCAGCACACGGCGTGCCGCCCAGGGCACCACGGAATAGGCGATCAGCAGCGAGGCGAGCATGGCCACCGGCACGTTGATCGGGATGGGGCGCATGAACGGGCCCATCATGCCGGTGACGAAGGCCATCGGGATGAAGGCGAGGATCACCGCCAGCGTGGCGACGTTGGTCGGATTGCCGATCTCGTTGGTGGCGTTGATCAGCGTGCGGCCGAACTCCTCCATCTTCACCTTGCCGTGATGCAGGTGGCGGTGGATGTTCTCGATCACCACGATGGAATCGTCCACCAGCAGGCCCAGCGCCAGGATCAGCGCGAACAGGGTGATGCGGTTGATGGTCTGGCCGAGGATCAGGCCCACCGCCAGCACGATGAACAGGATCAGCGGGATGGTCATGGTGACGATGCCCGCCTCGCGCCAGCCGAGGAACCACCACATCAGCAGGATCACCGAGACGATGGCGATGCCCAGGTGCTCGACCAGCACGTTGACCGCGTCGTTGGCGCGTTCGCCGTCGTCCCGCGTGACGGTGATGTCGATGCCGTCGGGCACGGCCTGACGCTTCAGCTCGGCAAGTTTGGCCTGCACCGCGGCGGCGACGTCCACCGCGTTGGTGCCGGCCTTCTTGGCGATGGCCAGGGTCACCGCGCTGGCCGTGCCGGCGTGCGGCGCAGCCTTGGCGGCGGGACCGAAGCCGATCCAGCTCGCTTCCTCGACCTCGGCCGCCCCCTGCTCGATGCGCGCGATGTCGCGCAGGTACACCGGCCGCCCCTGCGAGACGCCGACGACGATGGCGCCCACCTCTTCGGCGTTGCCCAGGAAACCCTCCAGGCGTAGCGGTGTCGCGCGGTTGTCATGGGTCAGCGTGCCCAGCGGCGCCGACACGTTGGCGCCACGCAGCGCCTGGTCGATGCGGTCCAGGCCGAGGCCGGCGGCGGCCACCCGCTGCGGATCGATCCACACGTTCAGCGCCGGTGCACGTCCCCCCACCAGTTGCGTGAACGACACGCCCGGCGCGTTGCGCAGATGCTCCAGCAGGCGCGCGCCGACCTCGCGCAGCGTGCGGTCGTCGTGCACGCGGGAACTCAACGTGATGGTCAGGATGGGCACGTCATCGACGTTGATCGGCTTGACGATGGGTTCGCTGGCGCCGGGCGGGATGCGGTCCATGTTCTGCACGAGCTGGTTGTACAGCTTCACCAGGCTCTGCTCCTGATCCTCGCCCACCTCGAACTGCACGGTGACCACGCCGTAATCGTTGGTGGCGTAGCCGTAGGTGTGGTCGACGCCGGACTGCGCGTGCATGATCGCCTGCAAAGGTTTGACGATCAGGTTGTTGACCTCCTCGGCGGACGCCCCGGGCTTGGTGACGATGATGTTGGCCGCCGGCACCACGATCTGCGGATTGTACTCGCGTGGCGTCAGCATCAGCGCCAGCAGGCCGAGCAGGAACAGGCCGAGGATGATCAGCGGCGTGATCTTCGATTCGAGGAAGGCGCCGGCCAGCTTGCCGGCGATGTTGATGGGCGCGTCTGAAGCGGACATGCTGGTGCTCCCGTGTCGTCGCGCGCGCTCAGGCGCCGACCTTGTCGCCGGATTCCAGGCGGTCCAGCTCGCCGCTGCTGACCACGCGCTCGCCCGCCACCAGGCCCGCCTGTACCTCGACGCGGCCGCCCCGGCGCTCGCCGAAGCGCACCATGCGGAAGCGCGCGACGTCGTCGGCGTCGACCACGAACACCCCGTCGATGCCGGCGCGCCGCACCCACGCCGTCTCCGGCACGGTCAGCGCTTCGCGGGCGCCGAGCGGGAATAGCGCGCGCGCGAACAGGCCGCTGCGCAAGCCCGGCGCGGCGACGTCGAGCTTGACCAGGAAGGTGCGGCTGACCGGATCGGCCGCCGGCGACAGGCGGGCGACCCGCGCCGTCAGCGTGCCTTCGATGCCGTCCACTTCCACCGGCACCTCGTTGCCCGGTTTGAGCGTCTTGAACAGATGCTCGGGCACCTGCGTCTCGATCTGCAGACGATCCGGATTCTCCAGCACCAGCACCGGCTGGCCCGGCGCGGCCAGATCGCCGGCGCGCGCCAGCTTGGCGGTGACCACGCCGGCGATGGGCGCGGTGACGGTGGCATAGCGCAACTGGTTGCCGGCACTGGCCAGCGCCGCCTTGGCCTGGGCCACGCGTGATTCGGCGATGTCGGCCTGCAATTTGACCTTGTCGTATTGCTGACGGGTGACCGCCTCTTCCTTCAGCAGCGCGGCGAAGCGCTGGTACTCCAGGCGGGCGTCGGCCTGGGCATCCTCGGCCTGACGCAATGCCGCGCGCGCCTGGTCGACCTGGCCCTGCGCGTCCACCGGGTCGATGCTGAACAGACGCTGGCCGACCGCCACGCGCTGGCCCTCGGCGACGTCGATGACGCGGATGTAGCCCATCAGCCGCGACGCCATGCGCACCTGGGTTTCCGCCACCACGCTGGCGGGGGTGGCCTCGAACGAAGGCAGGCGCGTCGCCTCCACAGGGGCCAGTTCGGCGCGTACGGTCTTGCCCTGGGCGGCGGCGCGTTGGGCGTCATCGCCGCCGCAACCGGCCAGACCGGCGGCGAGCAGCGCGGACAACAGCAGAGCGGAAAAGGTGGGGCGGGTCATGGGCGGAGTCCTCGTCACAGTTGTTCCAGCGTCAGCATGCCGGCGGCGCGCAGCACCTCGCCGCGGCTCACGGCGCGTTCGTGCTGCGCCTGCGCCAGGTCGGCGCGGCTCTTGTCCAGTTGGGCCTGCGCCGACAACAGGTCGACCAGCGTGGTGACGCCGTTCTCGTAGCGCCGTTTGGTCAGGCGTTGCGCTTCCTCGGCTTCCAGCACGGCGGCTTCGCGCACCCTGACGCGTTCTTCCGCCTCCAGCGCGCGCCGGCGCGCCTCGGTGACCTGGTAGGCGATGGCATCCTCGGCCTGGCGCAGGCGGGCCGCCTGTTCCGTGCGTGCCGCTTGCGCCCGGTCGATGGCCGCGTCGTTCAGGCCGCCGTCGAAGGCGGTCCAAAACAGCATGCCGGCAATGGTGTAGGAGGCGGCGCCGAAGCCCAGGCCACGGTCGTTCCAGTCATGCCGGGCGATGACGTTGACCTGCGGCTTCTTCGCGCCGCGCGCAGCGCCGAGCGCCGCCTGCGCGGCATCACCCTGACCGCGCAGCGCTTTCAGCGTCGGATGCTCGGCACGCGCCTGCGCGCGCAACGCGCCGGCATCCAGCGCCGGCAGCGCGGGCAGAAACGGCGCGCCCACGTCCAGCGCATCGGCCAGGTCGCGGGCCAGCAACAGCTTCAGGCCGTCCAGCGCATCCGCCTCCATGCGCCGCGCCTGCATCAGGCGCAGGTGCGCATCGTCCAGGTTGACGCGCGCCGACAGCACGTCGGCACGCACCGCCATGCCCTGCTTGTGCAGGTTCTCGGCGACGCGCAGGTATTCGGTGGCGGCGGCGCGCGCCTGCTCGGCGACACGGATGTGCGCGCGCGCCAGATGCACGCCCTGGTAGGCGCGCAGTACCTCCAGCAGCAGTTGCTGACGTGCGGCCTCGTCGCCTTCGCGCGCGGCGCGTGCCCAGGCACGCGCCTCGTCCTGGCGCGCGGCGATCTGGCCGCCGGTGTACAACGGCGCCTGCACTTCGACACGGGTATTCAGGTTATTGATGGCGTCCGGATCGTTCAGCTTGGCCGGCGCGAAATCGGCGGTGCCGATGCGCTCCTGGCCGAGCTTCAGGCCGAATGCCGACAGCGCGTCGTTGGTGTGTGTCGCGCCCAGCGACAAGGTCACGCGCGGCAGGCGCGCGCCATCGGCCTGGCGCAGGCCGGCTTCGGCCTGGTCGATACGCGCCTTGCTCATGGCCAGCTCGGGATTCTGGGCTAGTGCGGCCTCGGCCGCCTGGCGCAGCGTCAGGGTCTCCGCCGAGGCGTTCCAGCTCAGCGCCAGGGCGATCGTCAGGGCGCGCAATGGCGCCTTCGGTATCCACATCATTGCACCTCGCATGTCGCGACCGCCTGGGCTGAGGCGGTTGGAGAATCAGGATTTGCTTATATTACACATAAAAAATGCTTATAGCAATATAAGCCCGATTCTGGCCTTTGCAAGATAGGAGGGCAAGGCGGCGGTGAGGCAACGGCATCGGGCCATGCCGCATGCGCGGCAAGGCCGTGTGGATGCCGGCCCGACCCGGCCGGCGGATCAGGGGTGGTGGAGCTTACTTGGCGAAGCCGCAGAACACGTCGCGCATCATGCCGATCAACTGCAGGGTGCGTGTATCGCCCACGCGGTAGTAGACGCGGTTGGCATCCTTGCGCGTGCGCAGCACGCCCTTGTCGCGCAGTATGGCCAAGTGCTGCGAGATGTTGCTCTGCGAGGTGCCGACACTCTCCACGATGTCCTGCACGCTGACCTCCTTGTCACCCAGCACGCACAGGATCTTCAGGCGCAACGGGTGCGACATCGCCTTCAGCGCGCGCGATGCCTGTTCGATGTGTTCGTCCTTGTCGATGAGTTCGGTGGACTCGGTGATCATTTGCTTGGGCTCCAGCGGTTGTATGATGGCGCGACCCGGCGGTCCGCCACGAACGCCGCGGCCAACGTTAACAGGACCGTCATGTCAGTATATCTCGTTGAGTATTCAAATATACTAAAATGCATGACGAAAAAGATTGCCCCAACCGATAAAATCGTCTGATGCCACCGTCCAGCGTCACGCCCGTCCTGCTCATCATCCTCGATGGTTTCGGTTGTCGGCCCGCCGACGACTTCAATGCCATCACCCGTGCGCACAAGCCCAATTTCGACCGATACTGGCATGAGTTTCCGCATACGCTGATCCAGGCCTCGGAGGCGGCGGTCGGTCTGCCCGCCGGCCAGATGGGCAATTCCGAGGTCGGCCATCTCAACATCGGCGCCGGCCGCGTGGTCTATCAGGAGTATTCGCGCATCGATCGCGCCATCCAGAACGGTCATTTCACCTCCAACCTGGCTCTGCTGGACGTGATCGAGCAGGTCAAGGCCAATGACTCCGCACTGCACATCTTCGGCCTGCTGTCCGATGGCGGCGTGCACAGTCACGAGAACCACATCCATGCGATGCTGGAGATGGCCGCCGCCCAGGGTCTGCGCAAGATCTACATGCATGCCTTTCTGGACGGGCGCGACACGCCGCCGAAGAGCGCGGATGCCTATCTGCGCTGCCTGCAGGACAAGCTCGATCATCTGCGCGTCGGCCGCATCGCCTCCATCGTCGGCCGCTATTACGCCATGGACCGTGATCGCCGCTGGCCGCGGGTCAAGGTCGCCTACGACCTGGTGACGCTGGGGCGGGCCGAGTTCCAGGCGGCCAACGCCATGCAGGGCCTGGAGATGGCCTATGCGCGTGGCGAGACCGACGAGTTCGTCAAGCCCACCGCCATCGTCGGCGAGGGCGAGACGCCGGTGCGCATGCACGACGGCGACGCGGTGGTGTTCATGAACTTCCGCTCCGACCGCGCGCGTCAGCTCACGCGCGCGTTCATCGCCCCGGATTTCGCCGAGTTCCAGCGCGACTACGTGCCCAAACTGTGCCGCTACTGCACGCTGACCAGCTACAGCGAGGAATTCGATACGCCGGTGGCGTTCCCGCCGGAGCACGTGCGCAACGGTTTCGGCGAGTACATCGCCAATCTGGGCCTGCGCCAGTTGCGCATCGCGGAGACGGAGAAGTATCCGCACGTGACCTATTTCTTCAACGGCGGCGAGGAAACGGTCTATCCCGGCGAGGATCGCATCATGGTGCGTTCGCCGGACGTCGCGACCTACGACCTCAAGCCGGAGATGAGCGCGCCGGAAGTCACCGACAAGCTGGTCGAGGCGATCGAGTCGGGTCGCTACGACGCCATCATCTGCAATTACGCCAATTGCGACATGGTCGGCCACAGCGGCATCATGGAAGCCGCGATCCAGGCCGTGGAAGCCGTGGACGTGTGCCTCGGCCGCGTGGTCGAGGCGATGCGTCGCGCCGGCGGCGAAGTGCTGATCACCGCCGATCACGGTAATGCCGAGACCATGCGCGACCCGCTCACCGAACAGCCGCATACCGCGCACACCATCAACCTGGTGCCGCTGATCTACGTCGGCCGCCCCGCCAGCATGCATCACAGCGGCGCGCTGGAGGACATCGCGCCGACGCTGTTGAAGATGATGGGCCTGCCGCAGCCGCTGGAGATGACCGGGCGCCCGCTGCTCGATTTCACCTGAATGTGGCGCGCGCTGATCTGCGCGATGCTCCTGGCCGCCGCCGTGCCGGTGGCGGCGGACCCCGCGCGGCAGCAGGAACTGCGCGAGTTGCGCAGCCGCATCCAGGCGTTGCAGCAGGAATTGGAGCAGGCGACCGAAGGCCACAACGAGGCGGCCGACGCGCTCAGGCATTCCGAACGGCGTATCTCCGATGTCAACCGCGACCTGCGCCGGCTGGCCGCGAGGCAACGTGAACTCGCCGACAACCTGCGCCAGCTCGCTGCCGACACGCGCACCACCCAGGCCGAGATCGCGCATCAGCAGACCCGGTTGGCCGAGCTGCTGCGCGAACGTTATGCCCGCGGCGAGGCGGAGGCGCTGCGGCTGCTACTCAACGGCCAGGATCCGGGCGAAGTCGCGCGCAATCTCGAGTACTACGGCTACATCGCGCGGGCGCGCGCCGAACTGATCCGTCAGCACCGCGACGCGCTGGCACGTCTGACCGAACTGCAGACGCGGACGCGCGAACAGAACGAGAAGCTCGATCGCGTGCGCCAGGAGCAGGTGGCGCAGAAGAAGGCGCTGGAAGCCGAGAAGCAGGCGCGCCAGCAGGTGCTGTATGCCCTGTCCGAGCAGATTCGCAAGCAGCGGCGGCAAATCAGTACGCTCGAGCGTGACGAAAAGCGCCTCACCCAGCTCATCGCCCGCCTGGCCCACCTGGCGGCGCAGCGTGCCAAGGCGCCGCCGACCGCGCCGACCAGGGCGGCCGCGCCCCCGCCTCGTCCCGGCCAAGCGGTCGAGCGCGTGGCCGATGCCAGTCTGGCGGGCGAGCAGTTCGCGCGTCTGAAGGGACGGCTGGCGCTGCCCGTCGCCGGCGAGATCGTCGGCCGTTACGGCCAGCCACGCGAAGGCGGCGGGCCGGCGTGGAAAGGACTGTTCATCCGCGCCCGTCAGGGCCACGAGGTACGCGCGGTAGGCAGCGGCGAGGTCGTGTTCGCCGACTGGCTGCGCGGCTTCGGCAACCTGATCATCATCGACCATGGTGCCGGTTTTCTCAGCCTGTACAGCAATAATGAAAGTCTGTATAAACAGCCGGGCGAGCGCGCGCGCGCCGGGGATGTGATCGCCAGCGTCGGCGCCACCGGCGGCCAGGACGAACCCGGCCTGTACTTCGAGCTGCGCCACGAAGGCAAACCCTTCGATCCGCTGACCTGGGTGCGCTGACCGCACCCCGCATCGCCGGGAATTCTTCTGCGCCTCGGACATCCAATCCACGCCACGCACCACACACGCTAGAGGCATCATGGCAGGCAAGTTCAAACAGCTCGGACTCATCGCGATCGGCGTTTTCCTCGGCGCCGCGTTGACCCTCAATTATTCCGCCACTGCCTCGCGCGAGCCGGAACCGCTGCCGATCGAGGATCTGCGCGTGTTCAGCGAGATCTTCGGGCGCATCAAGAGCGATTACGTCGAGCCGGTGGAGGACAAGCGCCTGATCACTGAGGCCATCAACGGCATGCTGTCGGGCCTGGATCCGCACTCGGCGTACCTCGATGCCGAAGCCTTCAAGGAACTGCAAGTCGGCACCCAGGGCGAATTCGGCGGTCTCGGCATCGAGGTGGGCATGGAGGACGGCTTCGTCAAGGTGGTGGCGCCGATCGAGGATACCCCGGCGTTCAAGGCCGGCATCCGCAGCGGCGATCTGATCGTCCGCCTGGACGACACGCCGGTGAAGGGTATGACGCTCAACGACGCGGTCAAGCGCATGCGCGGCAAACCCGGTACCGACATCGTGCTGACCATCGTGCGCAAGGGCGAGGCCAAGCCGTTGACCGTGCGCCTGACCCGTGCGGTCATCAAGATTCGCAGCGTCAAGCACCAGCTCGTCGAGCCGGGTTTCGGCTATGTGCGCATCACCCAGTTCCAGGAGCAGACCGGCGAGAACCTGGTGGCGGCGTTGCGCGACCTGCAGGCCAAAAACGGCGAGCTGAAGGGACTGATTCTGGATCTGCGCAACAATCCGGGTGGCCTGCTCAACAGCGCCGTGTCGGTCTCCGGCGCGTTCATCAAGCCGGGCGAACTGGTAGTGTATACCGATGGCCGTACCGAGGATGCGCGCATGCGCCTTCACAACGCGCGCGAGAGTTACCTGCGCCCGGGCGAGCGGGATGCGCTGAAGAATCTGCCGGCGTGGACGCGCCAGGTACCCATGGTGGTGCTGGTCAACGGCGGTTCCGCATCCGCTTCCGAGATCGTCGCCGGCGCGTTGCAGGATCACAAGCGTGCGCTGGTGGTCGGTACCCAGACCTTCGGCAAGGGATCGGTGCAGACCATCCTGCCGCTCAACAACGGCACCGCCATCAAACTCACCACCGCGCGGTACTTCACGCCCAGCGGACGCAGCATCCAGGCCAAGGGCATCACGCCGGACATCGTGGTGGAGGAGGCCACGGTCGCCAACAGCGCGACGCCGCGGTTGGAGGTACGTGAGGCCGATCTCAACAAGCACCTGGAAAACGGCCAGGGCGATACACCGGCACCGCAAGAGCGCCCGAAGAACGATGCGGACGCGCAGAGCCCGAGCACGGCCGCTGAAGTGATCAAGCGGGATGATTACCAGCTCAATCAGGCGCTCATCCTGTTGAAGGGCCTGGCCCTGTTGCGCGACCGCAAGTAAGTCGAGGGGGTGGCAGGCGTGACGCCCGCGAGCGACACCCGCAAGCGGCGCGAGATCGCCTTCCACCCGTTGCCGCCGGACCAGCTCGGGCGCGCGCTCGCGCTGCTGCATGGCTGCGACGGCGTGCAGGTCGAACCGGTCGGCGCGCTGACGCTGGCGGTGGAATACCACATCGCCGAGCACAGCCTGCGCTAACTGGAGACCTTGTTGCTGGCGCACGGTTTCCATCTGGAGAACACGCTGCTGATCCGCCTCAAGCGCAGCCTGGCCTACTATGCCGAACGCGTGCAGCGGGAGAATCTGCACAAGCCCGAGCCGCGCGCCAAGCAGTATCCGGCGCACATCGAATCCTGGGCCAGGCGGCCGCATGGCGACCATGACGACACGCCGGTGGAATGGCGCCAGTACAAGTAGCCGACCATGGACGACCGGCAACTGCTGCGCTATTCGCGCCACATCCTGCTCGACGAGATCGGCATCGACGGCCAGGCGCGCCTGCTCGCGGCGCGCGCGCTGATCGTCGGCGCCGGCGGGCTCGGGTCGCCGGTGGCGCTGTATCTCGCCGCGGCCGGCGTCGGCCACATCACCCTGGCCGACGGTGATGAAGTGGACGCCACCAACCTGCAACGCCAGATCGCGCACGACATGAGCAGTCTGGGCGTCAACAAGGCGGAATCCGCTGCGCGCCGCATGCACGCGATGAATCCAGACATCACCATCACCACATTGCCGCAGCGCCTGAACGACGTTGCGCTGGCGCGGGTGGTCGGCGATGCCGATCTGGTACTCGATTGCAGCGATAATTTCCCGACCCGCCACGCCATCAACCGTGCCTGCGTGGCGCAGCGCAAACCGCTGGTATCGGGTGCGGCGGTACGCTTCGATGGCCAGATCGCGGTGTTCGACCTGCGTGTGCCCGAGGCGCCCTGCTACGCCTGTCTGTTCCCGCCGCAGGCGCGCGACGCCGAGATGCGTTGCGCCGAGTTCGGCGTGTTCGCGCCCTTGGTCGGCGTGGTCGGCGCGTTGCAGGCCGCTGAAGCGTTGAAGCTGCTGCTCGGCACCGGCACCAGCCTGTCCGGCCGCCTGCTGCTGTATGACGCGCTGCGCGCCGACTGGCGCGCGCTGCGCCTGCCCAGGGATCAGACCTGCGAGGTGTGCGGCGGGCGTTGAGCCGCTTCCCCGGCTTCGAGCAGACTGATCCAGTGCACCACCGGTACGTCGCTGGCGGCGGCCAGGTGGCTCTGGCAGCCGATGTTGGCGGTGGCGATCAGCTCCGGGCCGCGCGCGTTCAGGTTGGCCAGCTTGCGCGCGCGCAGGCGGCCGGCCAGTTCCGGTTGCAGCAGCGAATAGGTGCCGGCCGAACCGCAGCACAGATGCGCTTCTTCCACCGGAAGCAGCTGGTGTCCCACTCCGGCCAGTAGGGTTTCGATCACGCCGCGCAGCCGCTGCCCGTGTTGCAGGCTGCACGGCGGATGGAAGGCCACCCGGCGCGGCGGTCCGACGCGCAGGCCGGACAGATCCTCGCGCGCCAGGATCTCGCTGAGATCCCGGGTCAGCGACGCCACGCGCGCGGCCTTGTGCGCATAGGCCGGGTCGTCGCGCAGATGGTGGCCGTAGTCCTTGACCAGGCTGCCGCAGCCGCTGGCGGTCATGACGATGGCTTCCACGCCCGCTTCGACATACGGCCACCAGGCGTCGATGTTGCGCCGCATGGCTGCGCGAGCAGCCTCCGCCGCGGCCAGATGTTGGTCGATCGCGCCGCAACAGCCGGCGTCGGGTGCGGCGACCAGTTCGATGCCCAGGCGCGCCAGCACGCGCGTGGCCGCGGCGTTGGTGTCCGGTGCCAGCGCCGGCTGGGCGCAGCCTTGCAGCACCAGCATGCGGCGGTCGAGCCGGGCTTGACCGGTGGAGGCGGGCTGTACGCGCGACGTCTCGGACGACGCCGACGGCGGGATGTGCGCGCGCAACGCCGTCGGCAACACCCCACGCACGCGCTGCCCCAGTTTCAGCAGGGGCTGGAACACGCCCGGCGTGGTCAGTGTGCGCCGTAACGCCGCCCGCGCCAGGCGCTCGGGCAGCGGCCGTGGGCTGAGCCGTTCCAGCATGTCGCGGCCGATGTCGAGCAGCCGGCCGTATTGCACGCCTGACGGGCAGGTGGTTTCGCAGTTGCGGCAGGTCAGGCACCGGTCCAGGTGCCGGCGGGTGACTGCGCCGGCCGGCTGGCCTTCCAGCATCTGCTTGATCAGATAGATGCGGCCACGCGGCCCGTCCAGCTCGTCGCCGAGCAACTGGTAGGTCGGACAGGTGGCATTGCAGAAGCCGCAATGCACGCAGCTCCTCAGGATGGCCTCGGCTTCTTCGCCATGTGGCGTGTCGCGCATGAACTCGGCCAGTCGGGTCTGCATCACAGCTCCGCGTACATGCGGCCGGGGTTGAACAGGCCATGCGGGTCGAGCGCCTGTTTGATCCGCCGGTGCAGCGCGAACAGGGCCGGCGCCAGCGGCTGGAAGACTTCACCGCGGCCGTCGTGATGGCGGAACAGCGTGGCATGACCGCCCAGCGCGGTGACGCGCCGACGCAGCACGTCGGTGGCCAGATCGCTGGCCAGCCAGCGCAACGCGCCGCCCCATTCGCTCAGTTGCTCGCCAGGCAGATTCAGCGCCGGCGCGGCCGGCGGCAGGCTGATGCGCCACAACGGGCGCGTAGCCCGGAAGAAGTCCAGGGTGTGCTCGCGCACGCCCTGCCAGATCGCAGCGTCGCCTTCCTCGCCGCCCAGCGCCTGCCGCGCCGCGCGCACACCCTGGCCGCTGCCGGACAGGCGCAGGTGCAGGCGCCCAGCGTGGATCAGCGTGGCCGAAAGCGGCAGCGGCTGGCGTCCCCACTCGGTGAGGCGCGCCGCGGCGCGCTCGGCATCCAGCTCGAACGCCAGCGTGACCTCCTCGGCGGGACGCGGCAGCACCTTCAGCGAAACCTCCAGCAGCACGCCCAAAGTGCCGAGCGCCCCGGCCATCAGACGGGACAGGTCGTAGCCGGCGACGTTCTTCATGACCTGGCCGCCCAGGCGCAACACCTCGCTGCGCCCGTTCAGCAGCTTCACGCCCAACACCGCGTCGCGCACCGCACCGCACCAGGGCCGGCGCGGACCGGACAGGCCGGCGGCGACCATGCCGCCGAGTGTGGCCACCCGCTCCGCCGGCTCCTCGCCGGCCTGTGGGGCAGAGGAGAAATGCGGCGGCTCGAACGGCAGCATCTGGCCGTTATCCGCCAGCAGGGACTCGATCTCGGCCAGCGGTGTGCCGGCGCGGGCGGTGATCACCAGTTCCGCCGGTTCATAGGCGATGACGCCGCGATGCGCGCCGACGTCGAGCACCACGCCGTCGCAACGGCGGCCGTAAAAGGCTTTGCTGCCGCCCCCCTGGATGCGCAGGGGCGTGCCTTCGGCAATGGCCTGGCGGACGCGCTCGATCAATACGTCTTCCATGGTGGTCAAAACCTCGGCAGCTCGGGAAACGGTAGTGCGCCGCCATGCACATGCATGCGCCCGAGTTCCGCGCAGCGGTGCAGCGTGGGTACCGCCTTGCCGGGGTTGAGCAGGCCATCGGCATCGAAGGCGGCCTTGATCGCGTGGAACTGCGCCAGTTCCTCCGGGCTGAACTGGCTGCAACTGGCGTCCAGCTTTTCCACGCCGATGCCGTGTTCGCCGGTGACGGTGCCGCCCACCTGCACGCACAGCGTGAGGATGTCGGTGCCGAACGCCTCGGCGCGTTGCAGCTCGCCCGCCCGGTTGGCGTCGTACAGGATGAGCGGATGCAGGTTGCCGTCGCCGGCATGGAACACGTTGGCGACGCGCAGGCCGTAACGTTCGGACAGCTCCGCGATGCGCTTCAGCACGAAGGCGAGTTGGCTGCGCGGGATGGTGCCGTCCATGCAGTAGTAGTCCGGACTGATGCGGCCGACGGCGGGAAAGGCGCCCTTGCGTCCGGCCCACAACTTCATGCGCTGCGCCTCGTCCTCGGCGGTGCGCACCTCGCGCGCGCCGGCTGCAACCAGCACCGCGCGCACCGCCATGATCTGCTCGGACACCTCGGCGTTGGCGCCGTCCAGCTCGCACAGCAGGATGGCGGCGGCGTCGACCGGATAACCGGCATGCACGAAATCCTCGGCGGCGCGGATGGCCGGGTTGTCCATCATCTCCAGACCGGCGGGCAGGATGCCGGCACCGATCACCGCCGCCACCGCCGCCCCGGCCGCCTCGACGCTGTCGAACGCCGCCAGCACCACCTGTGCGCGCTCGGGTTTGACCAGCAGGCGCACCGCGACCTCGACGACGATGCCCAGCAGCCCCTCCGAGCCGGTCATCAGCGCCAGCAGGTCGTAACCGGGCGCGTCGAGCGCGCCGGGTTGCTCGCAAGCGCCCAGTTCGAGCAGTTCGCCGTCCACGGTCAGCACCTTCAGCGCCAGCAGGTTGTGCACGGTGAGGCCGTATTTCAGGCAATGCACGCCGCCGGAGTTCTCGGCGACGTTGCCGCCGATGGAGCAGGCGATCTGCGAGGAGGGATCGGGGGCGTAATACAGGCCGTAGGGCGCCGCCGCCTCGGAAATGGCCAGGTTGCGCACGCCCGGCTGCACGCGCGCGACGCGGTTGTCGGGGTCGATGGCGAGAATACGGTTGAAGCGCGCCAGTGACAGGATCACGCCGTCCGCCAGCGGCAGGGCGCCGCCGGACAGGCCGGTGCCGGCGCCGCGCGCCACCACCGGCACGCGATG
>CAYTRH010000028.1:0-23497 GCA_964440155.1 uncultured Thiobacillus sp. | reverse complement strand
GGCCGGCGCAACGCGCTCGCCAGTGCCGGCGCCTCCAGTGTGCCCGGCCGTCCGCTGCGTTCCTCCAGCGTCGTCAGCAGCGCACGCGCTTCGGCGTGGTCGGGCGTCTGGGCGAGGATGGCGCGCAAGCTTGCACGGGCAGCGTCGTGGTCATTGCGCCGGGCGGCGCCCTGTGCTTGCGCCAGCAGCGCTTGGTTGCGCAGGTTGATTTCGACGGCTTTCAACCCCTCGGGAGCGCGCGGATTCTGCGGGTGCAGTTGCAGTACCTGTTGGTAACGTGCGCGCGCGCTGGCCACATCGCCAGTCTGCAGCGCGTCGTCGGCGAGTGTGAGCAGGCGCGCCACCACCTGGTCGCGCTGGCGGGTGTAGGCAGTCCGGTATCGGAGTTCACTCGGATGTGCGTGCATGGCCTGTTCCATTCGGCGCAGGCCGGCCTCGGTCTCACCGGCGGCGATCAGACCTTCGCCCTCGCGCAGGGCACGGTCGCCGGCGCAGCCACCCAGACCGACGATGAGAGCGCCGAGCAGCAGGGCACGTCCCAGAAACGATCGAATCGTCTTGGAAACCGCAGCTAAACATGCCTTAACGGGGTTCTGGCGGGCTTTCCGGCAAGCCGCGACAACGCGCAGGGTCGTTGCCTGCATGGAGGCGCAATACCCCCAGGCGGACTGGCAGGCCCGCGATCGGGCGCGGAGTGTGCTCACCCACCGGCCGACCGTGATCGAAGGCGCACACCTTTGCTCCATGGCGGTCTTACCAAGGCACATCAGCGGTCAACGGCGGTTTCCAGGTTCGAGCAGTCTGAACCCCGACGCGAAGCAGCGGCATACGGTGGTCTGCATGGTGGATGTCGGGGTGAAATGAGGCGATAAACACGGATAATGCTACAGATTGCCGGCTGCCGTCGGGTACAACCGGTGCGTTTTTATCTCCCAACAGCCAGAGAACGACATGTCGCACGACCAGGAGCGCCGCAATGATGACATCGAGCAGGCAGGCGAGCGGCTCAGGCAGATCACCGGCGCCATGGAACGGGTCATCGTGGGCCAGCGCGCGCTGGTCGAACGCATCCTGGTGGCGTTGCTGTGCAACGGCCATGTATTGATCGAAGGTGTTCCCGGCCTGGCCAAGACCAAAGTGGTCAAGAGCCTGGCGGAACTGGTGGACGCGCGCTTCCAGAGGATCCAGTTCACGCCCGATCTGTTGCCGGCCGATCTGGTGGGCACCCTGATCTACGACCCGCGCGAGGCGCGCTTCACCACGCGCAAGGGCCCGATCTTCGCCAACCTGATCCTCGCCGACGAGATCAACCGGGCGCCGGCCAAGGTGCACAGTGCGCTGCTGGAAGCCATGGAAGAACGCCAGGTCACCATCGGCGACGCTTCGTTCGCGCTGGACGCGATGTTCATGGTACTGGCGACACAGAATCCGATCGAGCAGGAAGGCACCTATGCGTTGCCGGAAGCGCAGATGGACCGCTTCATGATGAAGATCGACATCACCTATCCCTCGCCCGACGAGGAACGCGAGATCATGCGTCGCGCCGCCAGGGTGGAACAGCCACCGGCACCGGCGCCGTTGTTGCATCCCGACGACCTGTTGCGCATGCGTGGCCTGGTGGACGCTATCTACCTGGACGCGAAGATCGAGGACTACATCATCAGTCTGGTGTTCGCCACGCGTGAACCGGAACGCTTCGGTTTCAACGATCTGGCGCGCTACATCGATTACGGCGCGTCGCCGCGCGCCAGCATCAACCTGGCGCTGGCCGCGCGCGCGCTGGCCTTTCTGCGCGGGCGCGGCTACGTCGTGCCGCAGGACGTCAAGGACATCGCGCCCGAGGTGCTGCGTCACCGCGTCATTCTCGGTTACCAGGCCGATGCCGAGGGTGTCGGCGTCGACGCCGTGATCGGCCGGCTGCTCGGCTCGACCGTGGTGCCCTGAGCCATGTCCGCTGGTGACGCCGCACCCACACACGCGCGCGACGAAGCGCGCGCGCTGCGCATCCACGCCAGCCGTATGGTGACCAGTCTGTTCGCCGGCGAGTACCGCAGCGTGTTTCGCGGGCGCGGCATTGAGTTCGAGGAGGTGCGCGAGTACCAAGACGGCGACGACGTGCGCGCCATCGACTGGAATGTCACGGCGCGCGCCGGCCGGCCGTTCGTCAAACGCTATGTCGAGGAACGCGAGATGACGGTCATGCTGTTGCTCGACCTGTCTCCCTCGCTGTGGCTGGCCGAACCCCGCGCGGCGCGGCGCGAGCTGGTGCTGCGCACCTGTGCCTTGCTGGCCTACGCGGCAGCACGCAGCCAGGATCGGGTCGGCTTGCTCGCCTTCAGCGATCGGGTCGAATGCCTGCTGCCGCCCGCCAAGGGCATGCGCCACGCGCATCGCCTGCTTGCGGAACTGGTGCATCTATGCCCGGCCGGCACCGGCACCGATGTCGCGGGCGCGCTGGACCATCTGTGCCGGGTGCAGAAGCGCCGTGCCATCGTGTTCCTGCTGTCCGATTTCCTAGCGACCGACTACCGTCTTGCATTGGCCGCCACCGCCGCGCGGCATGACGTCGTGGCCATCCTGCCGCAGACCGAGCTCGATCGCCATCTGCCCGCCGGTGGCCTGGTGCGCATGCGTGACGCCGAGCAGGGCATCGAGCGGCTGCTGGACAGCGATTGCGCGCGGGTGCGCGAAGCCTACCGATACCGGGCCGAGCAGCGTCGCGCCGCGCTCAGACGGGCGCTGACGGATGGTGGCGTCGAACTGCTCGAAGTGACGACGTGGGAGCCACCGGCTCGCGTGCTGGCCCGTTTCTTCGACGCCCGGCGGCGGCGTATCGCGGCGTGAACGGCCGGGTGACCGAAACGTCGCCAAGCGCGACCACGAACCAGCAGCCCGCCCACCAGGCGGACGGCGCGGCCGGCGAATTGCAGGACGTGCGCGGCGCCGTGGCGCCGGAGGCGGCTCCGCCGTTCATCTGGAGTGGCGCCGTGTTGCTGCTGGCGCTCGCGCTGTGGGTCTTGGTGCGCTGGCGGCGTCGGCGCGCACCGACGCCGCATGTGGCCGCGGTGCACGATCGTCACGCCGAGCTGGCGCGTCTCGCCGACGACCACCACGCCGGGCGGCTGACGCCGCATCAGGTGGTGTTGGCGCTCGATGCGCTGGTGCGCGCGGCGCTAGCCGAGACTCTCGGGCTGCCGTCGGCCAGCCTCACCGCGCAGGAGCTCCGGGTACATCCGGAATTGCCCGCGCCCGCAGTGGAGCCGCTGACGGAACTGCTGGCGTTGTGCGATGCCGCCAAGTTCGGGCGCGTGCAGCCCGCCGCCGGGCAGGCCGCGCGGGCCTTGCAGTGCGCCGCGGAGGTGTTGCGCGCGGTCATGCCGGTGTCTCCGGTGCCGGTGAAGGTCGGGTCCGCGCGCCCGGGGGCAGCCGCCGCCACGGGGTGAACTCATGCGCTTTCACGATCCCTACTGGTTGCTGATGCTGTTGGCGCTGCCGGCATGGTGGTATCTGCGCCATCGTCGGTCGCGCGCGTTGGCCGTGGCCGATGGCGTCGGCTTGGACACCTTGCCGCGCACATGGCGGGACCGCTTGGCGCGTGGCCTGCCGCTGTTGTCCGCCATGGTGCTGCTGCTGGCGATCACGGCGCTGGCGCGGCCGCAATTGCTGGAACGCGAAAGCCATATCATCGTGCACGGTGTGGATTTGGTCGCGGCGCTCGATCTGTCCACCAGCATGTTGGCGCAACCGGCGCGCGCGGATGCCGCCCCGGGCGTGACACTGAATCGGCTGGAAACGGCGAAGGTGGTGCTCGACGACTTTCTGCGCACGCGCAGCGGCGACCGCATCGGTCTGGTCGCCTTCGCCGCGCGCCCTTATCGCGCTGCGCCGCTGACGCTGGATCACGAGTGGTTGCGTGCCACGCTGGCTACGCTGCAGGCTGGCGATATCGAAGACGGCACCGCGCTCGGCGATGCCTTGCTCACCGCGCTCAACATGCTGGGCGACGCCCAACCTCCGCTGGTGCAGGAGCGGCAGGGGCGCGAGCCATCACGTCTTGCCGCCAGTCAGACCGTCATCCTGTTGACCGACGGGCGCCATAACGCCGGCCAGGTGGACCCCGGGACGGCGGCGGCCGTGGCGCGGCGTCTCGGTATCCGTGTGCACGTGGTTGGCATCGGCACGCGTGGCGAGGCGGTGATTCCGGTCGCGCACCCGCTGGGCGGCACGCTGTACCGGCGCGTCGTGGTCGATCTCGATGAAACCGGCCTGCGCACGCTGGCGGAAGCCACCGGCGGCCGCTACTTCCGTGCCGACGACCGGGACATGCTGACGACGGTGTTGCAGCACATCGATGCCATGGAGAAGCGCACGTTGGAGGAGCAGGTGAGCTTCCATCCGCGCGAGCTTTATCCGGCGTTGCTGCTGGCTGCGCTGACGCTCGGTGCGCTGCAGGGGCTGGTGCGCACGACCTGGTTGCGCGGGGTGTACTGACGTGACCTGGGGTGCGCCCGCTTTCGCCTGGCTCGCGCTGCTCGCGTTGCCGGCATTGATCCTGTACCGGAGGTTCGTGCGGCAACGGGCGCACGCGCTGGCCGCGTTCACCGGCACTGCATCGCGGCCGCCGCCGGTTACGTCCTTCGTTCTCTCCCTGCTTGGCCATGCGTTGTTGGTGGTGGCTCTGTGTCGCCCGCAATGGGGCGAATCGTTGGTGCCGCGGGAGATGCCGGCGGTCGATGTGCTGGTTGCGTTGGACGTGTCGCGCAGCATGCAGGCGGATGACCTGGAACCATCGCGGCTGGCGGTGGCCAAGCGCGCCATCGACGCTTGGCTGGACACGCTGGCGGGTGAACGTGTTGGTCTGATCGCCTACGCGGGCAGCGCCTTCATGGTCTGTCCGCCGACCACGGACTACGCCACCTTCCGCCGCGTGCTGCGCGAGACCGGCCCGGCCACCCTGCCGCTGCCCGGCAGCAACATCGGAGCCGCGCTGCGCGAAGCCGAGCGGGCTTTCAAGATGGCCGAGGCGGGCGTCCGTCATCTGCTGGTGGTGAGTGATGGCGAGGACCATGGCGGTGATTTCGGCGCCACGTTACAGGCCCTGACGGCCCTGGGTGTCACCACGCATGGCCTGCTGGTGGGCAGCGCGCGCGGCGGCTTGATCCCGACATCCGGTGGCGACTTCCACCGCGCCCGCGACGGCAGCATCGTCACCAGCCGCGCCGATGCCGACACTCTGCGCGCCTTGGCCGCGGGCGGCGGCGGTGTGTTCATCGATCTCGGCGCCGGGTACGAGGCGCAGGCCATGCTGCACGCACACGTGCCCGGAACGCAGACCGAGGCCATGCGCCGGGAGGCGCGGCGGCTGCCGACGGAGCGCTACCAGTATCCGCTGGCGCTGGCGCTGGTGCTGTTCGGCCTGGCCGCAGTCAGCCGCTCCCGGGAGGCTGCATGACCCCGCGCGCGCGCCGCTACGTCGCGGCTACGGCCCTGGTCCTGGCGCTGGTGTTCGCGCTGCGTCTGGACCTGCGTCAATTCGCTTGGCAGCGGGCCGAAGCGCTGCTCGCAACGGAGCGCGTGCAGGCGGCGCAGACCGTCTACCGGGTAGCGCTCGCGTTGGGTCTCGACCCGGCCCTGCCTATACACGCGCTCGGCGTATACCACTATCGTGCCGGCCGCCACGAACAGGCGCGGCAGCTGTTCGATGCCGCCATTGCGCTGGCCCGGCCGGCGCACCTGCCCGATCTGTACTACAACCGCGGCAACAGTCACTTCCGGCTCGCCGAGGCTGCTGCCGAAGGCGCGCGCGACTTCGCCGCGTCGTCGTACGCGCGCGCCATCGCGGATTTCGACCAGGCACTGGCCCTGCAACCCGGAGCTGCCGACGCGCTGGCCAACCTGCAACTCGCGCGTGCGCGCCTTGCGGCGGAACTGGCGCAAGCGGACCGACATCGGTCCGGCGCGCCGTCGGACCGGCCGCAGGAGCGCGAACGGGCCAATGCGCGACGACCCGAAGCGCAGCGTGCCGATGCGGGTGGCGCACCGCCGGAGGGTGTGGACGTGGCGAGGAAGGATGCAGGGAGTGCCGACGACGCCCCGACCAGTTCGGACCCTGTCGGCAGCGGCACGCCGCGGCAACTGAGCCAGGACGAAGCGGGGCGTCTGCTGCGCGAAGCGCGCGAACGCGAGGGAGTGCGTGGTATGCCGCTGACGGTGGATCGGCATGCCGCGGGGGCGCCCGTGATCAAGGACTGGTGAGCCGATGACGGCGCGGCTACGGATGCGTCGCCCGGCCGGATGGCATGGCCGTACGTGCGCGATCCTGGCTATGGGCCTGGCGCTAACCTGCCAGCCAGTTCGGCCCGTGTTCGCCGCGGACGGCGCGCCGCCGCTGATGCCGGCGCCGGACATAGCCCGTCTGGACACCACACTGTCACGCGACCGCGCCTATCCGGGGCAACGCATCGGTGTCAGCGTTACGCTGCTGCTCGGCCGCGTCAGCGCGCGTGACATCCGTTATCCCAGGCTGATGCATCCCGATGTGCGCGTCAGCGAGTTCTCAGCGCCGCGCCGGGGTGAAACCGTCGAGGGCGGCGTGACCTACTCGACCTACGTGTTCGATGCCGAACTGACGCCGATCGCCAGTGGTGAACTGCGTCTGCCACCGGCGGAATTGGATTTCGATCTGCTGTTGCCGGCGCCCGGTCCAGCCGCATTCTTTGGTGCCGTTGAGCCAACGCTGGCACGCGTGCGCAGCGGCGAAACACTGTTGATGGTACTGCCGCTGCCGCAGGCCGGACGTCCGCCCGACTTCACCGGCGCGTTGGGGGAGTTCACGGCGCGACGCCAGGCTAATCCGCGACAGGTGGATGTCGGCCAGGCCGTGACGGTGACCACCGTCATCGAAGGCAGCGGTAACCCCGATCGTTTCGCCTGCCCGCAGTTGGCTCCTGGCGGCGCGCGTGCCTATGCAGCGCGACGGCAACTCGCGCAGGAGCGCCTCACCTGCGTGCAGGTCATCGTGCCGGACACGCCGGGCTCCATGATCCTGCCGGCGGCCACGTTCAGCTATTTCGCGCCGGAGGCGGAAAGTTACCGGACCCTGCGCCTGCCACCGCTGGACGTCAACGTGCGCCCGGCCGAACCGGTGCAGGCCGCCATGCCGATGCCGGACGCCGTACCCCCGGCAGTAGCCGTGCCGGCCGATGGCGCCGAGGGCGCGACGGCTGCCGGTAACGAAACTGCGCGGTATCAGTGGCTTGTGCTGCTGGCTGCCCTGGTGTTGTCGCTGGCAGGCGCGCTGGTCGTGGGCAGCCGTCAGCGCAAGCGGATGGTAACTGCCGCGGATGCGTGCCCGCCGGATGCAGGGCATTGGCTGGCGTGTGCGCAAGCCGCATTGCGCGCCGGCGATGCCATGGCGTTCCATGACAACGTTCACCGTGCCCTGCAGGCGGCGCTGGCTGCCCGCCACAACGGCGATCCACGTGCGATCACCGTGGGCGTGCTGGCGCGGCAGGGCGGTGAGGACGACGACGCGGACGATGCAGCGTTCCGCCATCTGTTTGCGCGCTGCGACCAGGCGCGTTACGCACCGGCGCCGGCGCACGACCCGGCGGACATGGCCGAGACGCTGCGCGCGCTGCGCACGCTGCTTGAGAAACCGGCGCGGATCGGATAGCTTCCAGCCACATGCCTGCCGGTATCAGCCGATGCGGGCGATGACCAACCACGGCACGATAGTTGCTGCATCAGGACCATCGGCCACCCTGGAGGAAGTGCATGGATCTGCCGGACCGCATCATCGCCATGGCCAGCGCGTTTTACGATTCGTGCGTGCTGTTCACGGCGTCCGATGTCGGCGTCTTCACCCACTTGGCGCAGTCCGGACCCGCCGATGTTGCCTCGATCGCGCGCGCCCTGGATTTGGACGAGCGCGGCGCCCGCCTGCTGCTGGATGCCTGCGTCGCGCTGGATCTGCTGGTCAAACAGGGCGAGCGCTATGGCAACACCCCGGAGAGCGCCGCCTTCCTGGTGCACGGCGCGCGCGGTGACCTGACGCAGGCCATCCGTTACAACCGTGACGTCTATCCGGCCTGGGGAAAACTCGACACCTTGGTCCAGACCGGCAGGCCGGTCGAGCGCCCGGAGCAGCATCTCGGCGACGATCCCACGCGCACGCGCACGTTCGTGTTGTCGATGCACCATCGCGCGCTGGCCATGGGTCGGGCGGTGCTGAACGAGCTCGATCTCGCGGGACGCAAACGGCTACTGGACGTCGGCGGCGGACCCGGCACCTATGCGGTGTTGATCGCCCAGCGCCATGGCGACATCGCCTGTACCGTGCTCGACCTGCCGGAGGTGGTCAAGGTCGCAAAGGAGCTGATCGATCAGCAGGGTTATGCGGCGCGCGTCACCACGCTGGCGGCGGATTACCGCGTCGATCCGTTCCCGCACGGTGTCGATGTCGTCAATTTCTTCGGCATGCTGCACCAGGAACCGGCGGATGGTATCCGCGCGCTGCTGAAGAAGGCGTATGACGCCCTCGAACCCGGCGGCATCGTCAACATCATGGACATGATGACCGACCACAGCCATACCCGGCCCAAGTTCAGCGCGCTGTTCGCGGTCAACATGGCGCTGACCAGTGAGCACGGCTGGGTGTTCTCCGACGCCGAATTGCTGCAGTGGCTGCACGAGGCCGGTTTCCGCGACGCGCAGGTGCGCGCACTGCCGCCGCCCATGCCGCACAGCTTCGCCACGGCGCGCAAGCCATGACGACCACGAGGTGTCTCAGGCCGGCGCAGCGCTCTGCGGGCAGTGGATCGATTATGAAAAGGTGGCTGGGCATCTGCCTCGCGTGGCTGCTGTTGACTGCTCCGTTGACGGCTGGCGTCGTGTCCGCCCAGGACGGCGCGCGTTCGCCCGCTGAAGGGCAAGCTGCGGTCAAACGGGTCGGTAAAGGACTGTTCCGCATCGGCGACGTGGTCATCAACAAGAACGACCGCTCGATCACCTTTCCCGCGCAGGTCAACATGGATCGCGGCATGCTGGAATATCTGATCGTGCATCGCCGGGGCAAGACCCACGAAAGCCTGCTCAGCACACTGGTCGAGCCCTATGATCTGCAGATCGCCTTTCTGCTGCTCGGCTACCAGGGCAGTGAAAAAAAACTGGCACGGCAGGGTGATCCGGCCACGCCCGAAGGCGATGCCATCGGCATCTTCATACGCCCGAGAAGCGGCGCGCAGGCGCGGGCGATCCCGGCGGAGCGTTGGTTGATCAACCGGTTGGACGATGACATCCGCGACGTCAGGGGCATGAAGTGGGTCTATACCGGGTCGCTCACGTTCCAGGGGCGCTTCATGTCTCAGGAATCCGGTTCCATCGTCGCCATCTGGCATGACCCGGTGGCGTTGATCGACAACGCCTCGCCCGGCGGCGACAGCAACCGCATCTGGTTCGTCAAGGAAGGCACGGTGCCGCCGGTGGGTACACCGGTGGATGTCGTCTTCGTTTCCGTCAAGTGATCGGTATAGGAGGAACAGTCATATGAAAACGCTCGCCACCGTCGGCCTGATCGCCCTGATGGCGATCTCACCGCTCACCGGCCATGCGTCGTCGCGGGTCGTCACCGACTCCCGGCCGGACGCCTCGTTGCGCAACGAAGTCGAAAACGCCATCGGCAAGGGATTGACCTGGCTGGCTGCCCGGCAGCAGCCCGGCGGTTATTGGGCGCAGACCGAGCATCCAGGCATGTCGGCGATGATCCTCACGGCCTTCCAAGGCGACCCATCCGGGTATTACAAGAAGAAATACGCGCAGAACATCAAGGCCGGCTACGACTACCTGCTGCGCAACGTCAAGCCCGATGGCAGCATCTATCTGAAGGATCTGCCCAACTACAACACCGCGTTGTCCATGCTGGCCCTGGTGGTGGCGAACGATCCGGCGTACGAGCCGGTGCTCCGAAAGGCGCGCGGGTATCTGATCAGCCAGCAGCAGGATTTCGGTCGAAAAGGCATGGGCGACCATCCGCTCGATGGTGGCATCGGTTACAGCGGCAGCTACCCGCATTCCGACATCAACAACACCACGTCCGCGCTGGAGGCGCTGTACTACACGCGCTACCTGAAGAGCGACGTGGCCAACGACCCGGACGCCCAGGACCTCAACTGGAAGGCGGTGACCCAGTTCATCTCCCGTACCCAGAACCTGCGGGCCACCAACGACCAGGAGTGGGCCAGCGACGACCCCGTCAACAAGGGCGGCTTCATCTACTTCCCGGAGAACAGCATGGCCGGGCAGGACACGCTGCCCGACGGCCGAACGATCTACCGTTCCTATGGCAGCGCCAGCTACAACGGCCTGCTCAGCCTGGTCTACGCCCAGGTCGACGTCAGCGATCCGCGTGTCAAGGGCGTGCTGGAGTGGATCAACCGCAACTTCAGCCTGGACGAGAACCCCGGCCTGGGACAGGCGGGCCTCTATTACTACTTCCACACCCTGGCCAAGGGCCTGACCATGGCCGGCATCGACAGTCTGCCGCTCAAGGGCGGTGGAACCATCAAATGGCGGCCGGCCCTGGCCAAGCGTCTGATCGACCTGCAGGCTGCCGACGGTTCATGGACCAACCAGCTCAGCGGCCGGTTCTGGGAGCGCGATCCCCACCTGGTGACCGCCTACACCGTGCTGACCCTGGAGACCATCCACCGCGGACTGTGATGTGCACCGGGTCCGCGCAGGCGGCCCGGAGGCGCATCCGCCGGTTCTGCCGTCCGGAGGCATCATGATCACGCTGCATCAGACGTTCAGCGTCAATTTCTCCTATCCCGTCATTTTCACGGCGGACGCGTTCGCGCCCGACAACCCGGTGCTGGCCGACGTGGTGCGCGCCGGCGGACGGGCGCACAACCGGGTGCTGGTGGTCATCGACAGCGAGGTGGCCAGCCTCACTCCGGGCCTGCTGGAACGCATCAGCCGCTACGGCGAGCAGCACCGCGAGCTGCTGGAATTCGTTGGCCCACCCTTCGTGGTGCGTGGTGGCGAGATCTGCAAGCACGAACCCGTGGAGGTGGAGCGCATCCATGCGTTGGTCGAGCGGCACCGTATCTGCCGGCACTCTTTCATTCTCGCCATCGGCGGCGGCGCGGTGCTGGACGCTGCCGGATACGCGGCGGCCACCGCCCATCGTGGCGTACGCCTGATCCGCATGCCGACCACGGTACTCAGTCAGAACGATGCCGGCATCGGTGTGAAGAACGGCGTCAACGCCTTCGGCCGCAAGAACTTCCTGGGCACGTTCGCGCCGCCGTTCGCGGTGGTCAACGATGCGGCCTTCCTGCGCACGCTGGCGCAGCGCGACCAACGTGCCGGCATTGCCGAGGCGATCAAGGTGGCTCTGATCCGTGACCGGACGTTCTTCGATGTCCTGTACGCCGGGCGGCACGAACTCGCCCGTTTCGAGCCGGCGGCCATGCAGCGCATGATCCAGCGTTGCGCCGAGCTGCATCTGCAACACATCGGCGGAGCCGGCGATCCGTTCGAGAGCGGTTCCTCGCGGCCCTTGGATTTCGGTCACTGGGTGGCGCACAAGCTGGAGGAACTGTCCGCCCACGAATTGCGGCATGGTGAGGCGGTGGCGATCGGCATCGCGCTGGACTCGATGTATTCGCACCGGCTCGGCCTGCTCGGCGAAGTCGACCTGCACCGCATCCTTACGCTGCTGGAGACACTCGGCTTCGCGCTCAGTCACCCGGCACTGGCCTGGCTGGACGTGCAGCAGGCCTTGAGCGAATTTCGCGAGCATCTGGGCGGCACGCTGTCGATCCCGTTGCTTGAAGGCATAGGCCGCAAGGTCGAGGTACACCAAATCGACATCGCGCTGATGAAACAGTGCATTGCCCGGCTGTGCCAGCGCGGCGCCATCCCGGCGACGGCCGCTGCACCCGTGCATGGCGGTGATGCCGGCGTGCGCAGCGGCGGGCAGCAGTGGTGAGCGCGGGTGTACGTGCTTGCCGGCCATGACATTGCACGCCACCGCCGCACGTGCCTGGTCGCGCCTCGTGGGGCTGATGCTGGTGCTGTTGGCGCTGATCGTCGTGCCGTTCCTGCTGTGGGGCGAAGCCATCGAACGGTTGGCGCCCGAGTTGCTGCGTGCCGATACCGGGCCACTGACCATCGCCGGCTTGGGCATCGCGCTGTTGACCGCCGACGTGGTGCTGCCCGTCCCCAGCAGCGTGGTCAGCGTGCTGCTGTGTCTGTTACTCGATCCGTGGCTCGGTGCGCTGGCCATCATGGCGGGCATGCTCGGTGGCTTTGCCACCGGCTATGCGCTGGGCCGGATGCTGCCCTTGCCCGCGTTGCGCGGTTGGGTCGGGCCGACGCTGTGGGATGCGGTCACATCGCGCGCGGGGCGTGCCGGCGCGCTGTGGATCATGGTCACCCGCCCGATACCGGTGCTCGCCGAGGCCACCGCGGTCATCGCCGGCGGTCTGCGGCTGCCCCCGGCGCGGACCTTCGCGGCGGCGGCGCTGTCCTCGGCGGGAGTGGCGGCCTGTTACGGCGTCGCCGTCCATCTGGGCCGTGCTGCCGGCAGTCTCTGGTTTGCCTTCGCCGTGAGCCTGGTGCTGGCCGGCGCATTTTGGGCGGCTTCCCGATACTGGCTGGTACGTATCGGTGCGCGCGCCGGATGATCGAACGAGGAACAAGCCATGCGTGAGCAGGCGATTGCGTTGTTGCGCCAGTGGCTGGCGGCGCGGCTGGATGCGGAAACAGGAACGTGGCTGGCTGAACGCGCCGACGCCCTGGCAGCCGCGCCCGATGAGCGCGCCTTGCAACTGGCTTTTGCCCTGGTGTCGCGCCGTCTGCCCCGGCGGGCGCTGCAGCCATCGGCGGATGAACTGACCGCAGCCGAACATCTTCTGCCAGGCTGGTCGCCGCAGACTTGGTCGCTGGTCGATGCTGGACGCATCCTGCTGCTGGCGTCCCTGCCTGCGCAGGTCGACGTGTTTGCGCGCCAGTTCCGCAAGCTGTGTGAAACCGCCGAGGTCGGCGAGGCGATCTCGCTGTATCGCGGCCTGCCGCTGTATCCGTGCCCGGAAGCGTTGGAGCCGCAGGTGGCGGAAGGGCTGCGCGGCAACGTGCGCGACGTGTTCGAGGCGATCGCACATCACAACCCCTATCCGCACGCGGTGTTCGACCGGCACCGCTGGAACCACATGGTGCTCAAGGCGCTGTTCATCGGCAGTTCGCTGGCGCCGATCCAGGGTCTGGATGTGCGCGCCAACGAGGAGCTGGCGCGCATCATGCTCGACTTCGCGCACGAGCGCCGGGCGGCAGGTCGTCCCGTGCCGGCCGAGATCTGGCGTTGCGTGGGACCGTTTGCGCGTGGTGCCGCGCTCGAGGATCTGCGCCAGGCGCTGCATGCCGATACGTTGGCGGAATCGCGCGCAGCCGCGCTGGCGCTGGCGGCGAGCCCCGACCCCGCGGCGCGCGACGTGCTTGCCGGCCATCCGCAGCGTGCCGCCGACATCGCCGCTGGCCGGCTCGACTGGCGCATGCTTCAATAACGCGCGGTCCGTCCGTCCCCTGCGAACACAAGGAAACCACCATGATGTTCATCGACCCCCACGCCCACATGATTTCGCGCACCACGGATGATTACGAGGCCATGGCCGCCGCGGGCGTGGTGGCGCTGATCGAACCGGCGTTCTGGCTCGGCCAGCCGCGCACCAATGCCGGCTCCTATCTGGACTACCTGTCCACCCTGGTCGGGTTCGAGCGCTTTCGCGCCAGCCAGTTCGGCATCCGTCACTACTGCACCATCGGCCTCAATTCCAAGGAGGCCAACAACGAGGCGCTGGCCGAGGAGGTCATGGAACTGTTGCCCCGCTTTGCACTGAAGGAAGGCGTGGTGGCGATCGGCGAGATCGGCTATGACGAGCAGACGGAACTGGAAGATCGTTATTTCCGGCGGCAGCTCGATCTGGCCAAGGAGCTCGGGTTACCGGTCATGATCCACACACCGCACCGGGACAAGAAGCGCGGTACCAGCCGTTCCATGGACGTGTGCGTGGAGCATGGCCTGGACCCAAACCAGGTGGTGATCGACCACAACAACGAGGAAACCGTGCGCGAGGTGCTCGACCGCGGTTTCTGGGCCGCGTTCTCCATCTACCCGAGCACCAAGATGGGCAATGCGCGCATGGTGGAAATCCTGCGCCAGTACGGCGCGCGCCGGATCATCGTCGATTCCGCCTGCGACTGGGGCATCTCCGAGCCGCTGGCGGTGGTCAAGACCGCGCGTTTGGCGTTGCAGAGCGGCATCGCCGAAGAGGACGTGCGCCTGGTCTGCTATCAGAACGCACTCGATGCCTATGGCCAGAGCGGCCAGATGCGCGAGCAGGACTGGCTCGAGCCGCAGGCCATCGACCAGCGTGCGCAGTACCAGGGCAATTCCATCCTGCGCGGCGGGCGTGAGCCGGTGGTAGGTATGACGCGTGACCGCCGCTCCCTGGACAATCTCGAAATCGAGTAAAACGGTCGGGCGGCGCGATCGCCGCATCCGGCCACCTTCCGGAGTCTCCCCATGAGCGCACCCTACGGCCCGATGCGGGCCATCGACATCCTCGATCTGTACTTCATCGAAAACCGCTCCCGCCTGCTCGACATCGCCTCGTTTCTCGACCGCATCGACCGCTACGAAGGTGCGGATGAGGCGCGCGCGGACTTCCGCTATCAGGCCATGCTGCGCATCCTCGAGATCACCCGTGATACGCCGCGCGATCGCGCCAAGGCGGTGCAATTGGCACTCAGCGACCCCACCACGGCGCCGTTGGACAGTGCCGTGGGCCTGAAGGCCTGGGGCGCTTGGCCGGGAGACGCGCGATGAAGGCGATCGATCCGCACATCCACATGATCTCGCGCACCACCGATGACTACCTCAAACTGGCCATCGGCGGCATCCACACCGTGGCCGAACCGGCGTTCTGGGCGGGTTTCGACCGTACGTCGGCAGACAGCTTCCGTGACTATTTCCATCAACTCACCGTGGTCGAGCCGGCGCGCGCGGCCCGCTTCGGCGTGCGTCACTACTGCTGGATCGGCCTGAATTCCAAGGAGTCGGAGAACCTGGCGCTGGCCGACGAGGTGTTGGCGCTGATCCCGGAGTTCATCGACCGGCCCAACGTGCTCGGTTTCGGCGAGATCGGCTTGAACAAGAACAGCCGTAACGAGATGACGGTGCTGGAGCGGCAACTGGACATGGCGGCGACACGCGGCGATCTGATCCTGATCCATACGCCGCACCTGGAGGACAAGCTCAAAGGCACGCGCCTGATCATGGACATGATCCGCGCCGATGGCCGCATCGATCCCGCGCGCGTGCTGATCGACCACGCCGAGGAGCACACCATCGGCGAGATCAAGGATCGTGGCTTCTGGTTCGGCATGACCCTCTACCCGAACTCCAAGGGCAGTCCGGAACGCGCCATCGACGCCGTGGAGATCTACGGCACCGAGCGTCTATGCATCAACTCGTCCGCCGACTGGAGCGTCAGCGACCCGCTGTCCATCCTCAAGTGCGCCAACGAGATGCGCCGGCGCGGCCATGCGGAGGCGGACATCCATCAGGTGTTTTACCAGAACCCCCGAAGCTTCATGGGCCAGTGCGCGAAGTTCCAGGCGAATTGATCACCTATTGCACCAACATCCACCCTGGCGAGCGCTGGAGCGAAGTGTTCGCCGCGCTGCGCGCACACGTCCCGGCGGTGAAAGCGGCGTTCCGGCCAGACGGCGCGTTTCCCATCGGCCTGCGGCTGTCGGAACGCGCGGCAGCCGAGCTAGATTCGGCGGCACAGTGCGAATTCTCGGCCTGGCTGGAGGATCACGACTGCCACGTGCCCAGCATCAACGGCTTTCCGTACGGCGCCTTCCACGGCCAGCGGGTCAAGGAAAACGTCTACCTGCCGGATTGGCGCAGCGCGCGCCGTGCCGACTACACCTGCAGGCTGGCCGACCTGCTGGCGGACTGGCTGCCACCGGGCGGGAGCGGCTCCATCTCCAGTGTGCCGCTGGGTTTCAAGGGCGTGGTGGGCTGGCACGATCTGCCGGCCATGCGCGTGCACCTGCTGCGCACGCTGCAACACCTGGCACGGCTGCGCGTGCGGCAGGACCGGCACATCGTGCTGGCGCTGGAGCCTGAGCCGGGCTGCCTGCTGGAGACCAGCGGGGAGGTATGCCGCCTGTTCACCGAACTTGGCCTGCCTGATGAACTGGGTGCGCACCTGGGCATCTGCTATGACTGCTGCCACCAGGCGGTGGAATTCGAGACCCCCGCCGCGTCATTGACATGTCTGCGCGCCGCCGGCGTGCCGATCGCCAAGGTACAGGTTTCCTCGGCGCTGCGGGTCGCCGGCGCGGCGCGCGAACACCTGCGCCGGTTCATCGAGCCCTGCTATCTGCATCAGGTGGTGGTGCGCGGTGACGATGGCGATCTGATGCGTTTTGCCGACCTGGACGAGGCGCTGGCGTGCGCCCCGGCCGGCGACGAGTGGCGCTGCCATTTCCATGTGCCCATCTTTCATGCCGGAACACCGCCTCTGGGCACCACCCAGGATTTCCTGATCGACCTGCTGCCGTTGTTGCCGGAAGGGCTGCTGCTGGAAGTGGAAACCTACACTTGGGACGTACTGCCGCCGGAGTGGCGTCTGGACACGCTCACCGCCTCCATCGTGCGCGAACTCGACTGGCTGCGCCGGCAACGCCATGCATAGGACCGTGGTGCTCAACGTGGTCGGGCTCACGCGCGATCTGCTGCGGCGCGGCCACACCCCGCGCCTGTCCGCGCTGCTGCGCGACGGCGCGGCGATTCGGCCGCTGCTGCCGGCGGTCACCTGCAGCATGCAGGCCACCTATCTCACCGGTCGGCTGCCGCGCGAGCACGGTATCGTCGGCAACGGCTGGTATTTCCGCGATCTGGGTGAGGTGCTGTTCTGGCGCCAATCCAATGCGCTGGTGCAGGGCGACAAAATCTGGCATGCCGCGCGCCGGCGTGATGCCGCCTGTACCGTGGCCAACACCTTCTGGTGGTACGCCATGAACACCGACGCGGACATCACCCTCACGCCGCGTCCGCTGTACCTGGCGGACGGACGCAAGCTGCCGGACTGCTACAGCCAGCCGCCGGAGCTGCGCGAGCGCTACAACCGCGAATTCGGCCAGTTTCCGCTGTTCCAGTTCTGGGGGCCGGCCACCAGCATCGTCTCCAGCGACTGGATTGCGCGTGCCGCTCTGGACATCGAGACACGTTATCAGCCCGGTCTGCAACTGGTGTACCTGCCGCATCTGGACTACGTGTTGCAGAAGGTCGGGCCGGACGGCGACATCGCGCGCGACCTGGGCGAGATCGACGCCGTGTGCGGCCGCCTGCTGGACACTTTCCAGGCGCGCGGCTGTCGGGTGCTGGTGCTGTCCGAATACGGCATCGGCGCCGTGCACCGCGCGCTGCACCCCAACCGCGTACTGCGCGAGGCCGGTTGGCTGAGCCTGAAGCACGACCTCGGCCGGGAGTATCTCGATCCCATGGCCAGCCGCGCCTTCGCCGTGGCCGACCATCAGATCTGCCACGTCTATGTGCGCCGCGCCGAAGACGTCGCGGCGGTACGCGCGCTGTTCGACGGCCGGCCGGGTATCGCTCAGGTGCTCGATGCGGACGGCAAGCGCGCGGCGGGCATCGATCACGCGCGCAGCGGCGAACTGGTGCTGGTGGCCGAGGCCGATGCCTGGTTCAGCTACTACTGGTGGCTGGATGACGCGCGTGCGCCGGACTACGCGCGCACCGTCAACATCCATGCCAAGCCCGGTTACGACCCGTGCGAGCTGTTTCTGGATCCGGCCATCCGCCTGCCCAAGCTGAAGATCGCCGGCATCCTGGCCAGAAAGCTGCTGGGTCTGCGTTATCTGATGGACGTCATCCCGCTCGATGCCAGCCTGGTGCGCGGCTCGCACGGCCATGTCGGCGCCGACCCGGACACCTGGCCGGTGTGCATGAGCACCACGCCGGCGCTGCTGGCGGACGACGTGATCGCCGCCACCGACGTGTACGCGCTGATGCTGCGCCATCTGTTCGACGGCTGAGTCATGGCCACGCTGGCGGCCTATCTGGCGCTGTGCCGCGTCGGCAATCTGCCAACCGTGTGGAGCAACGTGCTCACCGCCATGCTGCTCGCCACCGGTGCAGTAACGCCGGAGCCGCTGATCGTGCTGGCGTTGGCCTTGTCCTGTTTTTACGTCGCTGGCATGAGTCTGAACGACCTGTGCGATCTGGCGCACGACCGTCTGCGCCGCCCGCAGCGGCCACTGCCCAGTGGCCGGGTGAGTGTGCAAGCCGCGCGCGTCTTGACCGGGACGCTATTCGCCGCCGGCCTGGGTCTGCTGGCCCTGGCACCGGACGCGCGCGGCCTCGCCGCCGGCCTGGTGCTACTGCTGGCCATTGTCGCCTATGACCTCAACCACAAGGGCAATCCGTTCAGCGTGCTGCTGATGGCCACGTGCCGTGCGCTGGTGTATGTCGTCGTCGGCCTGGCCCTGACCGGCGGACTGCCGGCGGCGCTGTTGCTGGCGGCGGCAGCGCAGGCCGTCTACGTGTTGTCGATCAGTGTCGTGGCACGTTACGAGAACAGCCGCGCCACGCCGTTCCGATGGCCGGTCATTCCCGCCATGCTGGCCGGTATCTGCCTGGTCGATGGCCTGCTGCTCGCGCTGCTGGTCGCACCGGCATGGCTGCTCGTCGGCCTGGCCGGCGCGCTGCTGACCGCTTTGGCGCAACGCTACGTGCGCGGCGACTGACGCCTGCGACGGTACTGTTCTGCCGTTACCCGCTCAGCGTGTACGCGGCAACGGGATAAGCGTGTCGGATTTTTTTACAGTGGCGCCGGCCGTGGTCCACAACTGATTGAAAATACGTTAGAAAAATCCGGGCACGCTCCTTGCATCAGTTTTTGCGCTAAGGCGTTTCCCGGTGGTCGTGGTGCGGCGCACAGCGGCCGGACCGCGCCGAACGGGTGCGCGCCCGTTCCAGCGTTCCGATCAACCCGCCCATCGAGAAAGGCCGCACATGCAAACTCTCAAGCACATGACCCTGGTCGGCGCGCTGGTGCTGCTGACCGCGTCGTCGGCGTCCGCCGCGACCATCGAGCTGTTCGAATATGCCTTCAACATCAACGGCACCGTGACCAATGGTGCAGCTCCCGGCGGTGTCAATGTCGGTGGATTTGACACTACCACCGGCCTCGGCACGGTAACCGTGACGCTGACCACGGCGGGCAGCCACTATGTCGCCTTCTTCGTCGATCACGAGATCGATCAGGCTACCAATACCTTCTTCAACGAGCACGGCAGTGTCTTCGGTGTGCCCGGCGCCGGTCTGACCTGGGAGATTGACGAGCCGGGTTACCTCTTCGGCGACATCTACGACAATTTCCTCGGCAGTGCGTTGGACGGCACCAACGGCGTGCCGGCCGGATCCGAGGACGACGTTTCCATGGCCATGGCCTGGTCGTTCAACCTGCTGGCGGACCAGACCGCGGTGATCAGTTTCCTGGTCTCCGATTTCATGCCCACCGGCGGTTTCTATCTGATGCACACCGATCCGGACAGCCAGGCGTCGATCTATTTCTCCAGCAGCCTGCGCATCATCGATGACGGCGGCCGGATTCCCGAGCCCGCGACCCTGGGGTTGCTGGGCCTGGGGCTGCTCGGATTGTGGGGCGCACGCCGCCGCCGTAGCGCCGCGTAACCGGCCACGCGAGCCAGCCCGCCGCCCAAAGCCCCACCGCTTTGGTGCGGTTTCGGGCGCCCGGACTGGCCTTCGTGCATTCAAGCAGCATACCTAGACAAGGAGCGTACGATGCATGCCAGAACCTTCCAAGCGACTTCCATCCTGCTCGCCCTCGCCACCGCCGGCTTGGCGGTGCTGCCGGCGCACGCGGTGATGCCGGTGGTCAAGACCGTGCCCTGGGTCGCCACCAATCCGCTGATTCCGCACACCACCTTTCCGGGCAAGTCGGTACGCCTGAAGGGCACCACCAACGTCACCGGCACCAATTTCGAGTACAAGTGGGACTTCGGCGACGGTACCGAAACCGCTTGGGCCAACGTCGGTACCGGCAACTACGCGTTGGAAGCGGCCAAGACCTACAGCGGCCCGGTGGGCACCATCTACACCGCGCGCCTGCACGTACGCGACAAGACCACCGGCGAGACCGCCAGCAAGACCTATTTCGTGGAGATGAAGGACCAGACGCTCGCCGCCGAGGTCAACGTGGCGATCGGCGAGGGCCTGTGGTATCTGCACAAGACGCAGACGCGCAGCACCTCGGGCGGTGTCGACTTGGGCGTGTGGTCCAGCGGTAACGCCGCCTCCAGCTATGCCGCCAACCAGGCGGCCAACCTCAATGCGTTCTTCGTCAACGGCCACCTGGAAACCGGCTCCGCCGACAACCCGTATACCGAGACAGTGCAACGGGGCATGCGCCGCCTGTTCCAGTATCTCGCCGTGCGCAACATCGCCGGCGTCACCCAGACCAACCCGCTAGGCGCTTTCACGCCGGACGCCAACGGCAACGGGCTCAGCATCTACGTCAACCAGAACGATCCGTATTACCAGGGTGGGCAGGTCATGGATGCCATCGTCGCCAGCGGTACGCCCAACGCCATCGCGCCCACCGGTGTCGCCAACGTGGTTGGGCGACGATACGTCGACATCGTGCAGGACATGGTCGACGAGTATTCCTATTGCCAGTACGACGCCTCCCCGGGTGGCGGATGGCGTTATGCCTGTAATCAATACCCCGACAACTCCGCCAACCAGTGGGGTGCCATCGGCCTGATCGCCGCCGAGCATTTCGGCGCCACGGTGCCGCAGATTGTCAAGGATTGGAACGTGCCCTGGTTGCGTTTCAGTCAGAACGCGACCGCCACTGCCAATAACGGCCTGTTCGGCTATACCGATGTCAATCCGATCTGGGGCCCCTATGCGGTGACGCCTTCGGGCATGGTGCAGATGGTGATGAGCGGCATCGGCCGCGGCAGCTCGCCAGCCAACGGGCCGAGCTGGGAGAACGCCGAGAGCTTCTTACGCGAGAACTGGGACAACACCGGCGGCGCCACCACCAACATCAAGGCTTATTACTACGGCCTGTTGTCGTTCACCAAGGCCATGCTGCTGCATGACCCGAACGGCGACGGCGTGCCCGAGCCCATCACCTGCCTGCGCTCGCTGCGTGCCGGCACCACCAAGCTGCCCATCGATTGGTACGGCGCGCAAGCCGGCCAGCCGGACACTGTGTGCGGTGGCGGCGCCAACGCCTCGTCGCATGGTGTGGCGCGCACGCTGGTCAACAACCAGAACGCCGCGGGCTACTGGTACGGCTATGACTACTATTCGACGATCTACCCGTTCGATACGGCCTGGGCCATCATGATGCTCAACCGCACGGTGTTCGAGTCCGGTGTGCCGGTGGCGGTGGCCAACGTGTTGCCCAATCCATCCGTGGTCGGTCAGGTGATCACCCTCGATGGCAGCGGTTCGTTCCACCAGGACCCCGGCAAGAACGTCGATTCGTGGCAGTGGGATTTCAACAACGACGGCATCTGGGACGCCACCGGTCCGACCGTGACCACCTCCTTCCCGGCACTCGGCAACTACCCGGTCACCCTGCGCGTGACCGACGACGGCTCGCCGGAAAAGGCGGCTACCACCACGGTGATGGTCAACGTCTCCATCCCGCCGCTGGCGCCCACCGCCAACGCCGGTGGCCCATACAACTTCTGCCCGCAGGCGACACCCTGGTTTCTCGATGGCACCGCTTCGGTGAACCCGGACGAGGGCCAGTTCGAACCGGGTCACCCCGGCGATACCATCCAGTCCTATGCATGGGATCTGACCGGCAACGGCCAGTTCAACGACGCGTTCGGCGCGCAGCCGGATGTGACCGCCGCCATGCAGGCGCTGGGATTGGGCAGCCACTTGGTGCAGTTGAGAGTCACCGACACCACCTCGACCTCGTTCCCGTCCAGCGGCCTGCCGGACCTCAGTAGCACCGCCGGTGCCCAGGTGTACGTGCGTGACGGCGCCGATCCGGCCTGTGCCTGCGTCAGCAACCTCGCGGCGCGCCCCAAATCCGGCAAGATCCAGTTGACCTGGACGGCTTATCCCGGTGCCACCAGTTACAACGTGTACCGCAGCACGGTCAGCGGCGGCCCGTACCTCAAGATCGCCAATACCGCCTCCACCTACTCGACCTACCTGGACGGCGGCGTGGTCAACGGCATCACCTATTACTACGTGGTGCGCGCGGCGGCGCTCAATGGCAACGAGCTATGTCAGTCCAACCAGACCTCGGCCCGGGCGTCCGCACGCTGAACCGCATCCATTTCGGTATCCGGCCCGCCGCGAGGCGGGCTTTTTCATCTCTACACTTGCCGTGACGGCGAAAGCTGGCCCCAACGATGCCGTCATTGCGAGGAGGCGAAGCCGACGCGGGAATCCAGCAACCGCCCGTCGCGCCCGTGTCATCCGCCTGGATTGCCGCGCTGCGCTCGCAATGACGACGACAGGCCGGCCACCCATATCCGGCATGCCACCGCCATCCCGTCATTGCGAGGAGGCGCAGCCGACGCGGCAATCCAGCAACCGCCCGTCGCGCCCGTGTCACCCGCCTGGATTGCCGCGCTGCGCTCGCAATGACGACGGCAGGCCAGCCACCCATATCCGGCGTGCCACCGCCACCCCGTCATTGCGAGGAGGCGCAGCCGACGCGGCAATCCATTCCCCCGTTGCCTCAAACAATGCTGCTGTATAAATCCCGCCACTCAGGATTCACAGCCTCGACGAGCCGCAGCTTGTCTGCCCTGGAGCCTGCCTTGATCTGCTTCTCCCGGGCGATCGCCGCGTCCATGGTTGCATGCAGCTCGTAGAAGACCAACAGATGCACGCCATACTTGCGACAAAAACCATCGACCAAGTCGTTCCTGTGCTCCCACACGCGTCTGACCAGATTGGAGGTCACACCCGTGTACAGCGTGCCGTTGCGCCGACTGGCCAGGATGTAGACCACTGGCTGCTTGACCACAGATCCCCCCGTTTTGCTCTTCTTTACCTATTGGCTTGCCCCTCACCTGCCATTGCGAGGAGGCGTAGCCGACGCGGCAATCCAGTAAGCCCCGTCCCACTCGTGCCACCCGCCTGGATTGCCGCGCTACGCTCGCAATGACGACGACCGGCCGGCCACCTGCACCCCGCACGCCACCGCCACCCCCATCATTGCGAGGAGGCGCAGCCGACGCGGCAATCCAGCAACCGCCCGTCGCGCCCGTGTCACCCGCCTGGATTGCCGCGCTGCGCTCGCAATGACGACGGCAGGCCAGCCCCCGCACCCGGCATGCCACCGCCACCCCCGTCATTGCGAGGAGGCGAAGCCGACGCGGCAATCCAGCAACC
>CAYTRH010000027.1:0-23617 GCA_964440155.1 uncultured Thiobacillus sp. | reverse complement strand
CCCGCCGGTCGCCCACCCCGATCTCGCCGACGTGCGCGGCCAGGCCGCGGCCCGGCGCGCACTGGAGGTGGCGGCGGCCGGTGGCCATTCGCTGCTGCTGTGCGGGCCGCCGGGCACCGGCAAGTCCATGCTTGCCAGCCGCCTGCCCGGCATCCTGCCGCCCATGACCGAGCAGGAGGCGCTGGAATCGGCCGCGCTGCTGTCGCTGAGCGGCGCGTTCCGTGCCGATGCGTGGGCCGTTCGCCCCTATCGCGCGCCGCATCACAGCGCTTCCGGCATCGCCCTGGTCGGCGGCGGCAATCCGCCGCGTCCTGGCGAGGTCAGCCAGGCCACGCATGGCGTACTATTTTTGGATGAACTGCCGGAATTTTCCCGTACCGCGCTGGAAGTGCTGCGCGAGCCGCTGGAGGCGGGCCACATCACCATCTCGCGCGCCGCGCACCAGGCCGATTTCCCCGCGCGTTTCCAACTGGTGGCGGCGATGAATCCCTGTCCCTGCGGTTATCTGGGCCATCCGGGCGGCCGCTGCCGCTGCACGCCGGAACAGGTGGCACGCTACCGCGCGCGCCTGTCCGGGCCGCTGCTGGACCGTATCGATCTGCATGTCGAGGTACCGGCACTGAACCAGCAGGAGCTCACCGCCACCGCGGCCGGAGAGCCGTCGGCCAGCGTGCGAGCGCGCGTGATCGCGGCGCGCGAGCGGCAAATGGCGCGTCAGGGCAAGGCCAATGCCGCGCTCGCCGGCGGCGAGATCGAACGGCACTGCGCACCCGACGCCGACGCGCTCGATCTGTTGAAGCACGCCATCGCCCGCCTCGATCTGTCCGCGCGCGCCTATCACCGCGTGCTGCGTGTGGCGCGCAGCGTCGCCGATCTGGCCGGCAGCGCGCACATCGGCGCCGGGCATGTCGCCGAGGCGGTGCAATACCGGCGCGGGGCGGGCGGCTGATGCCGGGTTGAACGAAGGCGATGACCCAAGCGCTGCACAACTGGACCGAAGAGAAACGGTCCGCCTGGCTGTACCGGGTGGTGTCCGACGCCGAGTGCGGCACGCCTCGCCAGGTGTTGTTTCTGGAACTGGCGCGCGCCGCCGATGCGCAGGCGGCCTACTGGGAGGCGGCGCTGCACGCCGAGGGCCGGCCCACCCCGGTGTTTCGGCCCGACGCACGCGCGCGCCTGGTGGCCTGGCTGATCCCGCGCCTGGGCGTGCGGCCGCTGCGCGGCGTGCTGGCGGCCATGAAGGTGCGCGGCATGAGCCTGTACCACGCGCCGCCGCCGCATGGCATACCCACCGATCTCGAGCAACTGCGCGGCGAACGCCACCGCTCCGCCGGCAGCGGCCAGCTGCGCGCGGCGGTGTTCGGCGTCAACGACGGCCTGGTGTCCAACGCCGCGCTGATCCTGGGTGTGGCCGGTGCCGGGGTGGGCAGCGACATGATCGTGCTGTCCGGGGTCGCCGGCCTGCTGGCCGGCGCGTTCTCCATGGCCGCGGGCGAGTACGTGTCGATGCGTTCGCAGCGCGAGTTTCACGAATACCAGATCGGCCTGGAGCGCGAGGAACTGGCGCAGTACCCGCGCGAGGAAGCGGCGGAGCTGGCGCTCATCTATCAGGCCAAGGGCGTCGACGCAACCGAAGCGCGCCGCCTGGCCGAGCGCCTGATCGCCGATCCCGACCGTGCGCTGGACACCCTGGCGCGTGAGGAACTGGGGCTCAATCCCGACGAGCTGGGCGCGCCGCTGGGTGCCGCGCTGGCGTCGTTCCTGGCCTTCTGCGCCGGCGCGCTGATCCCGCTGCTGCCCTACCTGCTGCTGTCGCCGGCACACGCGTTCACCGGCGCGGTACTGGCCACCGGCATCAGCCTGTTCGGCGTCGGCGCGGCACTCAGCCTGTTCACCGGCCGCCATGCCCTGGCCGGCGGCCTGCGCATGCTGGCCATCGGCGGCGCGGCCGGTCTGGCCACCTGGCTGATCGGCAACGGGCTGGGCGTGACGCTGGGATAGAATCGGCGTTCACTGCCACTGCCCCGCCACCGTGACCATGACCGAACGGACCTTCAGCATCGAGTTTTTCCCGCCGCGCACGCCGGAAGGGGTGCTCAAGCTGCGCGAGACGCGCCGCCGGCTGGCCCTGCTGGGGCCCAAGTTCTTCTCGGTCACGTTCGGCGCCGGCGGCTCGACGCGCGACAACACGCTGGAGACCGTGCTGGAGATTCAGGGCGAGGGCCTGGCGGCTGCGCCGCATCTGTCGTGCATCGGCTCGACGCGCGACAACATCCGCGACATTCTCGCCACCTATCGCGCCCATGGCATCCGCCACATCGTCGCGTTGCGGGGCGACCTGCCGTCCGGCATGGCCGCGCCTGGCGAGTTTCGCTATGCCAACGAACTGGTGGCCTTCATCCGCGCGGAAACCGGCGACTGGTTCGACATCGAAGTCGCCGCCTATCCGGAAACCCACCCGCAGGCACGCAGTTACGGCGAGGATCTGGCCAATTTCAAGCGCAAGTGTGATGCCGGCGCCGACGCCGCCATCACCCAGTACTTCTTCAACGCCGACGCCTATTTCAATTTCTTCGACGACTGCGCCCGGTTGGGTGTCACGCTGCCCATCGTGCCGGGCATCATGCCCATTGCCAACTACGCGCAGTTGTCGCGCTTCTCCGCCGCCTGCGGCGCCGAGATTCCGCGCTGGCTGGCGCGCAAGATGGAGAGTTATCTGGACGACCACGCCTCGATCCGCGCCTTCGGCCTCGATGTGGTCACCACGATGTGTGAGCGGCTGCTGTCCGGCGGCGCGCCCGGCCTGCACTTCTACACACTGAATCAGGCCGAACTGACCACCACGATCTGGCACCGACTGGGCTTGTGAACACGCGGCTGACTACCGCGATGCGGCAAAAAAAACCGGGCATGACGCCCGGAAAGCACTGGAAACATCGTTATCGTCTCCCTGACCTTGGCTCGATGGGGTAGGCCACGTGGCCGCGGGGAAGAATAATAGCCATCATGGAAGAATGGAATTAGACGAAAGACATAGACATTGACGGGAGTCCACCATGCGCATCCTGCTAGCCGACGATCACCCGCTGTTTCGCGAAGGCGTCAAACCCGTGCTGCGCAAGCTGAATCCGCCCCCGGAGATATACGAAGCGGTCGATTATCCCAGTGCATTCGAGGCCATGCGTCGTCACGGCGAAGTCGATCTGGCGCTGCTGGACCTGTACATGCCCGGGATGGAGGCGCTCGACGGCGTGCGCCGCTTCCGCGCCGCGTTTCCGACCGTACCGCTCGCCGTGCTGTCGGCCTCGGAGCAGATCGAGGACATCCGCGCGTTGTTCCAATGTGGCGCCATGGGCTTCATCTGCAAATCGTCGTCGAGTGACCAGATCCTCGCTGCCCTGCGCCAGATCCTGCAGGGTCTGCCTTACGCACCTGCGCAATGGGCCGGCACCGAGGAGGCGGAAGCCGGCGCCGAGCGCCTGCGCGCACGCTACCCGACGCTGACATCGCGTCACATCGAGGTGTTGCGCCAACTCACCAAAGGTTTGAGCAACCGCCAGATCGGCGCCGCGCTGGCGGTCACCGAAGGCACGGTGAAGATCCATGTCGCCGCCATTTTCCGCATCCTCAAGGTCAACAACCGCACCGAGGCCGTATTGATCGCGCAGAAGATGGGACTGGACCGCGGCGGCTGAGCCGCCGTCCGCACCATGAGCAGTTTCCGGCCGACCCTCGATCTGCGCCTGCGCATCCTGGCGGTGGCGTTGATCCCGCTGTTGCTGGCGGTGGGCCTGTTCGCCGTCTATTTCGCCCACCGCAGCGTGCGTGAAGTCGAGGATGCCCTGGAGCAGCGGGGCCGCGACGTGTCGCGCCACCTGGCGCAAGCCATCGCACCGGACCTGATCACTGGCAACCTGCCGCAGGTCAAGCGCCTGCTCGATTACGAGCTCACCATACGTGGCGTCGAAAGCCTGGCGGTCACCGACGGCTCGCGATGGCTGCTGTTCAGTGGCCGCGGCGCGTTGCTGCCGCAACTGGACGGCACGGCCCCGGCGGAGCGCTGGCGCCGGCATGACCTGATCTTCTTCGCGCACCCGATACGGACGGCGCCGGCCGCCGAACAAGACCCCTATCTGGACAGCTTGGCCGTTGCGGATCGGCCGAATTACCTGATCGTCGCCATCGCGCGTACGCCGGTGGCGCTCGCCCGCTCTCGTGTCGGCCTGGCCGCGATCGGCATGAGCACGCTCAGTATCCTGCTCGCGCTGATACTGGCCTGGCGTCTGGCCGGCGGCGTCAGCCAGCCGTTGCGGCGCATCACCGACAGCGTCGCCCGCCTGGCCGACGGGCAGTTGCAGGAACGTTGCAGTACCACCTCGCTGGGGGAACTCGGCCAGCTCGAACGCGGCATCAACAGCATGGCGGAGACACTGGAGCGCAACCAGCGAGAACTCGAGAGCCGCGTGCGCGCGGCCACCGCCGGATTGCTGGAGCAGAAGCTCGCGGCGGAAGCGGCGATGCGCGCGAAGTCGCGATTCCTCGCAGCCGCCAGCCACGATCTGCGCCAGCCCCTGCATGCCCTGACCCTGCTGGTCTCGGCCTTGAAAGAACGCGTGCGCGACGACGAGGCGCTCCGCCTGGCGCAACACATCGAGGCTTCGGCAAACGCGATGGCCACGTTGCTCAACGCCCTGCTCGACCTGTCCAAGCTGGACGCCGGCGCGGTCGAGGCCACCCCCACCTGCTTTCCTTTGCAACAGGTGCTGGGCCGGCTGGACCAGCAGTTCGCGCCACTGGCGCGCGAACATGGCACTCGGCTGCGCATCGTGCCCAGCGCGCTGTGGGTGTTCTCGGATGCACTGCTGCTGGAACGGATACTGGCCAATCTGGTCTCCAACGCCCTACGCCACGCCCAGGGCGGCCACGTTCTGGTGGGCGCGCGTCGGCTCGGATCCGACTGGGTGCGCATCGAGGTCCGCGATGATGGTCCCGGTATACCCGCCGAGTTCCAGACGCGCATCTTCGAGGAGTATTTCCAGTTGGACAACCCGGAACGCCACCGCGACAAGGGGCTCGGTCTGGGGCTGGCCATCGTTGCCCGCCTGGCGCGATTGCTCGGTGGCGAGGTCCGCGTGCGTTCGCATCCCGGCCAGGGTGCCTGCTTCGATTTCCGCATGGCACGCTGTCCGCCGCGCGAAGTGCCGGCGCCTTCGCCACGCGCACCCGCGCTGACATTGACGCGTGGTCTGGAAGGCGCGCTGGTGGCGTTCATCGACGACGACGCCGACATCCTCGAAGCCATGCTGGAACTGTTCGACCAGTGGGGCATCCGCCTGGCCGCGAGCGACGATGATGCGCAATTGCGCGACGAACTGCTCGGCCTGGGCCGCGCCCCGGACGTGATCCTGTCCGATTATCGGCTGCGTTCCGGGCACACCGGCATCGAGGCGATCGCGATGCTGCGCGCCACCTTCGGCGCCGGCATTCCGGCGGCATTGCTGACCGGCGATACCGCGTCGGATACCATACAGGCGATACGCGCCAGCGGCCTGCCGGTATTGCACAAGCCGATCAAGCCGGCCATGCTGCGCGCCCTGCTGTCCCACCTGCTTGCCGGCACGTCCGGCGACCCCGTCCTGCCGAGACCCGCTCCATGAAAATGCTGTCACTGCTGCTGCTCGTCGCCGGCCTGCTGCTGGCCCCCGCCTACTGGATCTATTCCAAGTTCTACACCGGAGAACAGGCGGCGCTGCTGGCCCTCGGCCGCATCGACGGCGGCGGCTGGCGTTCACCGGCCTTCCGTGTCGAGGCGGACATGGCGCCGCTCGGCCTGATCCTGTCCACTCAGGGCAGCTTTGCGCCCAACATGCACGACAGCGACCCGCCGGCCGACCGCTACGTCGCCACGCTGTATCGCGACGGCGTGGCGGCGCAACCGCTGACCTTCACGCTCAGCGCCAAGAACATCAGTGAATCCAACCCGGTGTTCAAGGAACACCTGGTGTTGCTGAACAAGGTCACGGCGGGTGACTACCACCTCGAGGTGATGCCCATGACCGAGCCGCGCATCCATCACGACCGCATGCTGCTGGAAGTTCGCCGCAATCTGAGCGAGCCGGACAACCGGGTGGTGATCACCGGCATCGTGCTGCTGGTGCTGGGCATACTGGGGCTGGTCGCGCTCTGACCTTGCCGGCGCGAACATGGCCGGCGCGGCGCCGCTGTATCGCATCCTGCAGTCGCAGGGCTTCGGCAGCCGCCGGGACTGCCGTGCGCTGATCCGGGCCGGGCAGGTGCGGGTAGACGGCCGCGTCGTACTCGACGACGAAGCGCCTTACACGCTCGAGGGTTCGTCGGTCGAGGTCGCCGGTATTGCGTGGCATTGTCGCGCCCGGGTTGTCCTCGCACTGCACAAGCCCGCGAACTATGAGTGTTCACGCACGCCTCGAGATCACCCCGGCGTCTATACCCTGCTGCCGGCACACCTGGTACGACGCGGCGTGCAATGTGTCGGTCGGCTCGACCAGGACACCACCGGCCTGTTGCTGTTCAGCGACGATGGCGCCTTGCTGCACCGCCTGACCTCGCCCAGACACCATGTCGACAAGACCTATGACGTGTATTGCCGGCACGAGGTCAGCGACACGATGCTGGCGGCTCTGCAGGCAGGCGTGGTGTTACACGACGACCCGGCGCCGGTGGCGGCGCGGGCCTGCATCCGGCTCAACAGCCACGCGCTGCGTCTGACGCTGGACAGCGGCCGCTATCATCAGGTCAAACGCATGCTGGCGGCGGTGGGCAATCGCGTCGAAGCGCTGCACCGCCAGGCCATCGGCGCCTATGTGTTGCCGGACGATCTGGCGCCGGGTCAGTGGCGCCTGCTGGACGACGATACGCTGGACGTGTTGGTTCAGCCCGCCGCCACCATGCTCAAGGCCACCGCCTCGGCGACCTCGATGCCGTCCACTGCCGCCGACAGGATACCGCCGGCGTAACCCGCGCCCTCGCCGGCCGGGTACAGGCCGCGCGTGTTGATGCTCTGGTAGTCGTCGCCGCGGCGGATGCGGATGGGCGACGAAGTGCGCGTCTCGACGCCGGTCATGACCGCGTCGTCCATGGCGAAACCGCGTAGCTGCCGGTCGAACGCCGGCAGCGCCTCGCGCAACGCGGCCACGACGTAATCCGGCAGGCATGACGTCAGGTCGGTCCAGTTCACGCCTGGGGTATAGGACGGGATCACCGCACCGGGGCCGCTCGACGACCGGCCGGCGAGAAAATCGCCCACGCGTTGCGCCGGCGCGCGATAGTCTGCGCCGCCGGCACGGAACGCCGCGGCTTCCCAGCGCCGCTGGAAATCGATGCCGGCCAGCGGGTTGGCGTCGACATCGCCGGGAAAATCCGCGGGCGTGACCCCCACCACCAAGGCGGCGTTGGCATTGCGCTCGTTGCGCGAATACTGGCTCATGCCGTTGGTCACCACGTGGCCCGGCTCGGACGTCGCCGCCACCACGGTGCCGCCCGGGCACATGCAGAAGCTGTACACCGAGCGGCCGTTGCCGCAATGGTGCACCAGCCGGTAATCGGCCGCGCCGAGCAGCGGGTGACCCGCCTGGTCACCGAAGCGGCAGCGGTCGATCAGCGATTGCGGATGTTCGATGCGCACACCGATGGAGAACGGCTTGGGTTCGATGTAGACGCCACGCCGGTGCAGCATGGCGAAGGTATCGCGCGCGCTGTGGCCCACCGCCAGCACCACGTGGTCGCCGGCCAGCCGCTCGCCGTCCGCCAGCACCACGCCGCGCACCCGTCCGGACTCGATGTCCAGATCGACCACGCGGCTGTTGAAGCGCACCTCGCCACCCAATGCGATGATGCTGGCGCGCATGTGCTCGACCATGGCCACCAGTTTGAACGTGCCGATGTGCGGCTTGCTGACGTACAGGATCTCCGCGGGCGCGCCCGCCTTGACGAATTCCTCCAGCACCTTGCGCCCGTGATGGTGCGGATCCTTGATCTGGCTATACAGCTTGCCGTCGGAAAAGGTGCCGGCGCCGCCCTCGCCGAACTGCACATTGGATTCCGCATCGAGCCGGCCCTTGCGCCACAGCCCCCAGGTGTCGCGCGTGCGCTCGCGCACCGGCTTGCCACGCTCCAGCAGGATGGGGCGGAAGCCCATCTGCGCCAGCACCAGGCCGGCCAGCAAACCGCACGGTCCGGTGCCGATGATCAGCGGGCGATGGCGCAGTGACGCGGGGGCGCGCGCGACGAACCGATAGCGCATGTCCGGCGTCGCCGTGACCTGCCGATCGCCGCGCATACGGCGCGCGACCGTGGCCTCGTCGCGCACCTCGACGTCCAGCGTGTAGACCAATTGAATGTGGCCGCGCTTGCGCGCGTCATAGCCGCGCCGATGCACGTTGAGTGCGCGCAGATCGTCCGGAGCAATGCCCAGCCGCTCGAGCACCGCGCGGCGCAACGCTTCGGCGTCGTGATCGAGCGGCAGTTTGATTTCGGTGATGCGCAGCATGGCGAAATTCCGTATCGTGCAGGGCCGTTGGCTCACCCCGCCTGCACACGATTTTCCGTCCGATCCGCCATGCACGATAGCCCCATGACCTACGCCGACTGGATCGGCTACGGCGCCGCGCTGCTGACTACCGCCGCGTTCGTCCCGCAGGCGGTCAAGTCCTGGAGCACGCGCGATCTGTCCGGTATCTCCCTGGGCATGTACGGGCTGTTCACGCTGGGTGTGGCACTATGGCTGGCTTACGGTCTGTTCATCCGCAGTTGGCCGGTGGTCGTCGCCAACGCCATCACGCTGGTGCTGGCCGGCATGGTGCTGGCGCTGAAGATCCGGCACCGGTAGACCCTGACTCACCAGTCGACGCACAGCCACTGGCAGTTGCCGATGCTGCCGCGCGCCGCGTCCTCGGGGTCGCGCCCGGCACAGGCCGCCGCCGCCAGGATGGGGTTCTCGTGCGACACCGCCAACACGATGCCGCCCGCATGCCGGCGGGCGACTTCATCGAGAAAGGCGCCGACCCGCGCCATCTGCTGCTCGAAGGATTCGCCACGCGGCGGGCGGATGCGCACGGGATCGGGTCGCACCAGGCCGTTGAACGCCTCCACCGGCTGGCCATCGAGGCCGGAACGGCGCTCGTTCAGACGGGCATCGACGACGATGTCCGGTTCGCGTCCGGCCAGGATGATGGCGGCAGTCTCGCGCGCACGCAGGAACTCGGAGGTGTAGGCGCTGCTGAAACGCACCGTGGCCAGTTCGCGTGCCGCCGCCTCGGCCTGCGCGCGTCCATTCGGCGTCAGTCGCACCGCGCGCGCCGGATCATCGTTGATGATGCCGGCGACGTTGGCCTCGCTCTCACCATGGCGCACCAGGTAGATGCGCGTCATCGTCGCCGGGCCTCCAGCGCGCGCAGAAATATGTTTGTCAAACGGATGCATTACGCTCGCAATCGTGATTACACAATAAATTCATCGATGAACGCGCCTGCCGATCCGCGAGAACTCGCCGTCCCCACCCTGACCCTGCGCGATCACATCGACCAGAAGGTGTTCAACACCTTGTACGCGCGCTCCCTGGTCTACAACACCTGCTGGGAGGATCCGGCCGTGGACCGCAGCGCGTTGACGCTGGGCGCACACGATACCGTCATGGTCATCGCCAGTGCCGGCTGCAATGCACTCGACTACGCGCTGGAGGCACCGGCGAGCATCCATGCGGTGGATGCCAATCCGCGTCAGATCGCGCTGCTCGAACTGAAGATCGCCGGCATCCGCCACCTGGACTACGAAGACTTCTTTGCCGTATTCGGCGATGGCTACCATGCGCGCTTCCACGATCTCTATCGCAAACACCTGCGTTCCGGACTGAGCGACTTCGCGCGGAACTGGTGGGACCGTCATGTCCAATGGTTCACCAGCCCGCTCGGCAGTTTCTATTATCACGGTCTGGCCGGCTGGGTGGCGCGTGGCTTTCGCGCCTATTTCCGCCTGCGCCCGAAACTGTGGGGCCACGTGCGTGACCTGTTCGCCGCGCCCGATCTCGACGCCCAGCGGCACATCCATGATCGCCACATCGCCCCCATGCTGTGGACGCCGGCCATGAAGTGGGCGTTGAGCCGCCAGTTGACCCTGAGCCTGCTCGGCGTACCCCATCCCCAGCGCCGCCTGGTGCAGGCGCAGCATGCCGACGGTGTGGCCGGCTTCATCCGCGCGGCCATCGAATACGTGTTCCGCGAACTGCCGGTGGCCGACAACTACTTCTGGCGCGTCTACGTGCATGGCCGCTATACCCGCCAATGCTGCCCGGAGTATCTCAAGCCGCACAATTTCGCCGCGCTGAAGGCTGGCCTGGTGCAGCGTGTGCACACCCACACCGCCACGGTCACCGAGTTCCTGCGCCAGCACCCCGGGTCGTTGTCGCGCTTCGTGCTGCTGGACCACATGGACTGGATGAGCGTTTACCACCCGGCGGCACTGCGCGAGGAATGGGAAGCCATCCTCGCGCGCGCGACGCCGGGTGCCCGTATCCTGCTGCGCAGCGCGCATGCCGATCCGGGTTTTCTCGATCACGTGCGGCTGGGAGCGGAACGCACGCGGCTGCGCGACGTGCTGCGCTTCGACGACGCGCTGGCGCGCGACCTGCACGTGCGCGACCGCGTGCATACCTACGCCGGTTTCAAGATCGCCGATGTCGCCGTCTGAGTTCGCCGCCGACCTGCGCGTGCTGTGGCAACTCGCGCGCGGCCAATCCAGACGCGGTTCGCATGCCGACCGGCTGAACGCCTTCTACGGTCCGCAGGCGGCGCGCTATGACCAGTTCCGCTCGCGCCTGTTGCACGGTAGGGGTGAAGTGATCGAAACGCTGGCCGTGCCGCCGGGCGCGCGTTTCGTCGAACTGGGTTGCGGCACCGGCGCCAACCTGGATCTGCTCGCACGCTCGCGGCCGCTGTCCAGTCTGACGTCGATCACGCTGGTCGATCTGTGTCCGCCGCTACTCGCGCTGGCGCGCGCGCGCGCGGGCGAGCACGCCAACGTCGAAGTGGTCGAAGCCGATGCCACGACCTGGCGACCGCCCGAGCCGGTCGACCGGGTACTGCTGTCTTACGCGCTGACCATGATGCCGGACTGGCAGGCGACGCTGGCCAATGCGCTGGCCATGTTGGTACCCGGTGGGCGCATCGGCGTGGTCGACTTCCATCTGCCGCCCGATGGCGCGCGCCTGGGCAACGCTTTCTGGCGACGTTGGTTCGCGCACGATGGCGTACACCTGAGCGACGCGCACACCGCGGCCTTGCGCGGTCAGTGCGTCGCGCTGCATTTTCATTGCCGGCGCGCACCCGTGCCCTACCTGCCCGGCCTGCGCGTGCCGTACTACCTGTTCGTGGGCGCAAAGCGATGAGCGCGTCGTATCGAGGTCGCGCGCGCATGATCGTCATCGACGCCGATGGCACACTGATCGACGCGTTCAGCGCCATGGGCATCGCGTTCGCCCGGCATGGCATGGATCTGGGTGACCTGGAACGCTTCCAGAAGCGTCGCAATCTGTTCAAGTATCTGGGCGGCATCAAGGAATTCCCGCGCAATCTGGCCAAGCATTTCGGCCGGGGCGTACGCCGCGAAATCCTGGTGACGCTGACCGAGGTCTACCGCGAGGAGGCGCTACTCTATTCCGGCATGGCGGAATTGCTGCTCGACCTGCTGGAAGCGCCGGATGTCCATGTCGGCATCGTCACGCGCAACGTCACGCTGGAACCGGTGCACACGCTCGCCCGGCTGTTTCGACGCCATGGCATCGACATCGATCGCCTGGATTTCTTCCATCACATCCCGCTGCGGCAGGAGAAGACGCCGTATTTCCGCGCCGAACGTGAACGGCTGGGGGTGAACCCGGCCAGAGCGTATGCCTGCGGTGACGAACACAAGGACTTCGCCGCCGCCGTCGCTGCCGGCATGCACGCCTTCATCGCCGCCTACGGCTTCGAGAGCCTCGCCCGGCTGACCGGCAAGTTCGCCATCCCCGAGGAGATCATCTCCGCGACTCCGGAAGCCCTGGCCGCACGCGTCCGGCACGCGTTGGATCTGGCCACGGGTAGTTGAGTCCGGATGGCCTCACAACAGTTCGATATCGGCGTGCGCGTAGGGCGGGCTGCAACAGCACAGCACGCGCAAGGGTTCATCACCGGTGTTTTCCAGACGATGCGGCGTGCCCGGCGGAATCAGTACGGTATCGCCCACCGCCAGCGTCAGGCTGGCCTCGCCCAGGGTCATGCGGCCGCACCCCGCGACCACGTGATAAATCTCCTCGCTGATTCGGTGCCGGTGCAGATGCGTGCTCGCACCCGGCTCGACCGTCGCCTCGGCCAGGCTCTGCGCGCGGTTGCCATGCCGGTTCGGATGCATCAGCTCGCGGATCTCGCTGCCGTCCAGGGTACGTGACGGCTCGGCATCGGCATAACGGCTGTGGATCATGGTTTGCCTCGGCTCTCGATTCGCTCGGATCGGCTGACAGTCTTCCCGCGGTCTCGCCACCTCAAGGCAGCCGCGCCATCAACTGGGCTGCTGAGCGCTCCGAAACCACCAGCACCAGTTTCATCATCGCTCGGGTGGCACCGACGAACAGCTTGCGCACGGCCTTGTCGTCCAACGAGTCGAAATCGATTTCCGCGAACACCACGGCAGGGGCCGCCTGGCCCTTGAACCGGTACACCGTTTCCAGCAGCAGGTCACCGTCGCTGTAGAGCGGGTGTCCGAGCAGGTCATATTCGCCGGTGAACGTTTTCAGCGTATGGGGGCCGAGCTGGGTATAGGGGAACAGGGCCGACTGCTCGCGCCCGCGAAAGCTGATCAGCGCCATGTCGGACTTGCGATAGCCCGCGGCCAGACACAGGCGTATGCCTTCCTTCACCTGTGTGCGCAACTCCGCGGTATCACGGTAGGTCAGCACCTCCAGACCTGCGTCATGCAACGGCCCCACTGCCTCGATGGCAGCGGCCTCGGGCAGCAGGGCTTGCAGCATGCGCACCACCGGACGCGGGCTGCGGTAGTTGCTGCGGGCGTGCAGCAGCACCCAGCCGGGTAGCGTCAGCGGCGGCCGGCCATACAGGTTCTGCAGCGGGTCCTCCAGCCAAAGTGCGCGACCCTGCGGCTTCAGGTGACGCAGCGCCAGATCCCGCCAGGCCTCGGCGAAATCCTGGCCCTCATCGACGATCACCGTGTCGAACAGCCAGTCGTCACCCATCGGCAGGTCGGCCGCTCGTTCGACCAGGCGCTCGAAGGCATCCGGTCGCGAGAACTCCGGCACCTCACCAGCTGCGCGCAAGCGCTGATCGCACAGCATGTGCAAGGTGCCTGCCCAGCCGCCCGCGGGGGCGATGACCCGGAAGTGATCGGCCAGCGGCCGGTTGAAGCAGACGAACAACGGCCGGCCGCCGCGCGCCAGGGTGTCGCGATACTCGGCCAGGGCGAGCTGGGTCTTGCCCGATCCGGCCGTACCCGAGACCCTGAGCCGGTACGGCTGGAAATCGAGCTGGCGCGCCCAATGCGCCAGTCCGCCGGAGATGCGGGTGACCAACGCGCCGGCCCGGCCGATCAACGCGCTGACATCGGTTTCCAGTTGAATCACGTCACGCAGGAAGCGATGCACCTCGCTTGCCTGCTCGCGGGTTTCACCCGGCGGCAACATCGCCTCGATGCAGGCGGCCAGCCGGTCACGCCGTCGCGCGTCGACGATGCGTTCGATGGAAATGCCGGCGCTTTCCAGTTGCCTGACCCGGTAGTCGGGGCAATACAGCAGGTAATCGACGCGCACACCCTTGCAGCCGGGACGCCGCGCCAGCTTCGCCTGCATCGCCGCCACCGTGCGCGCAAGCTGCATGGGTACGCTCTTCACCCTCTCGGCATAACGCTTCACCAAGCCCTCGGCCGTCTCCTCCAGGAAACCGCTCTTCTGCTCGATGAGCAACAGATCGCCGGCGCGGTTGACCACCACGAAGTCGATCTCGCCATGGACCGAGAAGCCGCGCTCCAGGTTGGTCCAGTGCACGGCGTGGTAGACGGTGTAGGCATCGGGCAGGGCGGCGGCGAGCAGCGCCAGGGTCTCGATCTCGCGCGCGGCCGCGCCACTCGCCGCCAGTTCCTTCCAGCCGTCAGGGACGATGCGGGCCATGTTGCCCTCCGTGCGGCTCGCTTCAGGCCGCAAACGGCCAGCGCACCATCAGGGAACGGATGTCGCGTGAGCTCTCGGCAGCCGGATGTACGCGGACCATATGGGCGATGGTCGATAGCGCTCGGCCCAGGCCAACGGACGGCATCAGCTGCCTCACACGTCCAGGTTACGCACTCCCAACGCGTTGGTTTCGATGAAATGCCGGCGCGGTTCCACCTCCTCGCCCATCAGCGTGGTGAAGATGCCATCGGCGGCGATGGCGTCCTCGATCTGCACACGCAGCAGGCGACGCACGTCGGGATCCATGGTGGTCTCCCACAACTGCTCCGGGTTCATTTCCCCCAGACCTTTGTAGCGCTGGATGGACAGGTTCTTCTTCACCTCGCCGAGCAACCAGTCCAGCGCCTGCTTGAAATCGCTGGCGGGTGCGCGTGCCTCGCCGCGCCGGATTTCGGCGCCTTCGTGCAGCAGATCGCGCAGGATTTCACCGGTGCGGCGCAACAAGTCGTAGTCGCCGCCGTCGATGAACTCGGCGGTGAGGTGGCTGGTGTGACCGATGCCATGGCGCACTCGAGTGATCTCCAGACGCCAGCCGATGTCGCCCTCGTGTCGTTGCGGCGTGATGTGCACGGCACCATGACGTGACAACGATCGCGTGAGCAACTCGGCAGCGTGGCGCGCACCGTGCTCATCGCTCAGGCTGATCGCGGGTACTTCCAGCAGCGCATACAGTACATCGGCGTCCATGCGTCGCGCCAGGCGTTCGATCATGGCTTCGGCCAGCAGGAACTCGCGGGCGATGCGTTCGAAGCTTTCGTTTGCCAGAGGCGACTGGCCGGCGCCAGGAACCAGTTCGGCACCATTCAGCGCTTCGCGCAGCAGATACTGCTTCAACTCGTAGTCGTCCTTGAGATAGGTCTCGCGCTTGCCCTGCTTGACCTTGTACAGCGGCGGCTGGGCAATGTAGATGTGGCCGCGTTCCACCAGTTCGGACATCTGCCGATAGAAAAAGGTCAGCAACAAGGTGCGGATGTGCGAGCCGTCGACATCGGCGTCGGTCATGATGATGATGCGGTGGTAGCGCAATTTGGCCGGATCGTAATCGTCCTTGCCGATGCCGGTGCCGAGCGCGGTGATCAAGGTGGCCACTTCCTGTGACGATAGCATCTTGTCGAAGCGCGCCTTTTCCACGTTGAGTATCTTGCCCTTGAGCGGCAGGATGGCCTGGAACTTGCGGTCGCGCCCCTGTTTGGCCGAGCCGCCGGCCGAGTCGCCCTCCACCAGGTAGAGTTCGCACAGTGCCGGATCCTTTTCCTGGCAGTCGGCCAGCTTGCCCGGCAAGCCTGCGGAATCGAGCACGCCCTTGCGGCGCGTCATCTCGCGCGCCTTGCGTGCTGCTTCACGCGCGCGCGCGGCCTCGACGATCTTGGCGCAGATGAGTTTGGCATCGGCGGGGCGTTCCAACAGGTACTCGGCGAGTCGCTGCGCGACCACGTCCTCGACCACCGGCTTGACTTCGGACGACACCAGTTTGTCCTTGGTCTGCGACGAGAACTTGGGATCCGGGACCTTGACCGACAACACGCAAGTGAGACCTTCGCGCATGTCGTCGCCAGTCGTCTCCACCTTGGCTTTCTTGGCGATCTCGTTTTCCTCGATGTACTTGTTCAACGTGCGCGTGATGGCGGCGCGCAGACCGGTGAGGTGGGTGCCGCCGTCCCGTTGCGGAATGTTGTTGGTGAAGCACTGCACCTGTTCCTGATAGCTCGCATTCCATTGCATGGCGACTTCAACGGTGATGCCGTCGCGTTCGCCGAGCGCATGGAACACGTTGGGATGCAACACCTGTTTGGCGCGATTGATGTACTCGACGAAGCCTTTCACGCCGCCGGCAAAGGCGAAGTTTTCCTGGCGACCGTCGCGCTCGTCCAACAGTTCGATCTTGACCCCGTTGTTGAGAAAGGAGAGTTCGCGGATGCGCTTGGACAGCACGTCGTAGTGGTAATCGACGTGGCCGAAGATCTCGTCATCGGCGAGGAAATGTACCTCGGTGCCCCGGCGCGCCGTGTCGCCGAGCACGCGCAGCGGTGATACCGACACGCCGTTGTGCGTTTCCACCAGGCGATTCACCGGTACACCACGGGCGAATTCCATGTAGTGCTTCTTGCCGTCGCGGTGGATGGTCAGCCTGAGCCATTTGGATAGGCCGTTGACGCAGGACACGCCGACGCCATGCAGGCCGCCCGACACCTTGTAGCTGTTCTGGTCGAACTTGCCGCCGGCATGCAGCACGGTCATGACGATCTCGGCAGCTGAGCGCTTGGGTTCGTGCTTGTCGTCGTATTTGATGCCGATGGGGATGCCGCGGCCGTTGTCGGCCACGGAAATGGAATTGTCGGGGTGAATGATCACCTTGATGTCATCGCACCAGCCGGCCAGCGCTTCGTCGATGGCGTTGTCCAGCACCTCGAACACCATGTGATGCAGGCCAGTGCCGTCGGAGGTGTCGCCGATGTACATGCCCGGCCGCTTGCGCACCGCCTCCAGCCCTTCGAGTTGCTGGATGCTGGATTCGTCGTAGCCGCCGTTGGCGTCTGGATGTTCCACGTGAAACCTTTGATCGAATGAGGTATGGAGGAACGTGACAGGCCGCTGCCACTGGCCTGCTCACGGCGTTCAGATGCGCATGGGCATCACCACGTAGCGAAAATTGTCGTCGCCCGGCACGGTGATGAGCAGGGAACTGGTGGGATCGCCAAAGGAGCAGAGTACGGCATCGTAGTCGAGATTGTTCAGCACGTCTTGCAGATACTGCACGTTGAAGCCGATGTCCAACGGCTCGCCGGCATAGTCGATGTCGAGTTCCTCCTGCGCTTCTTCCTGTTCGTTGTTGCTGCACGCGATGCGCAGTGAACCTGCGGTCAGCGCGACGCGGACCCCGCGGTACTTGTCGTTGGTGAGTATGGCCGTGCGTGCCAGCGACTGGGACAGGCGTTGACGCTGGATGGCGAACTGCTTGTCATGGCCGACGGGTATGACCCTTTGCCAATCGGGAAACTTGCCATCGATCACCTTGCTGCGCAGTTCGAAGTTGGGCCGGCGAAATGCCACCTGACCGGAACTCACCTGTACCTGTACCGGCTCATCGTCGTCGGCCAGCAGTTTGACCAGTTCCAGCACCGTCTTGCGCGGCAGGATCACGTCCATACCCTGTGCCAACTCATGTGTCAGACCGATGCCATCGACGGCCAGACGATGGCCGTCAGTGGCAGCAAAGATCAGGCGTTTGCCTTGCGCCGAGAACAACATGCCATTGAGGTAGTAGCGGATGTCCTGCACCGCCATGGCGTATTGCACTCGCATGAGCGCTCTGCGCATCAGTCCTTGCGACAGCTCGAACACGATGCCCTGACCTTCGGGTAGTTGCAGCCTGGGAAAATCCCGTGCCGGCAGGGTTTGTAGGCTGAAACGACTGCGCCCGGAGCGGATACGCAACAGCGTGTCATCGGCGAGTTCGAGCATGACCGGTTCGATCTCCGGCAGGGAGCGGCAGATGTCCAGCAGCTTGCGCGCGGCAACGGTGAACGCCGAATCGCCCGCGCCAGGTTCATCCGCCCAAGTGGTGATCTGTAGTTCCAGATCGGTGGCCGTGAACGCGGCACGCTCGCCCTGTACGTCCACCAAGACGTTGGACAGGATGGGCAGGGTGTGTTTGCGTTCCACTACGCCTGCCACCGTCTGCAGCGGCTTGAGCAAGGCGTCCCTGGAAGATTTCATAACAAGCATGGAGTTCTTCCTAGTAGTAATGATTAGGCCGCGGACAAGCGTGGGATAAGCGACCAAAGTTTATCAAAATCATTCACTTGGCCTGTGGAAAAAGCCGTTGATAAGGCTGTGGTCGGGGCGTGGGCACTTTGTGCATGGATGTTTCGACGTCGGCCACGGTACGGGTTATCCACACCTCGTCCCCGCCACGCCCACAGGCTTATCCACGCCGACCGCGTCATGAAGGCGCTGCGCACGACCGAGGCGATCATCCCGTCAGTACCTGCAACAGCAAGGTGTAGTCCTTGCGCAGGGTGGCGTCCTGGGCCTTGAGTTCCTCGATCTTGGCACAGGCGTGCAACACCGTGGTGTGATCGCGGCCGCCAAAAGACAGGCCGATTTCCGGATAGGACAGGTCGGTCAGTTCGCGCGCCAGGTACATGGCCATCTGACGCGGTCGGGCCAGGGAGCGCACCCGTTTCTTGGAATACATGTCGGCCACCTTGATCTTGTAATAGTCGGCAACAGTCTTCTGGATGTTCTCGATCGACACCTGGCGGTTCTGTACCGCGAGCAAATCTTTGAGTGCTTCTTTGGCCAGTTCCACGGAGATCGGCCGTTTGTTGAAGCGTGCGAACGCGATCACCCGTTTCAGTGCGCCTTCCAGTTCGCGCACGTTGGAACGGACCTGCTTGGCGATGAAGAATGCGGTTCCTTCATCCAGTTCGGTTTGTTCCAAGCGTGCCTTGTCGAGCAGGATGGCCACGCGCATCTCCAGTTCCGGCGGCTCCAGCATGACCGTGAGCCCCCAACTGAAGCGCGACTTCAGACGTTCTTCGATGCCTTCCATGTCCTTGGGGAAGGTGTCGCTGGTGATGATGACCTGCTTGTGTTCCTCGATCAGCGTGTTGAAGGTATAGAAAAACTGTTCCTGCGTGCCTTCCTTGCCCGCAAAGAACTGGATGTCGTCGATCAGCAGTAGATCGAGACTGTCGTAGCGGCGCTTGAATTCCTCATAGGAGTTGGAGCGCACCGCGCGCACCATGTCGGACACGTACCGGTCCGCATGGATGTAGCGTACTCGCGCGCGGCCGTCCCGGTCGACCATGCGGTTGCCGATGGCCTGTACCAGATGGGTCTTGCCCAGACCCACGCCGCCATAGACGAACAACGGGTTGTAGCCCGCGCCAGGGTTGTCGGCCACCTGCAGGGCGGCGGCACGCGCAAGGTCGTTGGCTTTGCCGGGTACGAAGGTGTCGAAGTTGAAAAGCGGATTGAGCCGGCTTTCGTCCAGGGCTGGCTTGACCGCTGTCCTGCCGTTGATCGACGTCGCGCTGGTGACCGCCGGCCGGCTGGTGCGGTCGGTGATGTCGACCGATCGTTCGATGGCGGGTTCGGTAGCCGGCGCAGTGGATGCCGCGTCGGCAATCTCCAGGCAGACGATGGGTGGTTCCGGAAAATACTCGCGCGCCAACGCATCGATGTCGCTCAGGAACTTATCCCGCACCCATTGGGCGACGAACCGGTTGGGTGCGTTCACGGCGACACGACCCGGCGTGACATGCAGGGTCAAAGGGCGGATCCAGGTGTTCAGTTGCTGGCTGTTCAGGGTCCGCTCGAAGTGCGCGAGGCAGTGGCTCCAGAAGCTATCCATGAGCGGTGTTGGGGTGACGTCACGGCGCAATGGAGGGCGATTCTAGCACCTCGCCGAAGGTCGGCGCGCAGGCGTTCGAGCAGTATGGCAATTGACAAACCGGTGTCCTGACGGTGTAATGGCACGCTTTTTTCCAGCTTTGTAGAAGTTGTCCGAGGAACCATCATGAAACGCACCTACCAACCTTCCGTCGTACGCCGCAAGCGCACCCATGGTTTTCGTGCGCGCATGAAGACCGTGGGCGGGCGCGCCGTCATCAACGCGCGCCGGGCCAAAGGCCGTAAGCGTTTGGCCGTCTGACCCGCGTCATTCGGCCGGATCGATCCGGCAAGTGCCAGCCGTGGCGCCCGGCGCGCGCTTCACCTTCGGGTGGCGGCGAAAAATGCGCTCGGCGGATGAGTTCTCGTCCGTTTTTCGTTTCAGGTGCAATCAGGGCCAGGGCGGCCTGGATGTGCTCGCCGCACCCAACGGATTGCCTTATGCCCGCCTGGGCATGATCGTGCCGCGGAAGGTCATTGCCACGGCGGTCGCGCGCAATCGTATGAAGCGGTTGCTGCGTGAGACTTTCCGACTGAACCAGTACGACGTGACCGGGCTCGACGTGGTAGCACGTGTACGCGGACGCATGACCGACGTCGAACTGTCGCGAACTTTTCTTGCGAGTTTGCGAAAATGCGCGTCTTGCGCGCGTTGTCGCAGGGTGGATAACACCGCGGCGACGCAAGACCTGCCTACCGAACCGCTCTGAGTCAACACCGTCATGGATATCCAGCGCATCGTCGCGTTCGTCGTCTTTTCCTTCTCGCTGCTGTTGCTGTGGGAGGCGTGGCAGGACTACAACCGGCCCAAGCCGGCAGTGGAGGCTGTACAGCCTGGCGATGCGCGGACGGTTGACGCAGGCGCGCCAGCTACGAGCGGCGGTGATGCCGCCACCCCGTCGCCTGGCGCATCCCTGCGCGCCGTCGAGCCCTCAGCGGAAGCCCAGGAAGCGCTCAGTGGCGCGCGCGCTCGCGTGGTCACCGACGTGCTGGTGGCGGAGATCGATGCGCACGGCGGTGATCTGCGCGAACTGGTATTGACCGGGTACCTGCACGACAAGGAATCCAGCGACCCGCTGAGGTTGTTCGAACAGAAGACCGGGCGCAATTATTTCGCGCAGATGGGTTTCGTCGGCGGCGACCTGCCCACGCACAAGACGCTGTTCGAACTCGTTCCCGGTGAATATCGGCTGCGTGATGGCGAGGACGTGGTGAGCGTGACGCTGCGCGCCGACCTGCCGCATGCCGAGGTCCACCGTACCTATACCTTTCGGCGCGGTAGCTATCTGGTGGAGATCGACACGCGGGTGGTCAATCGTGGCCAGGAGCGTATCGAGGCGTTTCCTTATTACCAGTTCCTGCGCCATGGCAAGGCCCCGGAGGGTGAGTCATGGATGGTCTATACCTTCACCGGCCCGGCCATCTACACCGAGGCGGGTAAGTTCCAGAAGGTCAGTTTCGAGGACATCGCCAAGGGCAAGGCGAGTCACGTACGCGAGGCGCGTGACGGCTGGCTGGCCATGGTGCAGCATCACTTCGTTGCCGCCTGGCTGATGGCCGATGCCAATGACGCCACGCCGCGCGAGTTCTATACCCGTTCGCTCGGCAACGACGAGTACACGGCCGGTGTCATCCAGGCCGGGCTCAGCATCGCTCCGGGCGAGGAAGCCAGCGCGCGCATGCGTCTGTATGCCGGTCCGCAGGAACTGTCCAAGATCAAGACGTTGGCGCCCGGTCTGGATCTGGTGGTCGATTACGGCTGGCTGACGGTGCTGGCCTATCCCTTGTTCATCCTGCTCAACTGGTTGCATGGCCTGGTGCACAACTGGGGGATGGCCATCATCCTGCTGACCGTGTTGATCAAGCTGGTGTTCTATCCCTTGTCCGCGGCCAGCTACAAGTCCATGGCCAAGATGCGCAAGTTGGCGCCGCGCTTGCAGAGCCTGAAGGAACGCTACGGTGACGATCGCCAGAAGATGCACGAGGCGATGATGAAGATCTACCAGGAAGAGAAGATCAATCCGCTCGGCGGCTGTCTGCCCATCCTGGTGCAGATACCCGTGTTCATCGCGTTGTACTGGGTCTTGCTCGGTGCCGTGGAACTGCGACAGGCGCCGTTCGCCGGCTGGATCACCGACCTGTCCCAGCCGGATCCCTATTTCATCCTGCCCATCGTCATGGCCATCACGTCGTTCATCCAGGTCAAGCTGTCGCCGGTGTCGCCTGACCCGGTGCAGCAGAAGATCATGATGGCCATGCCCATCCTGTTCTCCATCATGTTCATCTTCTTCCCCGCCGGTCTGGTGTTGTACTGGCTGGTCAACAACGTGCTGTCCATCCTGCAGCAGTGGCGTATCAACACGGTCATCGAACGTGCCGCCAAGGCGGCGCCCAACATCAAGCGCTGATCCCAGAAGCCGCCGAGGAGACGGGTTTCGGCTCGGCCGGCCATCGATGACCAGCGCGCGCGACGCCATCTGCGCGGTGGCCACGCCGCCCGGTCGTGGCGGCATCGGTGTGGTGCGGCTGTCGTGCAACGATCCAAGGCCGTTCATGGCCGGCCTGCTCGGGCGGCAGATCGAACCGCGCCACGCTGCACGCGCGCGGTTTCTCGCTGCCGACGGCGAAGTGATCGATGATGGCATCGCGCTGTACTTCCCCGCGCCGCACTCGTTCACCGGCGAACATGTGCTGGAGTTGCAGGGTCACGGCGGGCCGGTGGTGCAGCGCCTGCTGCTGGAGCGTTGCCTGCAACTGGGCGCGCGCCTGGCGACGCCGGGAGAATTCAGTCAGCGCGCGTTTCTGAATGGCAAGCTGGATCTGGCGCAGGCGGAGGCCATCATCGACCTGATCGATGCCGGCAGCGCCGAGGCCGCGCGCGCGGCGCGGCGGTCGCTGGCAGGGGAGTTCTCGCGCCGGGTCGACGCAGTACGGGACGCCCTGATCGAACTGCGTGCACTGGTGGAGGCGGTACTCGATTTTCCCGAGGAAGACATCGATATCGAACGCGACTACGACCTCACCGGCCGGCTCGATGCCGCCGCCGACCGGCTGGCTACCGTGCTGGAGCAGGCGCGCCAAGGCGCCCTGTTGCGCGAGGGTGTCCATGTCGTGCTGATCGGTCAGCCCAATGTCGGCAAGTCCAGTCTGATGAACGCGCTCGCCGGCCATGAGGCTGCCATCGTCACCGACATCGCCGGCACCACGCGTGACGTGCTGCGTGCAGCGATACAGATCGACGGCATTCCGCTGCATCTGATCGATACCGCTGGTCTGCGCGAGACCGATGATCCGATCGAGCGTCTGGGCATCGCCCGCGCCTGGGCGGAATTGGAGCGCGCAGACGTCGCCGTGCTGCTGGTGGATGCGCAACATGGCGTAGGCCGCGAGGAGGCGGCGATACTGGCGCGCCTGCCGGACATCCCGGTGATCACCGTGCACAACAAGATCGACCTGACGCAGGAGACCGCGCGTAGCCAGGGCGATGAAATCTGGCTGTCCGCCAAGTTCGGCTCCGGTATCGATTTGCTGCGCGCCCGGCTGCTGGAGCTGGCGGGCTGGCGTGGTGTCGGCGACGGCGTGATCAGCGCGCGCGCGCGCCATCTACACGCGCTGCGCCGTGCCGGCGAGCACCTGGCCGTAGCGCGTGATCTCGCGCAACAGCCGGAGTTGTTTGCCGAGGAGTTGCGTCTGGCGCAGGACGCCCTGGGCGAGATCACCGGCGCTTGCCATGCCGATGACCTGCTGGGCGTGATCTTCGCTCAGTTCTGCATCGGAAAATAATCTAGGATTTTTCAGGCCCACCCGGGAACGCCAAAAACCCTTACAAACCCGCATCACTGCGGGTTTTTTGTTCCTGATAAGGCTTGCACCTTCCCACCCAATCCGCTTAAATGTGTTCCCAAGAGTGTTCCCATGACTTACCTGTAGCGTCCCGGACGATCATATCGAAAAGCGACGGTTTCCGTTATTCTT
>CAYTRH010000026.1:0-23776 GCA_964440155.1 uncultured Thiobacillus sp. | reverse complement strand
GTCGACCTGATCACCGACCGCCGGCTGGGACATGACGGCGGTGCGGTGTATGGCGCCTATGTGCTGGATACCGGCGCGGGGCGCGTCGCGACCTATGCCGCCGGGCACACGGTGCTGGCCACCGGCGGCACTGGCAAGGTGTTCCTGTACACCACCAATCCGGACACCGCCACCGGCGACGGCATCGCCATGGCCTGGCGCGCCGGCTGCCGCGTGGCCAATCTGGAATTCATCCAGTTCCATCCCACCTGCCTGTATCACCCGCACGCCAAATCGTTCCTGATCACCGAGGCCATGCGTGGCGAGGGCGCGCTGCTGCGCCTGCCGGACGGCACGCGCTTCATGCCGGAACACGACGAGCGCGCCGAACTGGCGCCGCGCGACGTGGTGGCGCGCGCCATCGATTTCGAGATGAAGAAACGCGGTCTCGACTGCGTCTATCTGGACATCACGCACCAGCCCGCCAAGTTCATCGTCAGCCATTTCCCCACCATCCACGCGCGCTGCCTGGAACTGGGCATCGACATCACGCGCGAATGGATCCCGGTGGCGCCCGCGGCCCACTACAGCTGCGGCGGCGTGGTGGTCGATGCCCATGGGCGCACCGACGCGGCGCATCTGTACGCCATCGGCGAGACCAGTTGCACCGGCCTGCATGGCGCCAACCGGCTGGCCAGCAATTCGCTGCTGGAATGTCTGGTGTATGGCCGCGCGGCCGCCGCCGACATCGCCGACTGCGCACCGGCGCCGGCGCGCGCGCTGCCGGACTGGGACGAGAGCCGCGTGACCGATGCCGACGAGGAGATCGTCATTGCGCACAACTGGCATGAACTGCGCCGTTTCATGTGGGATTACGTCGGCATCGTGCGCACCAGCAAGCGGCTGGAGCGGGCCAGCCACCGCATCCGCCTGCTCACCGACGAGATTCACGAGTATTACAGCAATTTTCGCATCGGCAACGATCTGATCGAACTGCGCAACCTGGTGTTGAGCGCCGACCTGATCGTGCGCTGCGCGCGTCAGCGGCACGAAAGCCGCGGCCTGCACGCGTCGCGCGACTACCCCGGTCTGCTGCCGGAGGCGCGTGATACGGTGTTGACGCCGGAGCGCTGACGCGCCGGCCTTCAGGCGCGCTGCGCGCGCTTGGCCAGAAAGTGCACCAGCAGCGGCACCGGCCGACCGGTGGCGCCCTTGTCCTTGCCGCTCTTCCAGGCGGTGCCGGCGATGTCCAGATGCGCCCAGTGGTACTTGCGCGCGAATCTGGACAGGAAGCAGGCGGCGGTGATGGTGCCGGCGGGGCGTCCGCCGATGTTGCCCATGTCGGCGAAGTTGCTCTTCAACTGTTCCTGATAGTCGTCCCACAGCGGCAGTTGCCAGCAGCGGTCCCAGGCGGCGTCGCCGGCATGCAGCAGCTCGCGCGCCAGGCCGTCGTCGTTGGCCAGCAGGCCGCTGGTGACATGGCCCAGGGCGATGACGCAGGCGCCGGTGAGCGTGGCGACGTCGACCACGCAGGCGGGTTCCAGGCGTTCGGCATAGGTCAGCGCGTCGCACAGGATCAGACGGCCCTCGGCATCGGTGTTCAGCACCTCGATGGTCTGGCCGGACAGCGAGATGACGATGTCGCCCGGCTTGTTGGCGCGGCCGGATGGCAGGTTCTCACAGGTCGGGATCAGCGCGACGACGTTGAGCGGCAGGGCCAGTTGCGCCACCGCCTGCATGGCGCCGAGCACCGACGCGGCGCCGCACATGTCGTACTTCATCTCGTCCATGTCCGCAGCCGGCTTCAATGAGATGCCGCCGGAATCGAAGGTGATGCCCTTGCCGACCAGCACCACCGGTTTGTCCGTGGCGCCGCCGCCGGCGTGGCGCAGCACGATGAAACGCGGCGGCTCGTCGCTGCCCTTGGCCACCGACAGGAAGGCACCCATGCCCAGCCGTTCGATGTCGGCGCGTTCCAGCACCTCCACGGTGAGTCCGTTGGCTTCCGCCATGGCCCGCGCCTGATCGGCGAGATAGGTCGGCGTGCACACGTTGCCCGGCAGATTGCCCAGATCCCGGGTCAGTTTCATGCCCGCGGCGATGGCCGTGCCACGCCGCATCGCCGCTTCGCCCGGCACCAGTTCGCCGCGCCGCGCCACCGCCAGCGTGAGCCTGCGCGGACCTTTTTGCGTCTCTTCCGGTTGGCTCTTCATGCGGTCGAAGCGATACAGGGTGTCCTCGGCCACCACCACGGCCTGCTCGATGTTCCAGGCCAGATCACGCTTGCGCACCGGCAGTTCGGTCAGATAAAGGTGGGCGTCGGCCACGCCCAGACCGGACAGCACGCGCGTCGCATGCGCGATACAGTCGCGGTAGGCCTTCTCGCGGAACTCGCGTTCCTTGCCCAGCCCCACCAGCAGCACGCGTTCCGCCAGCACGCCCGGCACGCGGTGCAGCAGCAGATGGGTGCTCGGCTTGCCGTCCATGTCGCCACGCCGGACAATGTCGGTCAGGAACCCGCCGGCAGCCTCATCGAGCACCTGCGCGGCAAGGCTCAAGCGGCGGTGTTCGTAGACGCCGACCACCACACAGGCGCCGCGCTGCTTCTCCGGGCTGCCGCTCTTGACACCGAATTCCATGCGATTCTCCTGATGACGATGATTCCCGATCCAGCCGTCCGCGACCGTCGTGCCACCGCGCCGCGCCGCGTCGATTATCGATAGTCGGCGCGCGCCTCGTCAAAGTCATGTCCCGGTTCGAACGCGCCATGGGGCGGGAGATGGCCGCCAACGTCAGCGTGGCGCTGGTGGCGCTGACTGCCATCTTCGCGGTGGTCATGCTGGTGCGCGTGCTCGGGCGCGCGGCCATCGGCGATTTCGGGCTCGACGCGGTATTGCCGCTGCTCGGTTTCCGCATCATGGTGCTGCTGCCGGTGCTGGGGTCGCTGGCGCTGTTCGTCGGCGTGTACATGACGCTGACCCGCTGGTGGCGCGACAGCGAGGCGGTGATCTGGATGAACGGCGGCGCCGGTCCGTGGGGCTGGGTGCGCGCGGTGCTGATGTTCGCGGTGCCGGTGGCACTGCTGATCGCCTTGGTCAGCCTGGAACTGGCGCCGCGCGCGGCGGCGCGCGAGACGCTGTTTCGCCAGACCCTGGAATTGCGCGATCAGGTATCCACGCTGGCGGCCGGGGTTTTCTCCGAGGATGCCCAGGGCCGGCGCGTGTTGTTCGTGGAGAGTCTGTCGGAGGACGAGCAGCGCGTCGGCAACGTGTTCGTGCACACCCAGGATCGCGGCCGTATCGGCGTCACCCTGGCGCGTCAGGGGCATATCGAACTGGCGGACAACGGTGACACCTTCCTGGTTTTGCATCAGGGGCGGCGTTACGAGGGGTTGCCGGGGGATGCCGACCTGTGGGCGGCGACCTTTACCCGCTATGGCGTGCGCATCCCGCCGCAGGTGGTCGCCGAGCGAGCGCCCGAGCCCCGCGCCCTCGGCGTCAAACGCCTGCTCGCCGAACCGGATCCCAGGCACATGGCGGAGTGGGGCAAACGCATCAGTGTGCCGGTCTCGGCGCTGCTGTTGTGCCTGCTGGCGGTGCCGCTCAGCTATGTCAATCCACGCGCGGGACGCTCGCTCAACGTGGTGTTCGCCATCCTGCTGTTCATGACTTACAACAACGTCATCGGCCTGACCGAAGGTTGGGTGGCGCGTGGCGAACTGAGTCTGACGCAGGGCCTGCTGGCGACGCACGGCACAGTGCTGGGCCTGCTGGCGATCATGTTTTGGCGGCGCTTTCACACGCTGCCCGCGCGATGACCATCCTGTTCCGTTACCTCGCGCGCGAGATCGTGGGCGCGGCCCTGCTGGCGCTGCTGGCGCTGACCGCGCTGTTCGCATTCTTCGACTTCGTCGCCGAACTGCGCGACACCTATCGGGACACCTACACGCCCTGGATGGCCGGGCTGTTCGTGCTGCTCAACGTTCCGGCGCGCTTGTACGAACTGGTGCCGGTCTCGCTGCTGGTCGGCGGGCTGTTTGCCTGGAACCGGTTGGCGCTGGCCTCGGAATTCAATGTGCTGCGCGCCGGTGGATTGTCGACTTGGCGCCTGTCCGCCTGGATGGCTGCGCTCGGTCTGGCGTTCGGTGTGAGCGCCATGGTGTGCGCCGAGTACGTGGTGCCCGCCGCCGAGCGTCTGGCGCAGCAGCTGAAGGTGCGTGCCACCAGTGGCGTGGTGGCGCAATCGTTCCGTACCGGACTGTGGGCCAAGGACGGCAACGTGTTCATCAACATCCGCGAGATGACGCCCGACGCGGCCTTGCATGACCTGCGCCTGTACGAGTTCGACGACGATTTCCGTTTGCGCGTCATGCGCCGCGCGCAGCGCGCCGAATGGGGCCAGGACGGCTGGGTGTTGCACGACGTGGCGGAAACCCGGCTGGATGACGACGCCACGCGTACCGCGCATTCGCAGCGACAGATCTGGCGTTCGGCGGTGACACCGGACCTGCTGGCGGTGCTCATGGTGGCGCCGGAACGCATGTCGATTCCGACTTTGCGCGCCTACATCCGTCACCTCGACGACAACCGTCAGGATGCGCAACGCTACCGCATCGCGTTATGGGCCAAGCTGGCCTATCCAGTGGCGGCGCCGGTCATGCTGCTGCTGGCGCTGGCGTTTGCCTATCGTCCGCCGCGTGTCGGTGGCACCGGTGGTCGTCTGCTCGCCGGCATCCTGCTCGGGTTGGCCTATCACCTGTTGACGCGGGTTGCCGCCCAGGTGGCTTTGTTGCAGGGCATGCCCGCCGCGGTCGCGGCACTGATGCCCATCGCCGTGTTCAGCATCGCCGCCGTGGCAGCGCTGTGGTGGCTGGAGCGACGCTGACGCGGTGGCGCATCGTCCGGCCGTCGGCGGGGAGCGTCAATCGCTGCGCACCAGGCGCGTTCCCGCCAGATGATCATGCAGGAACTGGCGATCGTCGCGCCACAGCGCGGCCCACCAGCCGAGGCCGAGCGGGGCCAGGGTCAGGCAGGCGAACAAAAAGCGCAACCACACCTGTCGCTGCGACGGCATGCCGCCATCGGCGGATTGCAGCCGGATGCGCCAGGTCTTCATGGCCAGCGTCTGGCCTTTGCGCCAGAACAACGTGAAATAGCCGGCGGCGACCAGTACCAGGTAGACGCGCAGCACCGCCACGGCCACCTCATGCGGCAGCACCAGGGACAACGCCGCCGCCGGCAGGCCGGCGACCAGTAACACCGCCAGCAGCAGCAGCGCATCGTAGGCTGCGCTGAACAAGCGGCGCGCCAGTCCGGGGACCAAACCGACGGATGGCGGCGTCAACGTTTGGACGCCGGTTCGTCGGTCACCGCCCACAGGCGCTTGACCTCCTGTTGCTGATGCGGCGGCAGCTCGCGCAGCCTGCGATAGTTCTCGCGCGCGGTCTCGCGCTGCTCGCGCGTCAATTGCGTCCACGGGCGCAGGCGTGAATAGAACACCGCCTGTTGCTGCGGGGTCAGACGCGCGAACTCCTTGGCGATGCGGCGCAGTTTCAGGCGCTGGTCGGCGGGAAGCCGATCCCAGTCATAGGCGATGGGCGCCAGCGCGGTGCGCTCAGCCACCGTCAGTTGCTGCCACGACGGCGCCTCTTCCGCGTGTGCCAGGCCGAGACAGCAGCCCAGCAACAAGATCAGCGCCGATAGCCTTTGAGCCATAGACTGAAGATGCGGTCGGCATAGATGGTCGGCGGCAGTTCGCCGGTCAGCAGCGAGAGATCGGTTTCCACCGTGCGCGCCAGTTCCGCCTGACGGGCCTGCTGCCAGCCCGCGAACACCAGCACCACCAGCAGCGCCAGCGCGACGGCGGCGCGACGCGGCTGCACCCAGGCCAGCACTCCGGCATGATGCCGGAGACGGGTTCGACCACGGTCGAGCGCGCTGTGACGCAGCGCACTCAAGCGCGCCGCGGTGGCGCCATCCAGGTCACGCACCCCTTCATCCAGGGTGCGGCGTACGTAAGCGATGATTTCCTGCTCGTTCATGGCGTGACACCTTTTTCCCGCAGCCAGGCCGCCAGTGCGGCCACCGCCCGAAAACAGTGGGTTTTCACACTGCCCTCGCTGCATCCCATGGCTTTGGCGGTCTCCGCGACATCCAGTTCCTCCCAGTAACGTAATAGAAACGCCTGACGTTGACGCGCCGGCAAGGTGGCGAGGGCCTGCTCGATCAGCGCCAGTTGCTCGTTGCCGACGCTGCGTTGTTCCGGGTTTTCTCGCGCGGGAGCCTCCACGGCGCCGGCCACCGACTCAAGGGTCTCGGTATGTTCATCCTCCTTGTCGCGCAGCGGCGATACCAGTCTCACCCAGAAATCGCGCACCTTGGCGCGGCGGAAATGGTCGTGGATCGCGTTTTGCAGGATGCGCTGAAACAGGGGTGGCAGCTCTTCGGCGGGGCGGTCGCCGTACCGCTCCACCAGTTTCATCATGGCGTTCTGAACGACATCCAGCGCGCTGTGGTGGTCCTGGACGGCGTACACTGCCTGCTTGAAGGCGCGTCGCTCGACGCCGGCAAGGAACGTGTCGATTTCCCGGGGGGTGGCCACTAAGCTGGAGCGGACGATCGTGACGGTATTGCGACGATAACACCGTTCGCACGGCAGCGTGTTCGCGCTGCGGCGATTTGCATCGATCGTGCGCTTGCTATATGATGCGCCGTTTTCCGGATCGACCCAGTGTTGGAGACAGGCATGTACGCGGTGATCAAGACCGGTGGCAAGCAATACAAGGTGGCCGCTGGCGGCAAACTCAAGGTGGAAAGCCTGCCCGTGGAAGTGGGCGGCGAGTTCGAGATCAAGGACGTCCTGATGGTTGCCGACGGCGCCGACATCAAGATCGGTACGCCCGTGCTGGCCGGTGCTTCGGTACGCGCCACCGTGCTCGCACACGGCCGCGGCGACAAGGTGATGATCTTCAAGATGCGCCGCCGCAAGCACTATCGCAAGACCCAGGGGCATCGTCAGAACTACACGGAAATCCGCATCGACGGCATTTCCGTGGCTTGAGCGGGAGTCGGCAGACATGGCACACAAGAAAGCAGGCGGCAGTTCGCGTAACGGCCGCGATTCCGAATCCAAACGCCTCGGCGTCAAGCGTTACGGCGGCCAGTTCGTGCCGGCCGGCAATATCCTGGTGCGTCAGCGCGGTACCCAGTTCCATCCCGGCCTCAACGTCGGCGTCGGCAAGGATTACACCCTGTTCGCCAAGGTCGACGGGGTGGTCGAATTCAGTGTCAAGGGCGCGCAGCGCCGCCGTACCGTCAGCGTCGTTCCGGTCACGGCCGAGTCCTGATCGAGGCCGCGTCGCCGGCGCGAGCGAGAGCCCTATCCGCGGATAGGGCTCTTTCGTTTGCGCCGGCGGCGTCATCCGTTCTGCCATGAAATTCATCGACGAAGCCCGCATCGACGTGCGCGCCGGCAACGGCGGCAATGGCGCCGCCTCGTTCCGGCGGGAGAAGTTCATCCCCCGGGGCGGCCCCGACGGCGGTGACGGCGGACGCGGCGGCAGCATCTTCATCGAGGCCGACCGCAATCTCAACACGCTGGTGGACTATCGTTATACCCGCGCCTTCCGCGCGCGCAACGGCGAGAACGGCCGTGGCGGCGACTGCTACGGCCGTGGTGCCGATGACATCGTGCTGCGCGTGCCGGTGGGTACCGTGGTCCACGATGACGACAGTGGCGAGCTGCTGGCCGATCTGGCGCACGATGGCGCGCGCGCGCTGGTGGCGCGTGGCGGCAAGGGCGGACTGGGCAACCTGCACTTCAAGAGCAGCACCAACCGCGCGCCGCGCCAATGCACCCCGGGTGAGCCGGGCGAGGAGCGACGCCTGCGGCTGGAGTTGAAGGTGCTGGCCGACGTCGGCCTGCTGGGCATGCCCAATGCCGGCAAGTCCACCTTCATTCGCGCCGTGTCGGCGGCGCGGCCCAAAGTGGCGGACTATCCGTTCACCACGCTGCATCCCAATCTGGGTGTGGTGCGCGTCGATGCCGAGCGCAGTTTCGTGCTGGCCGACATCCCCGGCCTGATCGAAGGCGCGGCCGAGGGCGCCGGCCTCGGCCACCAGTTCCTGCGTCATCTGACGCGCACGCGGCTGTTGCTGCACATCGTCGATCTGGCGCCGTGCGCGCCCGATGTCGATCCGGTGCGCGAGGCGCGCGCCATCGTCGAGGAGCTGCGCCGCTATGACGAGTTGCTGTATCGCAAGCCACGCTGGCTGGTGTTGAACAAGACCGATCTCATCGATGCCGACGCCCGTGCCGAGCGCATCGACGAGTTCGTGCGGGGGTTCGGCTGGCGCGGTCCGGTGTATGCGATTTCGGCGCTGTCCGGCGAGGGCTGTCAGGCACTGGTCTACGACATCATGGCCCACCTCGATGCCGCACGCGCGGCGGAAGCCGCAGTGCCGGCGAGTGACGCCACCACGGAGATGCGCGTATGAATCCCTCGGTGATCGCCGATGCGCGGCGCATCGTCGTCAAGGTCGGCAGCAGCCTGGTCACGGACGAGGGGCGCGGCCTCGACCACGCGCGTCTGGCGTTGTGGTCGGCGCAGATCGCCGCGTTGGTTGCGCTGGACAAGGAGATCGTTCTGGTCTCCAGCGGCGCCATCGCCGAGGGCGTCAAGCGCCTGGGCTGGAGCCGCCGCCCGCGCGCGCTGAACGAGTTGCAGGCGGCGGCGGCAGTGGGCCAGATGGGCCTGATCGAGGCTTACGAGCGCAGCTTCCGCGCGCACGGCCTGCATACCGCGCAGGTGCTGCTGACCCATGCCGATCTGAGCGACCGCGAGCGCTACCTCAATGCCCGTTCGACGCTGCGCACCCTGCTGGCGCTCAAGGTGGTGCCGATCATCAACGAGAACGACACCGTCACCACCGACGAGATCAAGTTCGGCGATAACGACACGCTGGGCGCGCTGGTGGCCAACCTGATCGAAGCCGATGCGCTGATCATCCTGACCGACCAGCGTGGTCTGTACAGCGCCGATCCGCGCAGCCATCCCGACGCCGAATTCGTGCGCGAGGCGGTGGCCGGCGACCCGGTGTTGGAGCGCATGGCCGGCGGTGCCGGCTCCAGCGTCGGCACCGGCGGCATGTTGACCAAGATCCTGGCTGCCAAACGTGCCGCGCGCAGCGGCGCGCACACGGTCATCGTCAGCGGGCGCGAACCGGAGGTGCTGGTGCGCCTGGCGGACGGCGAAGCCCTGGGCACGCAGCTGATCGCGCGCCAGGCGCCGCTCGCCGCGCGCCGGCAATGGCTGGCCGATCATCTGCAAGTGGCCGGCCGGGTGCACGTCGACGAGGGCGCGGCGCGGGCGCTGACCGAGCAGGGCAAGAGCCTGCTGCCGATCGGCGTCATCGACATCGAAGGCGAGTTTCCGCGCGGCGCCGTGGTTGCCTGCATCGATCCACGGGGCCGCGACATCGCGCGCGGGCTGGTCAACTACGGCGCTGATGAAGCGCGCCGCATCGCGCGCCGGCCGAGCCGCGAGATCGAAGCCATCCTCGGCTACGTCGACGAGCCGGAACTGATCCACCGCGACAACCTGGTGCTGCTGTAGCGGTGCGCGCCGCTTACGGCGCGTCGGCGCTCAGTCCTGCAGCGCGCGTGGCAGCGGAAAGTTGACGTTCTCCTCGATGCCCGCGAGCGGCTGAACGTTGCCGGAGCCCATCGCACTCAGGCGGTCGACCACGCCGCGCACCAGGATCTCCGGTGCCGACGCGCCGGCAGTGACGCCGACGCGACGTTTGCCGGCCAGCCAGGCCGACTCGATCTGATCGGCACTGTCGACCATGTAGGCGGGAATACCAGCCTGTTCGGCCACCTCGCGCAGCCGGTTGGAATTGGACGAGTTGGGCGAGCCGACTACGATCACCACGTCGCACTCGCGTACCAGCTTCTTCACGGCATCCTGGCGGTTTTGGGTGGCATAGCAGATGTCGTCCTTCTTCGGCCCGACGATGGCCGGAAAGCGCGCCTTCAGCGCCTCCACCACGCGCGCGGCGTCATCCACCGACAGCGTGGTCTGGGTGACGTAGGCCAGCTTCTGTGCATCGCGCACCGTCAGCGCGGCCACGTCGGCGGCGTCCTCCACCAGATACATGCCGTCCGGCGACTGCCCCATGGTACCTTCCACCTCCGGGTGCCCGCGGTGGCCGATCATGATGATCTCCATGCCGGCCTCGCGCATGCGCCGCACCTCGACGTGCACCTTGGTGACCAGCGGGCAGGTGGCGTCGAATACCTTGAGTCCGCGCGTCTCAGCCTCGCGCCGCACCGACAACGGCACGCCGTGCGCGCTGTAGATCAGCGTGGCGCCGGCCGGCACGTCGGCCAGATCCTCGATGAAGATCGCACCCTTGGCCTTGAGGTCATCGACCACGTAACGGTTGTGCACCACTTCGTGGCGCACGTAGATGGGCGCGCCGAACTTTTGCAGCGCGCGTTCGACGATGGCGATGGCGCGGTCGACCCCGGCACAGAAACCGCGGGGATTGGCGAGGAGGATGGTGTTGGGCATGAACAGGCTGGGCAATCTGAAGGGGTGCCGGGAATTCTGCTACAGGCTAGGCATCGCCCGCCAGCCGTTGCAGCACCTCGACTTCGAACGTCACTGGCAGACCTGCGAGCGGGTGATTGAAGTCGACGCGCACCTGATCGCCCTCCAGCGCGCGCACGATGCCATACAGTTCCTGGCCGTTGGGCAGCGTGAATGGCACCTGATCGCCCAGGGCCAGGTCGTCCGCGGCAGGGAAATCGGCGCGTGCCAAGGTGTGCAGCAATTGCTCGTCGCGGTCACCGAAAGCCGCGCCGGGATCCAGATCGAACACCCGGTGTTCGCCCACCGCGAGTTGCAGCAGCAGCGCCTCCAGACGCGGATCGATGTCGCCGTGGCCGAGCGTGAAGGTCTCCGGCGCAGCGGCGAAGGTGTCGACCACCGGCTCGCCGTTGCAGATCAGGCGGTAATGCAAGGTGATGCGATCACCCAGCCTCAATGGAGTGCTCATGCGCGCGTGTCCACATGTGGATTGCGAAAGCCGTCCCAGATCAGCAGGGCGGCGCCGACGGTGATGGCCGAATCGGCCACGTTGAACGCCGGCCAGTGCCAGCCGGCGACGTGGAAATCGAGGAAATCGACCACGTGGCCATAGAGCACGCGGTCGATGACGTTGCCGACGGCGCCGCCCAGGATCAGCGCCAACGCCAGATTGAAGGTTTTGCGCCCGCCGCTGCGGCGCATCAGATACAGGATCACCGCACTGGCGATCAGCGCGATGGCGATGAAGAAACCACGCTGCCAGCCCGGCTGGTCGGCGAACAGACTGAACGCGGCGCCGGGATTGACCACATGCACCAGGTTGAAGAACGGCGCCAGCACGACCACCTCATGCCGTTGCAGCATGGCCATGATCATTACCTTGGTGAGCTGATCCAGCGCCAGCACCGCCAGCGACAACCACAGCCAGCGGTAACCATGCCCGCGCTCGTCGAGGTCAGGCATGGGCGCGCGCCTCGCCGTCGCCGTACAGATTGCTGACGCAGCGCCCGCACAGGCCCGGATGGTCCGGGTGCGCGCCGACGTCGGCACGGTAGTGCCAGCAGCGTTCGCACTTGGCATGTGCGCTGGCCTCGGCCTCGACGCGGGTCTCGCCGGTGCCGCGCCGTACGCGTGCGGCGGAGGTGATCAGCACGAAACGCAGATCGTCGCCCAGGCCGGCGAGCAGATCGAAGTCCGCGCCATCGGCGTGCAGTGTCACTTCGGCTTGCAGCGACGAGCCGACCTCGCCGGCCACGCGCAGTTCCTCGATGCGCTTCATCACCAGCGCGCGCAATTCACGCAGGCGGCGCCAGCGCGCCAGCAGGCCGTCGGCATCGGCCGGCCGCGGCGGCTCGTGCCACAGGCTCAGGAACACGCTGTCCGATCGGCATTGCAGCGCCCAGATTTCCTCGGCGGTGAACGACAGGATGGGTGCGAACAGCCGGGTCAGCGTGTGCAGGATATGCCACAGGGTGGTCTGCGCCGCCCGACGCGGATGCGAGTCGGCGCCGGTGGTGTACAGACGGTCCTTGAGCACGTCCAGATAGAACGCGCCCAGGTCCTCCGAACAGAACGTGGTGAGGCGCTGTACCGCGGTGTGGAAGCTGTAACGGCGATAGTCGGCCAGCACCTCGTCCTGCATGGCGCGCGTCAGCGCCAGCGCATAGCGGTCGATCTCCAGCAGCGCCTCGGTGGCCACGCCATTGCGGGCCGGCTCGAAGTCGGCGGTATTGGCGAGCAGGAAACGCAGGGTGTTGCGGATGCGCCGGTAGCTCTCCACCACGCGCTTCAGAATCTCGTCGGAGATGGTCAGCTCGCCGGAATAGTCGGTGCTCGCCACCCACAGGCGCAGGATATCGGCGCCGTAGGTATCCATTACCTTTTGCGGCGCGATGACGTTGCCCTTGGACTTGGACATCTTGTGTCCCTTGGCATCGACCACGAAGCCGTGCGTCAGCAGCGCACGGTAGGGCGCGTGGCCGTCGCTGGCACAGCCGGTCAGCAGGGACGACTGGAACCAGCCGCGATGCTGATCGGAGCCTTCCAGGTAGAGATCGGCCGGATGCGCCAGACCCTCGCGCTCCTTCAGCAGACAGGCGTGGGTGACGCCGGAATCGAACCAGACGTCGAGCGTGTCGCCGGCCTTCTCGTAGTCGTCCGCCTCGTCGCCGAGCAGTTCACGCGGATCGAGGCCGAACCATGCCTCGATGCCCTGTGTCTCCACGCGCCGGGCGACCTCGGCCAGCAGTTCCTGGCTGCGCGGGTGCAGTTCGCCGCTCTGCCGGTGCATGAAGAAGGCGATGGGCACGCCCCAGTTGCGCTGGCGCGAGACACACCAATCCGGCCGGTTCTGCATCATCGCTTGCAGGCGCGCGCGTCCCCAGGCGGGAAAGAACTCGGTGTCCTCCACCGCGCGCAAAGCCAGGTCACGCAGGCTGGTCTGTTCACTGTTGCCTGATGTCTGTCGCCGGTACTCCATGCCGATGAACCACTGGCGCGTGGCGCGAAAGATGATCGGCGTCTTGTGCCGCCAACAGTGCGGGTAGCTGTGACGGATGCTGTCCTGCGCCAGCAGGCGGCCGCTGTCGTTGAGCGTCTGCATCACCGTCTTGTTGGCGGCCCACACGCTCTCGCCGCCGACCAGAGGGGTGTCGGCGTAGAACTTGCCGTCGCCCGCCACCGGATTGGCCACCTCCAGGCCGTATTTCAGGCCGGCCACGTAGTCGTCATGGCCGTGCCCGGGGGCGATGTGCACCAGGCCGACGCCGGTATCGGTGCTGACGAAGTCGGCCAGGATCACCGGCACCCGACGCGGGTAGAACGGGTGTTCCAGCACCAGACCCTCGAGCGCGCTGCCATCCACCTGCGCGATGGTCTCCACGGTCTCGAAGCCGTAGCGTCGGATCGCCGCATCGGCCAGATCGCGCGCCAGGATCAGCATGCCCTTGGGCGTGCGCACCAGGTCGTAGCGCAGGGTCGGATGCACCGCCACCGCCTGGTTGGCCGGCAGCGTCCACGGCGTCGTGGTCCAGATCACGGCATAGGCCGGGCAATCGGCATCCGCAGGCAGGCCCAGGCGGCGCGCCAGGTCGGCGCAGTCGGCCACCGGGAAGGCGACGTCGATGGCCGGCGAGGTCTTGTCCTCGTATTCCACTTCCGCCTCGGCCAGCGCCGAACCGCAGTCCACGCACCAATGCACCGGCTTGGCGCCCAGGTACAGATGGCCGTTGGCCTGGATCCGCCCCAGTTCGCGGATGATGTCCGCCTCGAAGCGGTAATCCATGGTCAGGTAGGGGTTGTCCCAGTCGCCGAGCACCCCCAGGCGGATGAAATCGGCCTTCTGCCGTTCCACCTGGCTGGCGGCGTACGCCCGGCACAGCTCGCGGAAACGCGCGGGCGGGATGTTCTTGCCATGCGTCTTCTCCACCACCAGCTCGATCGGCAGGCCGTGGCAATCCCAGCCCGGCACGTAGGGGGCGTCGAAGCCGTCCAGTGTTTTGCTCTTGACGATGATGTCCTTGAGGATCTTGTTCACCGCGTGGCCGATGTGGATGTCGCCATTGGCGTAGGGCGGGCCGTCATGCAGGATGAACTTGGGGCGGCCGGCGGCGGCGGCGCGGATTTGTTGGTACACCTTGTTCTCGCGCCACTGCGCGACCCAGCCCGGCTCGCGGCGGGCGAGATCGCCCCGCATCGGGAAGGGCGTGTCGGGGAGGTTTAGGGTGTCTTTGTAGTCGGACATTTTTCCAGTGTATTCGCCTGAATGTTGCGGCTGACGGTTCAGCGTCTCGTGCCCGGTCGTCGCGTGTTTGCGCTGCGTGCGCCGGGGGCGTCGACTACCGCGGGGTTAGACATTCAACAACTCCCGCGCCTGCGCGGCATCGCGGTCGATCTGGGCGATCAGCGCCTCCAGGCTGGGGAACTTCGCCTCGTCGCGCAGTTTGTGCAGGAAATCCACGCGCAGATGCGCACGGTAGATGGAGCGGTCGAAGTCGAACAGATGCACCTCCAGCGTCGGCTTGCCGTCGGCGTGCACGGTCGGCCGCGTGCCCAGGCTGGCCACACCGGGCCAGTCCGGCACCTCCAGGCCCTGCACGCGCACGGCGAAGATGCCCTTCACCGGCGGCCGGTTGTGTTTGAGCTGGATGTTGGCGGTGGGGTAGCCGATCCTACGGCCGAGCCGATCGCCGCCGACCACGCGGCCGGAAATGGAATAGGGGCGGCCGAGCAGTTGCGCCGCCATGGCCATGTCGCCCGCCGCCAGCGCCTCGCGCACGGCGGTGGACGAGGCGCGCTGGCCGGCTGCTTCCACGGTGTGCAGCGCCTCGGCCTCGAAGCCATGCTGCTCGCCGAGCTGGCGCAGCAGCGCGAAGTCGCCGGCACGACGCGCGCCGAAGCGGAAATCGTCGCCCACCAGCACATAACGCGCGCGCAGACCATCGACCAGGATACGGCGCACGAACTCCTGCGCGGTCAGCGCCGCGAACGCGCGCGTGAACCGGCATACATGCACGTGCGCCACACCCAGGCCGCGCAGAATCTCCAGCTTCTCGCGCAGCGAGGTCAGGCGTGTCGGTGCCGAATCGGGCGTGAACACCTCGCGTGGATGCGGCTCGAAGGTCAGCACCGTCGGTGCACCGCCCACTGAAGCCGCGCGCGCGCGCAGACGCGCGAGCATGGCCTGATGGCCCAGATGGACGCCATCGAAGTTGCCGATGGTGATGGCGTTGGCATGCACCGCCAGGTGCACGGCATCCGGCCAACCGTGAGTCATCCGCATAGTGGGGTTATCTATTTGAAAAGTCGGAAATTTTAGCCGTGTGAGGGGGCTGGGTCCATGGCGGTGCCCGCGTCGAACGCTCAGGCCGCCCGGCGCAGAAACTGGCGCGGGCGCAACCCCATCAGCCACAGGGCGACGAAGTAGACGGCCAGGCCGCCGGCCACCAGCGCGGTCAGGTGCAGGCCGCGACGGGTGAAATCGTAGCGCAGCCAGGCGGCCTCCTCGCCCATGGCGAACCACAGGAACAGCCCCATCGCCAGCAAGGCCAGGGCCAGGCGGGCGAGGTAACCGCCCCAACCGGGTTGCGCCTGATAGATGCCGTGCTTGCGCAGCAGGTGCAACAGGATGCCGGCGTTCAGGCACGCGCCCAGGCCGATGGCCAGCGCCAGCCCGGCATGCTTGAGGTGCCAGACGAACATCAGGTTCATCGCCTGCGTGGCGATCAGGGTGAGGATGGCGATCTTCACCGGTGTGCGGATGTTCTGGCGCGCGTAGAAGCCGGGCGCCAACACCTTCACCAGGATCATGCCCAGCAGGCCGACGGCGTAGGCCACCAGCGCGCGCCGGGTCATCTCCACGTCGTGTGCGCTGAATTCGCCATAGTGGAACAGGCTGGCGATCAACGGCACCGCCAACAGGCCCAGCGCCAGCGCTGCGGGTGTCGCCAGCAGCAGGGTCATGCGCAGGCCCCAGTCGAGCAGGCGCGAATATTCGGCGGGGTCGTTGTCGGCATAGTGCTTGGCCAGCGAGGGCAGCAAGATGGTGCCGAGCGCGACCCCCAGCATGCCGGCGGGGAATTCCATCAGGCGATCGGCGTAATACAGCCAGGACACGCTGCCGCTGACCAGGAAAGAGGCGAAGATGGTGTTGATCAGCAGGCTGATCTGTGCCACCGACACGCCCAGCGCCGCCGGCGCCATCAACAGCAGGATGCGGCGCACGCCTTCGTCGCGCGGCGCCCAATCCCAGCGTGGCAGCAGCCCCAGGCGCTTGAGCGCGGGGATCTGGATGGCCAGTTGCAGCACGCCGCCGAGGAACGCACCCCAGGCCAGCGCCAGCACCGGCGGATCGAACCACGGTGCCGCCAGCGCCGCCGCCAGGATCATGGCGACGTTGAGCATCACCGGTGTGAACGCCGGCAGCATGAACCGGCTGTAGGTGTTGAGTACGCCGGCGGCGAGCGACACCAGGGAGATGAACAGGATGTAGGGGAAGACGATGCGCGTCAGCTCGACGGTGAGCTGGAACTTGTCCGGATGGGCGCTGAAGCCCGGCGCCGACACCAGCACGATCAGCGGCGCGGCGATCACCCCCAGCAGCGTGACCAGCCCGACCGCGACGCACAGCAGCGTCGCCACCCGGCCCAGCAGCAAGCGCGTGGCGTCCTCGCCACGGCGGTTCTTGTACTCCGCCAGGATGGGCACGAACGCCTGCGAGAAGGCGCCTTCGGCGAACAGGCGACGCAGCAGGTTGGGCAGCTTGAACGCCACGAAGAAGGCATCGGTGGCGGCGCCGGCGCCGAACGCACGGGCGATGATCACGTCGCGCGCGAAACCGAGCACGCGCGACAGCATGGTCATCGAGCTGACCGTGGCGAGGGCCTTGAGCAGGTTCATGCGCTGATGAGGGTCGGGAAGACCCGGCATGGTAGCGAATGCGCGCGCGCGGGCATAGCAAGACTTGCCTTGGCGGCATCCGCCGGGTATAGTGCGCGGCTTCGCGTCAAATCCGGATCATTCAGGAGCCCACTCATGGCAAACAGCGCCCAGGCCAGGAAGCGCGCCCGCCAGGCCGCCAAGCAGCGTCTGCACAATATGTCGCAGCGCTCCGCCTATCGCACCGCCGTCAAGAAGGTACGCAAGGCCATCGAGGCCGGCGACAAAGCCGCCGCCCAGGCCCTGCTCAACGAGAACATGGGCGTCATCGACGGCCTGGCCCGCAAGAACATCGTGCACAAGAACAAGGCCGCGCGTCACAAGAGCCGCCTGTCGGCCGCCATCAAGGCGATGGCCTGACCGCCGGCCTCGCCCCGTGCGTCATGAACCGCCCGGAACACCGGGCGGTTTCGTCTTCAGCCGCGCGGCCGCGCGCGTCCTTCTTGGATTTCCAGCTCGTTGTCGCGCGCGAAATCGAGCAGAAAGCGGTACAGCCGCGCATCCCGTCCTTCCAGACATCGCCCGATCACCAGACAGCGCACGCCGTCGCGCATGACCGGGCGCACGTCGGGCGAATAGTTCAAGCGGTGGTCGGAGCCGACATGGGCGACGATGCTGGCGAGCCGCTCCGCCCAGTCGCTCGGTCTGAACGTCCGCCCTTGCGCGGTCACGCCGCGTATGACGATTTCGCCGGACGGCTGGCTGGTCTCCGTTGCTGGCATGCCGGATGCTCCGATCACGAGGGCGCGGGGCCCAACGCCCGCGTCGCCTGGAGCGGCGCAGTGTAGCAGGGCGCGCAGCGTATAATGCCGCGCCGCACCATGTTCTCCCAGGATGTTTCCCCATGAACCTCGACCGTGTCTCTTCCGGCCGTGACCTGCCCGATGACATCAACGTCATCATCGAGATTCCGGCGCACGGCGAACCGATCAAGTACGAACTGGATAAGGACACCGGCGCCATGTTCGTCGATCGCTTCATGTCCACCGCCATGCACTATCCGTGCAACTACGGCTATGTGCCGCACACCTTGTCCGAGGATGGTGATCCGGTGGACGTGCTGGTGATCACGCCCATTCCGCTGATCACCGGTGTGGTGGTGCGCTGCCGCCCGGTGGGCATGCTCAGGATGACCGACGAGGCCGGGGTAGACGCCAAGGTCATCGCCGTGCCGGTCGACAAACTGTGCAGCCTGTACTGCCACGTGCGCCGGCCGGAGGATCTGCCGCCGCTGCTGCTCAATCAGATCGCCCACTTCTTCGAGCATTACAAGGATCTGGAGCCGGGCAAATGGGTCAAGGTCCAAGGCTGGAGCGGCGCCGACGATGCCAAGGCCGAGATCATGGCCGGCGTCGAACGCTTCCGTGCCACGCCGGACAAGCCGCATTTCTGAAACCCGTGCCATGAAGGTCTGCCTGCTGTCCGACAGCCACGACAACCGCCGCCTGCTGGAGCACGCGGTGGAGGATGCGCGCGCGTGCGGCGCCGAGGCGGTGCTGCACTGCGGCGACGTGGTGGCGCCGACGACGCTGCGCGTGCTGAAGAAATTCGGCTTGCCGGTGCACGTGATCCACGGCAACAACACCGGCGACCTGTATGCCATGTCGCGCCTGGCCCAGGATGCCGACAGCATGGTGCGCTACCACGGCCAGGATGCCGCGCTGCATCTGGGCGGCCGCACCATCTTCCTGGTGCATTACCCGCATTACGCCGCCGCCATGGCACTGACCGGCGATTACGACCTGGTGTGCTGCGGCCACGACCATCGCGCCAGCATGGTCGCGGTGAACAACGTCAAGGGTGGCGTCACCCATCTGCTCAATCCGGGCACGGTGGGCGGCGTCGGTGCGCCGCCCAGCTACATCCTGATCGATCTGGCCACGCTCGATTTCGACATCCGCCCGGTGCCGACCGCACCCGGCGAGGCCTGCAACGTCCCACCCGTAACCGTGCACGTCTGACGCGGGCAGCCGGCGGCGCGGTCACCGGTGACGCGGCCGGAAGTGCCGTGTGTCCCGGTAATACGCCGGGTCGGCGTTGTCCGCGCACCAGCCCGGAATACCCAGCACCGGTACGGCAAACAGATCGGCCGGGCGGCGGATGGCTTGGCCGCGCCACACCGCGGCCACGACCCGATCCAAACCGTCCGTCAGTCCGGCCTGCGCCGTCGGCATCTCCAGGAACAGGCACTTGGCGGTGATGCCGGGCCAGGGTGCCAGCAGTTTTTCCAGCAGCGCGTGGCCGATCACCACCGCGTGCATGTCCGTCCAGTCCGCGCGCCGGGCCACGAACGCCTCGTGCCAGCGTGCGTCGGCCAGCGCCTCGGCCAGTGCGCGGTGCGGACCGGCCAGCACCAGGCCGCTTTCGTCGAACAGCGTCGCCGCATCCGAGCGCGGCGAGCGGTCGCGCCCCGGCGCCAATTCGGCGACGTGCACCGCATTCAACGCCGCCTTGGTCGCAGGAAATTCCAGCCAGCACAAGGCGTTCAACAGATCGTGCCAGTTGCGCGGCCGGGTCGGCACCACGCCGCTGGCGAAAATCGTCGTTTCGTAAACATGTTGTCCCTGACGCGCCTGCTGCGGCGCGAACACCAGCGGGCGGCCGCCGGCGACGGCGCCCTCGGCGGCCAGCCGGTTCAGCGTGTCCAGCGTCGGCCAGTCGTCGCCGCGCAGCGCCCGCGTCCAGCGCGCCAGCGGTGCGAATGCCGGATGGCGTGCGAAGTCGGCGCGCCATCCCGGCTGGCCGGACACGGCCGTACTCAACACGCCAGCTCCGCCAGCCGTGTGCGAAACGACCGGGTCAGCGGGTGATCGCCGCCCAGCAGGTCGAACAGCGCCAGCAGGCCGCGGCGGCCGATGTCGTCGCGGTAGTCGGGGGCATCGCGCGTTAGTGCCAGCAGTGCCTCCATGGCCTGTTCATGTTGATCCGCCAGCAGCGCGCGCGCAGCGTGCGCCAGCCTTGCCGCCGGCGAGTCCGGGGCGGCGTCATCGTCCCCGGCTTGGCCGGCCGCGATCAACTCCAGGTGCGCCAGCAACGGCGCGATGCCCGGCGTCGCGCGTGCCGCAGCCGGCAGTGCTGCGAGCAACGCCAGGGCCTCGTCGATACGCCCGGCCAGCGTCAGCAACTTGGCCAGATCGGCGGCGATGGCCAGATCCTCCGGTTGCTCCACCGCCAGGCGCGCCAGATGTTCGATGGCCTCGTCTGTGCGTCCCCGCTGATGCAGGCGCAACGCCGCCAGACGCGGCGCGTCGCGCTCGTCGGCGAGAAAACGCGCCAGCGCGGCGTGGAACACCGCATCGGACTCGGCACCGTGGATGGTATGCACCACCTCGCCGCGCAGCAGGAACTTCACCGTCGGCACGCTGGTGACACCCAGGCGCCGGGCGCGCTGGCCAAGCATGTCGGTATCGACGTGCACCAGCAGGAAGCGCCCGCCATAGCTCTCGGCCAGCGCGTTCAGGCGCGGCATCAGCAGCATGCAGGGTCCGGCGCGGGGCGACCAGAAATTGGCCAGCACCAGGCCGCGTTGCGAGTTGCCCAGGATCAAAGGGTCGAAATTCTCGGCGTTGGCCGTGGCGATGAAGTTCGGCATGGCGTCACCTGGCAGGCAACCGCCGTTCAGGCGTGCAGACGCGCCACGATGAAACGCCACTCGTCAGGATCAACCGGCGTGATCGACAGGCGGTTGCCCTTGGCCAGGATGCGCAGGTTGGCCAGCTCCGGGTAACTGCGCAATTCAGCGATGGATAGCAACCGCGTCTTCTCGACGAAACGCACCTCGACGTTGAACCAGCGCGGGTTCTCCCGGGTGGCCTTGGGGTCGAAATACTTGCCGCCTGCCTCGAACTGGGTCTCGTCCGGATAGGCGAGCTTGCTCACTTCAGCCAGCCCGGCGATGCCCGGCTCGGCACAGGACGAGTGGTAGAACAACACGCCGTCGCCCACTTTCATCTGATCGCGCATGAAGTTGCGCGCCTGATAGTTGCGCACGCCGAACCAGGCGACGCTGCCGTCGCGCGCGAGATCGTCGATGCTGTATTCCGATGGTTCCGACTTCATCAACCAGTAACGCATGCTGCATTCCCTCGAACGCCGTCCAGGCGCATAATCCGACAAAATCACTCGACTATTACCACGCGAGGCAGTCATGACCGACCTCAAGCTGGGCGCCATTGTCAGCGCCGTACAGAAAAACTGCCATATCTCCGATGCCCAGTTCGCCGGAGATCTGACGCTATGTACCTTCCTGCTCAAGATGCGCGAACTGTACCGATGGGAGCACGACATCCCGTTGACCCAGGACATGCCCAAGGGCGAGGTGGGCGAGTGGATGAACGAGCGCGAGAAGCTGTGGGAAGGGTACGAGGGCGCCAGCTACGAGCGCCTGCCGCTGGCCTCCGGTGCAGTGGACCCGTTCGAGGTGGCGCGGATCAATCGCGATCTGGCGCCGCACGGGCTGGTCTATTCCGGCGGCTACGGGCGCGGCTGCAAGCCGCATTTCTTCCTCGGCAGTCTGCTGCGCAGCGAGACGCGCGACGGCTTCCGTGTCTACGTGTCGGACTGCGAGTACGCGCGCGACCTGGACGCGCCGCCCGGCATGCTGCTGGACGACACCATCTTCGTGCGTACCGAAGCACTGCGCCGCTGGCTGTGGGAACGCTATGAGGAATGGCGCTGGAGCGGACGCAATACGGCCATGGCGCAGGCGGTGGCCTGCTACGACTTCGCCGGCGACGCCGAGGCGGCGCTCCGCGCCATGACGCGCACCGAGACCGAATCGGTGATCCTGCACGAACTGGGCGAGGCGCGAGTCGGCGCGGAACTCGGCGAGGCCTGGCCGGCGCTATTGGCAGACGTGATGCGCACGCGTGCCGAGATCGTCGCGCGTGCGGTGCGCGATCTGTATGCCGATTGCCTGTGCACGCTGCCGGGGTTGTTGCGGGCCGGCGACCCGGCGGCGTTGCACTTCTTCTTCGCCAATTTCGTCGGCATGCGGCGCAAGCTGTTTCCCGAACTGGCGGCAGCCTATCGTGACTGGCTGCAAGGCGGCGACCTGGATACCTTGCGCCATGCCGCCGATGCCGGTCTCCTGCGTTGGCGTGCACAGGCGCAGGACATGCTGGCCTGGCATCGGCAACTGGGCGAGGCGGTACGCGCGCCGATCGAGGCCTTGATTCCGGGGGATGCGTCGCATTGAGGCGGATGCGGCGCGATAAACGAAAACGGGCGCCGCAGCGCCCGTTTCGACCGAGCGGTGCCCGGAATCAGAGCTTGCGGCTCTCCTCCACCATGCGCTCGATCATCGGGCCGAGAATCACTTCCATGGCGAAACCCATCTTGCCGCCGGGCACCACCAGGTTGTTGGGGCGGGACATGAAGGAACCCGGGATCATGCTCAGGAAGTAGGGGAAGTTGGCCTTCTTCGGATCGCGGAAACGCACCACCACCAGGCTCTCGTCCGGCGTCGGGATGTCGCGCGCGATGAACGGGTTGGAGGTGTCGACCAGCGGCACACGCTGGAAGTTGATGTCGGTCTGCGAGAACTGGGGCGTGATGTAGTTCACGTAGTCCGGCATGCGGCGCAGGATGGTATCGACGATGACTTCGGCGGAGTAACCGCGCTCGGCGGCGTCGCGGTGGATCTTCTGGATCCACTCCAGGTTGACCACCGGCACCACGCCGACGCCGAGGTCCACGTGCTTGGGCATGTCGACCGTGTCGGTCTTCACCAGGCCGTGCAATCCCTCGTAGAACAGCAGATCCGTCGGGGTGGGCAGGGCTTGCCACGGCGTGAACTCACCCGGCTTCAGGTTGGTGCCGAGCGCCTTGTTGTGCATTTCCGCTTCTTCGTCGCTGTGGATGTAGTAACGACGCTGGCCGCCTCCGGTTTCGCCATAGGTGCGGAACAGGTTTTCCAGCGCGGCGAAGTCGTTCGCCTCCGGGCCGAAGTGGCTGAAGTGGTGGTTGCCTTCGGCTTCCGCCTTCTTCATGGCTTCCTTGAATTCGGCCCGACCCAGGCTGTGGAAGCTGTCGCCCTCGATCACGGCGGCGGTCAGCTTCTCGCGCGTGAAGATATGCTCGAACGCGCGCTTGACGGTGGTGGTGCCGGCGCCGGACGAGCCGGTGACGACGACGACGGGATGCTTCTTGGACATCGGGTGCTCCCCCAGGGGTGTGAGTGAAACGGGATACGGTTTACAGGCCGTCGGCGCGTGCCCTGGCCGCGCGTTTCCGGTGGCCTGTCGTGGCTTCGGATTCGGCGCGCGAGTATAAACGTCGCCGGCACGGCCTGTCATCCGAACGCCGCTATAATGCACCGTTCCATTCTGCCCAGCCGATCACTCCCCCGCCCGCCATGGATGCGCATTACCGCCCGGAAATCATCGAACCGGAAGCCCAGTCGCACTGGGAGGAAAAGCAGGTCTTCCGCGCCGTCGAGGATCCTGCCCGGCCGAAGTATTACTGCCTGTCGATGTTCCCCTATCCGTCCGGCAAGCTGCACATGGGTCATGTGCGCAATTACACCATCGGCGACGTGCTGGCGCGCTACCACCGGATGCGCGGCTACAACGTGCTGCAACCCATGGGCTGGGACGCATTCGGTCTGCCGGCGGAGAACGCGGCCATCGCCAACGACGTCGCACCGGCGGGCTGGACCTACGCCAACATCGATTACATGCGCAGCCAGTTGAAGCGCCTGGGCCTGGCCATCGACTGGTCGCGCGAGCTGGCCACCTGCAAGCCGGACTATTACCGCTGGGAGCAGTGGCT
>CAYTRH010000025.1:0-24684 GCA_964440155.1 uncultured Thiobacillus sp. | reverse complement strand
CGTGTACGCGTTGGCCGCCGACACCGACGGCATCGATGGCAGCGGTGACAACGCCGGCGCGCTGCTCGCCCCGGACAGCCTGGCGCGCGCCGCTGCGGCCGGGCTGGACGCGCGCGCGCTGCTCGATGACAACGACGCCTACCGCTTGTTCGCCGCCCTGGATGACCTGCTCATCACCGGACCGACGCGCACCAATGTCAACGACGTGCGCATCGTGCTGATCACCTGACCGGGCCGGAGCCGCAATGCCGGCGACGTCTCCGGACCGGGTGCAGCCGTCGCCGCCGGGTCAGGTTTCCCGGGTAACCTGACCCGGGAAACCGCAGTCGAACGCGACCGAGTGGTGGGTCTGCCGGGTCATCCGGCAAGGCGCGACGACGCGCCGGGTCGCTCCGTGCCAGGAAAGGCGACGCCGCCAGGCGGCCCGGCAGGCGCGCAATCGGGTGCGTAGCGGGCTCACAAGGGCAAAGCAGCGGTCGACTGCGGTTTTCAGGGTTGCAGCGCGCCGCGCCGGTCACCACGACGGAACCCCGGCAGTTCGCCGTGCCAGCCGCGGCCGAAAGCGATCGCCTTGAACAGTTCTCCCATCTCGTGTGGCTGCACCAACTTTTGCACCGCGGCCGCGGCACGCAGGTAGTCGAGGCTGCCCGGCGTCAACCCGGCCAGAACCTGGAGCAGGCCGGCATCCAGCAGGAATTGGCCCTGACTGGTGTAACCCAGCAGTTCCAAACCCGCCGCCTCGCCGGCGAGCGCGACGGCGCTGAAATCGACATGCGTGGTCAGATCGGCCAGTCCGGGCAGAAAGAACGGGTCGTCCAGCGCATGGTGCCGGTAGTGCGCACGCAACGTGCCCATCGCACGTTGCGGGTGGTAATACTCGGCGCGCGGAAAACCGTAATCCAGCAGCAACAGCACGCCGCTCGCCAGGCGCTCGCCGAGGGTGGCCACCAGAGCCGGCGCCGCCAGGCTGATCTCGGACACGTAGCCGACACCCGCCGGTGCGATGGCACGGGCTGCGCGCACCAGTTCGCCCGCCTCCAGCGGCCGTTCGCGCCAGACGAACACGCCGTCGAGGCAAGCCACACCGCGTTCGAGCGGCTGGCCGTCCCGCCATACCAGCACATGCGCCGGCAGCGCGTCGAGCACCTCGTTGGCGAGCACCACGCCGACGAAATCGTCGGGCAGTGCGTCCAGCCAGCGCACCCGCGCCAGCAGCTCGGGCGCCTGCGTGGCGAACAGCGCCTGCTGGCGCGCGCGCAGATCGGGGCTGGGCTCCAGGATGAAATAGTGCGCCGGCGGACCATCCGAGCCGGCCAGCGCCATCAACAGATCGAGTGCCAACCGGCCGCTGCCGGCGCCCAGTTCCAGCACGTCGCCGCCCACGCGCGAGCGCACCGCCTGCACGAACGCCGCCAATGTGGCCCCGAACAGCGGCGTGATTTCCGGCGCGGTGACGAAATCGCCGGCAGCACCGAACTTGGCGGCACCGCCGGTGTAGTAGCCCAGCCCCGGCGCGTACAAGGCCAGTTCCATGTAGCGGGCGAAGCTGATCCAGCCGCCGGCGGCGGCAATCTCGTCGGCGATGTGCGCGGCAACCCGCGCGCTGTGCGCGCGCGCGTCCGCGTCGGGTTCGGGCAGGCGGGGGGGAGCGGTTACGGGACGCATCGGCATGTGCTAAGTTGCGCGCCATGATAACGGACCCGCCCACCGTCGCCATTATCGGCGCCGGCCCTGCCGGCATGTCGTGCGCCAACGCCTGCTTGAGTTTCGGCCTGGCCCCAGTGGTGATCGAGCGCGCCGACCACGTCGGCGGCGCACAGCGCGGCAACTTCCACGAAAACCTTTGGCTGCTGGGGTCACCGGGAGAAACCGGCGAAGCGCTGACCCGCCGCCTGGTGGCGCACTATGAGCGTCTGCCGGTGACCACCCACGTCGGCACCACGGTCACACGCATCAGCTCGCACGATGCCGGCTTCGTGCTCGACCTGGCCACCATGGCGACCGACGGTGCGCACCTGGCCGATGCCGACCGGGCCCACGGTCCGCTTGTGCTGCACGCACGCGCGCTGCTGCTCGCCACCGGCATGCGTCCGCGCGCCACCGCGCAACTGCGAGCGCTCGCGGCGCGCAGCGAGCGGGTGCTGATCGGCGCGCTGTCCGACGCCCTGCGCGAGCGCGTACGCACTGCCGACGTACTGATCCTGGGCGGCGGCGACAACGCCCTGGATCACGCCCTGTTCCTGGCCGAACGCGGTTGTCGGGTACAGGTTGCCACACGTGCCCATTTTTCCGCGCGTGCCGCCTTCGTCGCCGCCTGCGCCGGCCGCGACGACATCGAACTGCGTCCGCACGCCGTGCCGGTCCGCCTCGACGTCGAGGGCGAACGCATCCGCGCCGCCTGGGCCGACCGGTCCGACACTGTGCACGACTGGCTGCTGGTGTTGTTCGGCTACCGACCCGATACCGACATCCTCGACGCCTTCACCGGCGTACCGCGTCCGACCCTGGGCGCCGGCGGGCATGTGCGCGTCGATGCCTGGCAGCGCACCGACGTGCCCGGCATCTACGCCGCCGGCGACCTGACGGAAACGCCGCAACCCTCGGTGGCCGCGGCGATCGCCCAGGGATTGGCCGCCGCGCGCGCGATGGAGCGCGACCTGCGCGGGCGCGGCTGAATCACGACGGCGCGCGCTATACTGGTGCCACGACACCTCGACGTAATCGCCATGGGCGCTCCCCAACCGCAACCGGCTTTCGGCATCGAAGACTTCCTCGCCTGGGAGGCGGAGCAGTCCGAGCGCCATGAATACCTCGGCGGCGAAGTGTTCGCCATGACCGGCGCGCGCGATGCCCACAACACCATCGCCCTCAACGTCGCCAGCACCCTGCGCAACGCGCTGCGCGGCGGTCCGTGCCGGGTGTACATCGCCGACATGAAACTGCGCATCGATGCCGCCGACGCGGTGTTCTACCCCGACGTGCTGGTCACCTGCGATGCGCGCGACCGCGGCAGCGACGCCGACACCGCCAAGCGTCATCCCGCCCTGATCGTCGAAGTCCTGTCCGCTTCCACCGCCGCTTACGACCGCGGCCTGAAGTTCGAGCTGTACCGCCGCATCGACAGTCTGCGCGAATACCTGCTGATCGAGCAGGACCGCCGCCATGTCGACCTGTTCCGGCGCGAGCCGGATGGCCGTTGGCTGCTGCAATCCGCCGGCCCCGAGGGCAGCATCGACCTGGACAGCGTCGCCATGCGCATCGACCTGCGCACGATCTACGAAGACGTGGACTTCTCCGCCGCGCCGGCCTGAACCAGGGCACGCCGTTTCGACACACAGGACGGGGCCGCCCCGTCCGTTACCGCGTCACTTGCTCCTGCACCGTCAGACGCTTTGGCGCGCGCTATACTGGCGCGCCGACACCACGACGCAATCGCCATGGGCGCCCCCCAACCGCAACCGGCTTTCGGCATCGACGACTTCCTCGCCTGGGAGGCGGAGCAGTCCGAGCGCCATGAATACCTCGGCGGCGAAGTGTTCGCCATGACCGGCGCGCGCGATGCCCACAACACCATCGCCCTCAACGTCGCCAGCACCCTGCGCAACGCGCTGCGCGGCGGTCCGTGCCGGGTGTACATCGCCGACATGAAACTGCGCATCGATGCCGCCGACGCGGTGTTCTACCCCGACGTGCTGGTCACCTGCGATGCGCGCGACCGCGGCAGCGACGCCGACACCGCCAAGCGTCATCCCGCCCTGATCGTCGAAGTCCTGTCCGCTTCCACCGCCGCTTACGACCGCGGCCTGAAGTTCGAGCTGTACCGCCGCATCGACAGTCTGCGCGAATACCTGCTGATCGAGCAGGACCGCCGCCATGTCGACCTGTTCCGGCGCGAGCCGGACGGCCGTTGGCTGCTGCAATCCGCCGGACCCGAGGGCAGCATCGACCTTGACAGCGTCGCCACGCGCATCGACCTGCGCACGATCTACGAAGACGTGGACTTCTCCGCCCCGCCGGCCTGAGCCTCGGCGCGGTATTCCGGCAGCCAGGCGCCAATACGCGCGCGTACCTCGTCGTCGTCCGCCGCATCGGCACGGGCGATCCAGTCGAGGAAATCATCCACCACCCGCGCATCGGTGGCGCGCGCGCGCGCCACGCGCAGCTTGGGATGGGGTGTCGGCAGCGTCGATTCGCTGTCCGCCAGCAGCTCCTCGTAGAGCTTCTCGCCCGGCCGCAGGCCGGTGAACTCGATGCGGATCTCCTCCTCGCGCTTGCCGGACAACCGGATCATCAGCCGCGCCAGATCGACGATGCGCACCGGTTCGCCCATGTCCAGCACGAAGATTTCCCCGCCCTGCCCCATCAACCCCGCCTGCAACACCAGTTGCGCCGCCTCGGGGATGGACATGAAGTAGCGCGTGATCTCGGGATGGGTCACCGTGACCGGCCCGCCGGCCTCGATCTGCGCACGGAACTTGGGGATCACGCTGCCCGACGAGCCGAGCACGTTGCCGAAACGCACCGAGATGAAGCGCGTGTGCGCGCCCGCCTCCCCCGGCATCGCCTGCAGCGCCTGGCAGACCATTTCCGCCATGCGCTTGGACGCCCCCATGACGTTGGTGGGATTCACCGCCTTGTCGGTGGACACCATGACGAACTTCTCCACCCCCGCGGTGCGCGCCGCGCTGGCCAGCACCCAGGTGCCCAGGACGTTGTTGCGCAGCGCCTGCAGGGCGTTCTCCTCCATCAGCGGCACGTGCTTGTAGGCGGCGGCGTGGTAGATCACGGCCGGCCGGTACCTGGACAGCACTTCCTCGACACGGCGGGCATCCTGCACACCCCCGACCAGACGGACGATGGCCTGGCCGGGAAAGTCTCGCTGGAACTCCTGCTCGAGCCGATACAGGGCGAATTCGCTTTGCTCGAACAGCAGCAGCAGCGAAGGCCGGAACTGGGCGATCTGGCGACACAACTCCGAACCGATGGAACCGCCCGCGCCGGTCACCATGACCACGCGCCCGCCCAGGCTCTCGCTGAGCCCCGCACCGTCCAGCCGCACCGGGTCGCGTCCGAGCAGGTCGTCCAGCTCGATCGGGCGCAGCGCGGCGACCTGTACGCGCCCCTGCATCAGGTCCTCCATGGACGGCACGGTCAACAGGTTCAGGCCGAGTCCGGCACACTCGTCCGCCAGGCGGGCGCGCACCGCATGGGGTGCGGACGGCAGCGCCAGGATCACGTCGCGCACCGACAACTGCTCGGCCAGCCGCCCGACATCGCGCGTCGTGCCGAGCACCGGAATGCCCTGGATCAACCGCCCCTGCTTGCCGGGCTCATCATCCAGCACGCCGACCGGCTGATAGCCGGAGGGCGTGCGGTGCAGTTCGCGCAACAGGAAATCCGCCGCCGACCCGGCCCCCAGCACCAGCACCGGCCGGGTTTCCGCCAGCAATCCGGCCAGCCGGTGGTCCTTCCAGGCGCGATAGGCGAAGCGGCTGCCACCCATCAGCAGCACGAGCAGCAACGGATCGAGCAACAGCACCGAGCGCGGCACCACCGCCTCCACCCGGAACAGCACCAGGATCAGCGGCGTGGCCACCGCAGCCACGCCGACTGCCTTGAGGATGCGCTGCAGGTCCGGCAGGCTGGCGAAACGCCAGATGCCCCGATACAACCCGAAATACCAGAACAGCCCGGCCTGCAACGGCAGCACCCAGAGCAACGTCGACAATGCCGCGGCCAGATACTCCTGCGGCAGGGCCAGATTGAAACGCAGCCAGTAGGCGCCCAGCCAGGCCGCGGCCGAAGCGGCGACATCATGCAGCATGACCAGCAAGGACCGGTTAATCGGCAAGATCGGACTCCCTCACCCGACTGTCGACGGCCACCGCCAAGGTTAGATACACGGCCGCGGCTGCCGCCAGCAGGCCCCAACGCCAGCCCGGCCACAGCGTCGCGGCAAAAGCGGCCGCGCCGGCGCCCGCCATCAGCGCATACTCGGCATAAGCCAGGCGGCGATGGCTCCAACCGCCGCGCACCAGACGCTGGTAATAATGCGTGCGATGCGCCCGCCAGATGCGTTCGCCACGCCGCAGGCGCGCCAACAGCGTGACGCTGGCATCGACGATGAACGGCGAAAACACCAGCAGCGGCACGCTCCAGTGCCAGACCTGGTGCAGGACGCCCGCAATGCCAAACGTCGCCGCAAGGAACCCCAGCGGGATGGACCCGGCATCACCCATGAACAGACGCGCCGGCGGGAAGTTGAAACGCAGAAAGGCCAGCGCCGCCAACGCGACGGCCGCACAATGGGCAGCGAGCATCACTGCATCGGCCATCCAGGCAAGCAGCGCCAGCGTACCGAAGCCGAACACCGCCATACCGCCCGCGAGGCCGTCCGCACCGTCCATGAAGTTGTACAGATTGGTCATCCACACCACAACCAGGACGGCGCCAAGCAGCGACCAACCGTCCAGCCCCAGAAACAGCAGGCACACCGTCGCGACCGCGAGGTGGACCGCCATGCGCAGGCCGACCGGCAGGCCGCGCACGTCGTCCAGCAGGGACAGCGCGGCCAGCGCCAGCGCCGCCAGCATCACCGGAGCGAGAACTGCGTCGGCGAGGATCGCCGTGGCCGCCGCCCCCCCGGCCATGATGCCCACGCCACCGATGCGCGGCTTGGGCGCGACGTGCAGCGAACGTTCATTGGGATGGTCCATGGGCAACAGACGCTCCCGGCGCAACAACACGGCCAGGGTCAACCAGCACATACAGAAGGCGCAGGCCACGGCCAGTGCAGTCATGGCAACTCGGCACAGGTGGCAGCCAGCCCTTGCGCCAGCGTGAATGGCGGACGCCATCCCAGTCGCGCGCGGATCAGCGAGGCATCCACCCACAGCGATTCGGTCAGGCGCGCCACCGCGGCGCGTCGGCCGACCAATGCCCCGGCCAGCGACAACAGCCCCGGCGGCACGGCCAGCAGGCGTGCCGGCCGATGCATCGCCAGCGCAATTGCTCGCACCAGATCCGGGGTGGAAACGGCGACGCCGTCATCGATCAGGAAGGTCTGGCCGGCAGCTTCCGGGTGCTCCAGGCATAGCGCGATGGCATCGACGAAGTTCTCCAGGTAGAGCAGGCTGCGGCGATTGTCGATGGCGCCCAACGGCAACGGCCAGCCACGCGCCACCAGGCGCAGCAAGGCCAGGAAGTTGGCCTTGACGCCCGGACCATAGACCAGCGGCGGCCGCAACACCACCACCTGCAGCCCGGTTTCATGCGCGATGCGCCACAAGCCCTGTTCCGCCTCCCACTTGGAGATGGCATACGCATCCTGCGGTGCGGGTAGGTCGGTTTCACGGTAGGCCTCCGCCCTGCCCTCGCCATTGACCTTGATGCTGCTGACGAACACGAAACGGCGCGCGCCCAGGCCAGCGGCCTGGCGCGCCAAATTCAGCGTTGCCTCGGTATTGGTGGCACGATAGCGCGCGGCCGCGTCCGGAGCGTCATGCATCCGGTGCACCCGGGCGGCGAGATGGACCACCGCATCGCATTCGCTCAGGGCCGCGCGCCAGTCGGTGGCGGCGTCGATATCGCCGACCACCACACCGTCGCCGGATCCCCGCGTACTTCGCAGCGCGCGCACCGAAACGTGCCCGCGGCTCGCGAGCTGAGGGCACAGCGCCGAACCGACGAAACCGGTAGCGCCGGTCACCAGCACCCTCATGACGTCAGTGCTCCATAAACCGCCAGCGTCTCGGCGATGACGATCTCCTGCGCGAACTCGGTCTCCGCACGTTGCCGGGAGCACGCACCCATGCGGCGGCGCAGATCGGCGTCGCTGATGAGCCGGCGCAGGGCGGCCGCCAGTGCCACAGCGTCACGCACTGGCACCAGCAGACCGTTGTCACCGTCACGCACCACTTCGCGACACCCCGGCGCATCGGTGGCGACGATGGGCAAACCGGTCGCCGCCGCTTCCAACAGCGCCTTGGGCAAGCCTTCGCGGTAGGAAGGCAGGCAGGCGATGTGCGCCTGCCGCCATACCGCCGGCATGTCGTCACGCCGCCCCCACCATTCCACGCCATCCAGTCCATTCCAGGCACGTAGGTCGGACTCCGTCAACGTGGCCGGGTTGGCCGGATCCGGATCGCCCACCAGCACGAAGCGCGCTTCGATGCCCTGCGCTGCCAACTGCCGCGCCGCCGTGACGAATTCGACCACACCCTTGTCGCGCAGCATGCGGGCCACCAGCATCACGCACACCGGTTCGTCGGCAGGCTCGCAAGGGTGAAAGGCATGCACGTCCACCCCGGAGCCGCGGATCAGGCGCAGACGCCGGTCACGCACGCCGGCGCGTCGCAGCATGGCCTGGTCCTCCGGGTTCTGCACGATGGTGACACCGCGCGAGCGATCAAGCAGCCACGCCAGCGCCCACCCGAGTAGCGGCCGGGCCAGACGCGCCCAACCGTGTGCGGCAGTGAACAACCAACCGAGCCCGGCAACCGCGTTGACCACCGCACGCGTGCGCGCCAGCATGGCCGCGACGCTGCCGTAAGCCACCGGCTTCAAGGCCACGTGATGCACGATGTCGGGACGCATGCGACGATACAGACGCCACAAGCTCAGGATCTCCACCAGCGGGTTGCCGCCGCGCCTAGACAATTCCAGTGGAACGAGATCCAGACCAGCGGCGCGGATCAACTCGCCATGGCGGTCGATACGCGTAGCCACCGCCACGGCGTAGCCCGCCGCCCGCGCCGCCACCGCCAGCGGCAGACGATGCGACACGAAATACCAGTCTTCGGTGACGACGAACAGCAGCCTCATCGCGTCGCCTCCAGCCATTGTTGGAACATCAGCACGTTCCACAACTGGTACTGCCAGTCGCGCCGGCCGGACAAGTGTTCGGACCACCTGGAGCGCACCAGATTTACATCGAAGTAGCTCTGATCACGCAAATGCACGACGTCCAGCAGTCCCTCGGCCCAGTCGCGCAGGGGCCCGCGCAACCAATGATCGATGGGGATGCTGAATCCCATCTTGGGCCGTTCGATCAGGGCACGCGGCACGTACTTGTAGAGCACCTGACGTAACGGCCACTTGCCGACCCCGTCACGCAGCTTGTAGTCCAAAGGCAGGCGCCAGGCGAGTTCCACCACACGGTGGTCGAGCAGCGGCACCCGTGTCTCCAGGCTCACTGCCATGGCCGCCCGATCCACCTTAGCCAGGATGTCGTCCGGCAGATAGGTGATCAGATCCAGGGCCATCATGTCATGTACGAACGCATCCGTACGCGGTTGCCGGGCGGCATCGGTCAACACCGTTTCCGGCTCACGTGCGCCGAGCACCAGTCTTTCGGGCTCGTGCCACAGACTGACCAGCAGACGGTAGACGTCGGCGCTGTCTCGCGCCGCAATCACCGCCGCCCCCTTGTGCAATTTTGCACCGACGTTGGCCTGCCGCAGGCGCGTCGGCAACACCGCCTGCACCGGCGCCATCACGGCATTCCAAGCCGCCGGCGACACGGCCAACAGGGCGCGCGCGACAGACGCCCGCAGCCACATCGGCGCACGCGATAGGCGACCCCACAGGCGCTGTCCCAACACGTATCGGTTGTAGCCGCCGAACAGTTCGTCGCCGCCATCACCTGACAGGCTCACCGTCACGTGCCGGCGCGCCAGTTCACTGACCAGGAACGTGGGCACCTGCGAAGAATCGGCGAACGGCTCACAGTACAGTTGCGGCAGGCGTGGAATCACGTCCAGGGCCTGCCGTGCGCTGACGTACAGCTCGGTGTGGTCTGTGCCGAGATGCCGGGCGACGGCGGCGGCATGTTCGGCCTCGTTGTAACCGGCCTCGTGAAAACCGATGCTGAAGGTACGTACCGGACGCATCGATTCGGCCTGCATCAAAGCCACTACGGTGGACGAATCGACCCCGCCCGAGAGAAAGGCACCGAGCGGCACATCCGCCAGCATCTGCTGCGCCACTGCCTGACGCAACACACGTTCGAGCTCCTTCACCGCATCGTCCGGCGTACCATCGTAGGGCGATGCCAGACCGTCGGCCACCACCCGGCGGGCGTCCCAATAACGTTCGGGTTCAGCCTGCATCTGCCCAGGCACGATCGTGACCAACGTGCCTGGGACGAGCTTGCGTATGCCCCGATAGATGGAATACGGTGCCGGTACGGCGCTGTAACGCATCAGCAAAGCCAGCGCGCCCCGGTCGATGTCCGCGGCGAACGCCGGATGCGCCCGCAGCGCCTTCAGCTCGGAAGCGAACAGCAAGGTCTCGCCCTGCCAGCCGTAATAGAGCGGCTTCTCGCCCAGCCGATCACGGCCCAGGGTCAGGGTTCCGGCCTGGCGATCCCACACCGCGAACGCGAACATACCGACGGTACGCTGGATGGTGGCGCGTATACCCCACTGCTCGAACCCCGCCACCAGGGTTTCGGTATCCGAGTGGCCACGCCAGTTCACACCGCGGAGCTGCGCGCGCAGGTCACCGTGGTTGTAGATCTCACCATTGAAAACGATGACGAAACGGCCGTTGGCCGACACCATGGGCTGATGCCCCGCCGGGGTCAGGTCGAGGATGGCCAGACGACGATGCGCCAGTGCCACGCCAGAATCTGCATCGACCCACACGCCAGCGTCGTCCGGGCCCCGGTGCCGCAGCGCCAGTGCCATGCCACTCACGGCCTCGGCCGTGACGTGCCGGCCGACCGAACTCAGAACGCCCGCAATGCCACACATGGTCTCAGTGCAGTTCCGGGCAGCCATCGGCCCCCGCCAGTTCCCGGATCAGCCCGGCCCACCGGTGCGCGATGGCCGCATCGAAGCGTTGCACGCGTCGCGCGATCACGAATGCATCCATCCCCATGGCCCGCCCCAGCAGATCACGCGCAGCCGCCAGCCCATGACTGCCGACGCCGGCAAGGACATGCAGCGGATGACCGCCGCGAGCCACGGCGCGCAGGACATGAAAACGCCCGATCAAAGTCTTGTGTACCGACAACCCGGTGTAACGATAGCCCAGCAGCACCTCCTGCAGGCCGGCAAACCGACTGGTGCGATGGGTTCTATAGAGCAGAGCCTGATCCTGCGCTTTGCGCGCACGCTCATCGTAGGGGTTGCGCAGAAACCAAGCGGTGCGCCCAATCCAGGTCGGATGCGGCATCGGGAAGCCATGCCAGGCGCGCCGGCAGATGTCCTCGTGGCTGCTGCCGGTGCGCAGAATACCGACCGGCCGGTCACCGCCATCCACCATGAGCGCGTCGGTCGCCAACAAGTCGACTTCAGGATGGGCCTGAAGAAACGCCAGTTGACGACCCAGACGTTCGGGAAAGGCCACGTCGTCCACATCCATACGGGCGACGTAATCACCCCGCGCCAGGCGCACCCCCTGATTCAGGCGCGCCGCCAGGCCACGGCGAACGCCGTCCGCATAAACACGGATGCGTGGATCCTGCAGGGCCTGGGCGATGCCGGCCGAACCATCATCGGAACCGTCGTCCAGCAATATCAGCTCCCAGTGCGCATGACTCTGCCAAAGCAGCGAAGCCAACGCACGCGCCAGCGTCGCTCGGCCGTTATGGCAGGACATCACCACGCTGATCAGCGGGCCGGATCGTGATTGCTGCGGCAAAACGGTGTTCCTTCGATGTCCTGATAAACGCCGGAATCCTGCATCGGCGCCAACATTATCGTATGGCGCCGGCCACAGGCATAACCGGGCGCCGGGTCAGCAATCCGGGAACATTCGCCCCGGCCATCCAGCAGCGCTGAAGGTTGCTGAGCCCGCGAGCCGCCAACTCAGCTCGAACACCAGGCGCCGCGCCGCGCGCAGCCCACGCTTTCTGCCGTACACCAGCGATGCGGCGGCGACCAGCAAGTATCTGAGCAGGCGCAGCCCCATACCCGTCCGGTGGCGTTGCACCGCCAGCCGCATATCCGGCATCGCCGGCGGCACGGCGTTGCTCGCCGCCGACAGCGTGAAGTCAAGCAACGCCGCCAGCCTTCGTTCATAGGTGTGTTCGGCCACGGTGCGGTGATACCCGGCGCGCGCGATGCGGTCGCGCTCATCCAGGTTGGCAAGAAAGTGAGATATTGCGCTCACCAGACCCTCATCCGACCCAAACGTGGCGATCTCCGTGCCGGGTACGTAAAACCTTTCCAGACCCGGCACATGCTCGGTCAGCAGAAAACCGCCAGCGCCCGGCACTTCGAAGCAACGCGCCTTGATCTGGGGTGCACCCCGGGAATTGGCGAAGTTCAGACTGATCACCGACTGCCGCATGATGCGAAACATCTCGGCGGTATCAACCGGGCCGTGTTCCCAGCCATGCCCGAAACAGGCGACCTTAATGCCGGCATCGCGCAGGCGCTGGATGCGTGCGCGCCGCTCACCATGGGCGGCACCGACGAAGCTCACCGGCCAGGTACAGGCCGACGCCGGCACGGGCGGCGCCAGAAATTCCGAGGAAGCCGCCCACTGGGTGAGCATGACCTGCCCAATACCGGCAGCCCGATACTCCGCCAACCGATAGTCATAGGTGGTCGCCATGGCGTGATAGTGGGGGCCGATGAAACGTGATACCTCGCGGAACTTCCAGGAGTCGTCCGCGGCCCAGGATACCGTTGCCACATCGCCGCGGGCGCGTATTGCGTCCAGGGTCTCGGACCAAAGCTCATACTCCATGTGCACGGTGAGCATGAGGTCCGGCCGAAACTCATCGACCACATCAAGCAGGTACTGGTTGAGCTTGGCGAAATCGCCGTGACGGCTGCGATCCCAGGAGTCGAAGTGGCGGACCTCATGGCCAAGGCGACGTAGTGCCGGGATGAACAGCGCATATTCCACGCCCTCGCCGCGTGTTCGGTCGCCATACTGAAACTCGCCGAATACGGCCAATATCTTCATGGCTCGACACGGCGCGTCGCGGTGACGTGATAGCCGACCGTAAAACGCCGCTCGCGGTCGAACCGGTCGAACAGCCGCCCAAGCAGCGGAAAGCCAAAACCGAGCAAGGGAAGCAGCAACAGCCAGAACGGCAGGAAACCAAGGCTCCACGGGGTTGGCAGGACGCCGCCGAGAGGCCGCGTCATCTGCAGGAAGCGCAGCGACTCCTGGCCGAAATAGCTGAAGAAGCCTGCGTTGGCTTCGACCACGATGTCTTCGAAGCCGGCCTGGGTCAGGAAGCGCTGATACCAGAACGGTGTGAAGCCACCGAAATAGTGATGTGGCTCCTGATGAATGCCGGAACCCAGCGGCGCCGTCAGAAGCAGACGCCCGCCCGGCCGCAATACGCGCGCCAATTCTCGCATCACTGCCTCTGGCATGGGCACGTGCTCCAGCATCTCGGTACACAGCACCACGTCGAAGCTGGCCGCCTCGACCGGTATGGCCGTCGCGTCACACACCAGATCGATAGCCGAATAACCGCCGTAGCGCAACTGGTCGGGCCTGAGCTGCGCAAAATCCTGGGTGCGGTAACGGCAATGGTTGAACAGATCACGATACGGCGCCGACCCGGCGCCGACGTCGAGCACGTCGGCCCCCGCGGGTACCCGCGCGGCCTGTTGCGCAACCCAGCGGTCACGATTGTTCAGGTTGAACGTCAGCAGCGCACGCAACGACATGGGTGGTTTGCAGTCAGGTTGCGGGGAGGATTCGGGATGTATCCGCCGGCGAGGACCATCAACGGCGACGCCATCGTTGTTCATCAACAAAAATCGTATTGATGTGTGTGTCGGCGAAGTTCATGTAACCGTTTTCACGCATCAGTTCGAGAATGCCAGATAGCTTCCTGCCTTCGCCGGTGGTCGAGTAAGTGATGGTTTCAATGCAAAGCACGAGTGGTCGGTACCGCACAAAATCAAGTGACGCTAGCACCGCCTCGTCCATGCCTTCGATGTCCAGGGAGATCAGGTCGGGTGTGCGCAGACAATGCGCTAGCGCCTCGCCGATAGTGATCACCGGCACGGTGACCCTCGCCACGATGCGATGTCCCTGGCTGGCCAATGACTCGGCTTCCTCACGTGAAAAGGTGTTCAGCACCGGCTCGGACATGCGGAAGAACTCCAGTTGTCCCGGCTGCGGCGCGATGCCAACACCGAGCGTCAGATCGCGCGGGCGGGCGCGCCGTAGACGCGGCACCAAACCCGGATCCGGCTCCACAAGCACGCCGCGCCCACCCCAACGGTAGAACAGATACGTATTACTGAAGCGGCGTGGGTGGTTGGCACCGATGTCGAGATAGACCGGATGCGCCACCCCCAGCGACTCGAATATCAGGGCGAGGATCAGATCCTCGCCGGCCTGCGCGTAGGAGACCCGGCCATCGAAGCCCAACCTGCGCCACAGCGCCGCCATCGCCCGTCGACGTAACGATGGATCGGCCAGAATTTTGGCCGGCGAATAGCGCAAGGTCATCGGCCGTCGCTCATGAACGCTGCGAGCGTGCGGACCGCATGATCGAGGTGACCCGTCCGCGCCAATAGGAAAGGGCGAACCGAACGGTAGTCAGCAACGCGAGTGCCTTCAGGCGCCAGCGTTCATCCGGCCGCAATCCAGCCTGATCGAGTGCCGCACCGACAGCGACGAAGAACGGTGCGAAACGCAGACGCCTGGCCATCGGTTTGACTTCATACTGCGGCGCATCCACGCCGGCAACGAACAAAGCCTCCTGCGCCACCACGCCGGGTCCGCGCAACAGCAACTTGAGCACTAGGTAGCAATCGTAGTAGTCGAACCAAGGCGGTTCGTCGATGCAGTCGAGTAGGTCCTGACGCCGATGCAGGCCGTAGATCATGTTGGGATACGGTCGCGACAAAAAAGTGGCGACAGCCGCATAGCGGGACATGCTCAGTTCCAGACGCGGCGCGCGCTGCGCCACGCGTATGCCTTGATACCGCAGATGCAGAGTCGACGTCGTCATAACGGTAACGGCACCCTGTTGCAACTGAGCCAGGCAGACCTCTATGAAGCGGGGATCCCATTCATCATCGTCCGCCGCCCACATGAAGTAATCACCCGCAGCCTGCATCAGCACGAACCGGAAGTTCATTACGATACCGAGGCCGACCGGCTGGCGAAAAATCCGGACACGGGCATCCTGGTCGGAAAACTCGCGGCAGACTTGCGCAACCCTGTCGTCAGTCGATGCATTGTCGGATACGAGAATCTCAAGGTAGCGGTGGGTTTGTGCGAGCAGGCAGTTCAAGGTGCGCCGCAAGCCATCGGGGCGGTTGTAGGTGGGTATTCCGATACTGACCAAAACAGCGTCGGTCTCGGCGCAAGAGCGGGTCATGGTATTCAATGAACGGCAAACGGGCGGCCTCCCGCCCAACGAGCAACACACAACACCTTTGGCATTCTCACACACGCGGCGGAACGCACCAACCCGGCCGCCACAGCCTGCTCAGGTTCCTGTCGCCTCATGAATTGGTCGTGCGCGCAGAGCCAGCCATAACCCAAGGCCGGCGACCAACGCGATTCCACCCAACCAAGGCACGGTCTGCCACCGGCCGAGCCCGTCGGGCATCAACTGGCGAGCAAGGACCAGATAAACCGCGATGAGCAGTCCGGGTGCCAGCACATCATTCCAAAACCACGACCACATCTCCTTGCGCAGCAAGCGGCGGTGCATAAGCTGAACGCCAACCAGCAGATAGACCAGGTTCAGGCCGATCCACACCCAGGCTGCGCCCACTGCACCATAGCGGGGAGTGATCCACAGGATGGCCGGCACCACTGCGGCGACGGCGAAAAGGTTGATGCGCACGGCAAGGCTGGTCCAACCATTGGCCAACTGCAACATGTAGGGCATGTACATGTATCCATTGAGCAACGTGCCAGTGGCCAACAAAGTCAGCAGCGGCCCAACCCGTTCGGCTAGATGTACATCGCCCGACCAGATCAGGATCAGCTCCTCGCCGAATACCACCAGCATCAATGCGCCCGGCGTCGCCAGCACGGTGACCAGCCATGCACCGCGGTGATATACCCGAGCCAGCTCGCTCGCGTCGCCACTGACACTCAACTCCGTCAGGCGGGGATAGAACGATTGGCTCACGGGCGTGACCAGCAGATAGATCGCGGCCGCCACGGTCGCCGCCAAAGCGTAGTAGCCGAACTCTTCCAACGTCAGCAGGCGGGAGAGGAGCACCTTGTCGACCTGGGTCAGCAGCATCGCCAGCACCGATGTGGCCAACATACCAGCCGCGAACGCTCGTATTCCGGCCAGAGCCTGCCGCGAAAACCGCGCCGGCCTCGGCGCTGCGGGCAGGTACGTGTGCGCTGCAACCGCAAAGGTGGCAGCGGACAGGACGGACACAGCGAGCTGCCAAATGAAATAGGCTTCGATCGTGGGTGACCACCATACCAGCACCGCGACCGCGCCAGCCGCCCGCAGCGTGGCGTAAAGGCCATTGGCGGCGTTGACGTATACCTGCCGTTGCAAACCCATCAACGCGCCGCGGTAAAGTCCCTCGACAAAGCGCAGCGCGATGACGCCCCCCATCAAGGCAATGGCGTATGCGACACTACCGGGGTCGAGCCGTTTGACGCCGAGCCAATCGGACGCCAGCCACGACGATGCCGCGGCGATCAACGCGGCGATCAACAGGGCGATACCGGAGCCGATGACCTCGATGCTACGCAATAGATCGCGTATGGACTGCACGCTGTGCGCGCCCGCCGTGAAGCGGGCCATCTCGCGACCCAGTGTCGGCGTCATGCCCAGGTCCAGCAACGTAAACCAGGCCTGTAGCAATGCGAACAGCCCGATCAGACCGAATGACTCGATGCCGAGATAACGGACATATAGCGGAATGAACGCCAGGCCGACCAGGCCGGTCCACGCCTGGCCGAGATAATTTGCGACCAGGTTACGCTTGAGCGACACGGACGACGGTCGCGATGCGACTCAGCTTACCCGTTGCAGATAGCCATCCGGTGCAACCGTGATCAGCAACTTGTCCTGCACACGGGTATCGATCCGGAACCCGGGGTGTTGCGCCAGGTATTGACGCAAGGCCGTCTTCGGATTGTCACCCGGCCCCCAGGGCCGATCGGGATACATCTCTGCCGGAAGGTCCTCGACCACACTATCGAAAACCACACAATAGCTGCCCACGCTGACCAGCGGTGCATAGGCCTCCAGCTCGGCCAGAACATGGGCGTGGGTGTGATTGGAATCGAGACAGACCAGCACACACTGGTAGCCACGAGCGATCTCGCGCACGCGCGCGACCACTTCGGGCGCTACCGACGACCCCTGGATCATCTCGATACGCGATGCCATGGGATGCGCTTCGATGGCAGCCCGGTTGTGTGGCCGGATATCGATGTCGATGCCTACCACCCGCCGCGCAGAAATACGCGGATCCAACGTCCGCCCAGCCTCGATCGCGTCACACAGATCGAGTTGCGCGAGCATGGCTGCACTGAAGATCAAAGACCCGCCGTGCGCGATGCCGGTTTCGATGATCAGGTCGGGCCTGACCCGCCAGATCAGTTCCTGCATGGCCACCATGTCCTGCGGATACTGGATGATCGGCCGCCCCATCCAGGAAAAATTGTAGGAATAACGTGCCCGGATCGATGCAAGCAAAAAGTTCCGGGCGCTGTCCTTCAGGCCTGCATCACTGGCATTCGCGGCCAACCTGGCCGCCACTTCATGCTCGAATTCAGTCATGGTCGACACTCACATAGTGATAAGCGTGGCTGGACATGTGCTTGATCTCTTCGAGATAGTTGGAATTCATCACATAGATGGTTGCGCCACGCGGCAGCTTGGCGAGCCCCTCCTGCGCAGAGTGAACCCGGAGCCCCGTCGCGGGCAGAAATTTGCCCTGCTTCGCGGGGTTGATGTCTATGACTACATCCACGGGGTTACCCTGGCGGGCGCGCATCAGGGAAAACACCACGCCCTTGGAAGCACCGCCCCATACAGCCGTCAGTCCACCGGGTGCGGGGCGGGTCAAACCTCGCGTGAAATCTGGCGGCAGTGTGGCGATTTGACCTGCGCCCGCCCGCGGCGCGCGAAGGCTGGCCAGGTCGGCGACGACATAAAGGTACTGACCGCCGAATAGATGGCCACTAGCAATGATCCGACCGAACATGCCAGCGAAGTCGAGCAGACGGAAATAATTGACATGCTCGTAGAAGATATCGAACCACGCGCGATGCGCCACGATCCAATCGAAGCATGGCACCTCGATATAGATCAGCCCAGCACCGCCGTTCGCTCCCTGAAGCTGTCCCAGGAAGCGTACCGGATCCTGCACATGTTCGAGTACGTGACGGAGGATCAGGCCACTGGCCGATATACCCATACCGGGCGCGAACGGATGGGGCTGTATCAGAGGATTCTCGCCCTCATAAGCGGGATCGAAACCGGTGATGTCCACCCCACGGGCTGCCAGGCTCTCCAGAAAAAAGCCCTTGCCGCATCCCACCTCTACCAGACCGGCTCGCCCCATGGTGCGCTCGATGATGCCCGCCACCTCGTCCAAGTGCCGTTTGAACAGGTCGCTCACCGCCTGCTCGTTCTGGTAGTTCGCGTCATAAACCATGCGTTCGGGCTGGAAAGCGGCGTTGTAAATCAGGCCCGTTTCCGCGTCCTGCACCAGTCGGATGTCGCCGCACGGGCAGGCCAGCGCCTCGCCTTCCGTGTCGTACATCCGGTTCTGGAGGATGGGCAACTGCTCGACCCGGTAGAGTTCTCGTTCAAGCGGCATCATCGTACCCGGCTAGGTCGAAAAAATCCGTGGCAACCGACACCCGCCAGCCTAGAGCTCTGAGTTTGCGATTGTCGCCGACCAGGAGATCCGGCTCTCCCGGACGCTCGCTCGCGAGGTCGAGCACCATCCTCGCATCGCCACCCAAGCGAGTGGCGATGCGGACCACGACGTCGCCAATGCGTGTGGGCTGACCGGATGCAATGTTGTAGGCGCCCTCAGCCGCCGTCAGCAACAGGTCGACGAACCCACGCGCAACATCACTCGCGTGCAGAAAATCGCGGTAGGCTCCCGCGTTGACGCCGAACGGTGCGCGTTTGCCTTGGAACACCTGGATCAGTGAGGGAATCAGGCGACGGCGGTCTTCGCCCGCGCCATGAGGCAGGAACACCCGCCCCCAGGCAAACTGCATGCCCCCCTGACGGCACACGGCGGCGAGCAGGCGCCGCGTCGCGTCCTTGGTGACGCCGTAAAGGCTGTCCGGAGCCAGTGGCGACTCATCCTCACGGCAGTAGCCCACCGAGCCATCGTATTCGGCACATGTCCCAGCCGCGACCAGCTTGAGCCCGCCGGCATCGCGGAACGCCTCGGCAAGGCGTACCGAAGCCTCCAGCCAACGCAGGTTCAGCGGCGACTGCCAGTAGGCACCGTGCTCAGCGTACCAGGCCAGGTGCAGCAGGTGGGTTGGCCGTGTTCGCCGCATGACGGTCACGGCTTGGTCGACGTGCAGCAGGTCGGCATGAACGAAGTCGCCATGCGGGGCGGACGGGCGCTGGCGTCCGACCGCGATGACCTGCACATCACGTCCGGCCAACTCGGTCAGCACATATCGTCCGAGGAAGCCACTGGCGCCGGTCACCAGGACACGGATGGGCGCCGCTGGCTCGGCGTGCGGCAAGGTCACGGACTCACCACCAGGTTCGGCACGGCCACCACGAAGCGCCCGCCCCACTGGCGAACGATCGACTGCTGCGCCTGCACTTCCGACGCAATGTTCCAAGGCAAAATCAACACGAAATCCGGGCGCCGGGCGCGCAGCGCCTCGGGGGGCAGAATGGGAATGTGGCTACCCGGCAGGAACTTGCCCTGTTTGGCGGGCGCGGCATCGCACACGAAAGGCAACAGGTCAGGCTTGACACCGGCGTAATTCAGCAGAGTATTGCCCTTGGCCGCGGCGCCGTAGGCGGCAACCGTGCGTCCGGCACGCTTCTGCCGCAGCAGGAACTCCAGCAAGTCGTCCTTGACCCGATCCGCGCGCGCTTGAAAAGCGGAATACGGCGCCAGGGAGCGCAGGCCGCGCGCCGCTTCCGCGTCGAGCAGCTCCGCGACCGCTCCAGTATCGGCGCGCGGGTCGTCGGCGTGACAGCCATGCACGCGCAGGCTGCCTCCATGGGTCGGCAACTCCTCGACATGGCGGATGCGCAGGCCGGCGGTCTCGAAAATGCGGCACACACTGTGCAACGACAGATAGGAATAGTGCTCGTGATACACGGTGTCGAACTGACCATGTTCGATCAACCGCATCAGATGAGGGAACTCCAGCGTGATGCTGCCGCCCGGCTTGAGGACCGCCTTGAGACCGCGCGTAAAATCGTTGATGTCCGGCACGTGCGCGTAGACATTGTTGCCGACGATGAGGTCCGCGCGCCGTCCCTCCGCCGCGAGAGTCGTGGCCAATGCCTCGCCAAAGAATTCGCGCAGCACCGGTATGCCCAGCCTCTCAGCGGCATCGGCGGTGCTGGCCGTGGGCTCGATACCAAGACAGGGAATGCCAGCCTCGACGAAGTTGCGCAGCAGATAGCCATCGTTGCAGGCCACCTCCAGTACCAGACTATCTGGCCCCAGTGCCAACCCCGCGATCATCTCGCGCGCGTAGCGCGCCGCGTGCTCCAGCCAGCCACTAGAAGTGCTTGAAAAGTAAGCATAATCAGCATCGAACAGATCGCCGGCCTCAGCGTAGTCTTCTGTCTGCACCAGCCAGCAGCGGTCACAGACCTTGACTCTGAGCGGGTAATATTTCTCCGGGCGAGCCAAATCCTCGGCCGTCAGGTAGGCGTTCGAGGGTGGCGCAAACCCCAGATCCAGGAAGCTGTGGGTCAACGGCGTTCCGCAATGGCGGCACTTCATGGCGTAATCCCCGGGAAATCATCGGCCATGGGAGCGTGGCCCGCATCACGGACCGAAATGTCGGTCACCGGCAACGGCCAGGCGATCCCCAGCCTCGGATCGTCATAACGCAAACCGGCTTCCGCATGCGGGGCGTAGAACGCGGTGTGCAGATAAAGCAGTTCGGAACCGGGCTCTAAAACTTGGAAACCGTGTGCGCAGCCCTCGGGGATCACGATCATGCGCGCGTTCTCCGGACTGAGTTCCTCGCCATGCCAGTGCAGAAAAGTGGGTGACCCAGCGCGCAGATCGACCATCACATCCCACACCCTGCCACTCAGGCATCGCACCAGCTTCATCTCAGCGTGCGGCGGATGCTGGAAGTGAAGGCCGCGGATGGCGCCGACTGCAGTCGTATGCGAATGATTGATCTGCACGACTGTGCGCGCGCCGATGACTTCGGCCAACTCATCCGCGCAAAAAAGGCGCATGAATGCCCCGCGTGCATCGCAGTGTCTTGCCGACTCGACGAGCTTGGCACCGGCGATGGGTAGCGCATGCAGCTTCACTCCATCACCCTATCGACCTGTCTGCTTGCCGCTTGCGCGACGTAGTCGGCAAGCTGTTGGTGGCTGAGCACCGTGCCATCCTCGATCCAGGCGCGATACCAGTCAGCGGTCTTGGCAAGCGCGCTGTCGAGATCCCATACCGGCTGCCAGCGCAGCACGCTCCGGGCTTTGGCGCTGTCCAGGTACAGCAGGGTGGCTTCGTGTGGTTGCGGCTGGTCGGTAACGTGCCAACGCAACCCGGGCCAATGCCGGCCGAGGCAGGCGAGAACATCGGCCACCGCTCGATTGCCATCACCGTCGGGCCCGAAATTCCATGCCTGGGCAAACGATTCCTCGCCTTGCAACAGGCGCTGCCCAAGCATCAGGTAACCACTCAGCGATTCGAGCACATGCTGCCATGGGCGGGTTGCGCCAGGTGAGCGAATCTCCAGCGACCGCGCCTGTGTGATCGCGCGGATCAGATCCGGTATCAGCCGGTCCTCGGACCAGTCCCCACCGCCGATGACGTTGCCGGCGCGCGCCGTGGCCAACAGGGGAGCCTCCGGTACTTGAAAAAACGCCTGTCGATAGCTCGACGCCACTAGCTCGGCGGCCGCCTTGGATGCGCTGTAGGGATCTTGTCCGCCCAGGCGGTCGATTTCACGATAACCCCAAGGCCACTCACGGTTCTCGTAACACTTGTCGGTGGTAATCACGACGATGGCCCGCACACCACCGGCCTGTCGGCAGGCTTCCAGCATGTTGACGGTACCCATGACGTTGGTCGACCAGGTATCCAGGGGCAGACGATAGGAGCGACGTACCAACGGCTGGGCCGCCAGGTGAAAGACAATCTCCGGCCGTGCCTGCCGCATCGCCGTGGCAAGGCGATCGAAATCACGGATGTCCAGGCGCCGGTCGTCGACCGGCAGGCGCAACAGTTGCCAATGGTTGGGCTCGGCCTCCGGTGGCAACGCGACGCCGGTGACTTCGGCACCGAGTGTTTGCAGCCACAGCGCCAGCCAACTGCCCTTGAAACCGGTGTGACCAGTGATCAGTACGCGCCGGTCACGATAAACGCCGGCAAGCAGATTCAGGTCCAGCATTTCCAGGGTGCCCGACCGGAGTTCCACAGTTGTTCGAGATGGTTCTTGTCGCGCAGCGTGTCCATCGGCTGCCAGAAGCCCCGGTGCTCGAAGGCCACCAACTGACCCCGTGCAGCAATGGCCTCGAGCGGTCCGCTTTCCCAGGACGTTCGGTCGCCCTCGATGAAGTCGAGCACTGCCGGCGCAAGCACGAAGAATCCGCCATTGATCCAGGCACCATCGCCGGGCGGTTTTTCACGAAAACCAAGCACTGCGTCGCCCTGCCTGACCAATGCACCGTAACGTCCCGGGGGCTGCACGGCGGTGACCGTGGCCAGTTTGCCATGCCGCTGGTGGAAAGCGATCTCCTGGGTGATGTCGATGTCCGCGACGCCGTCACCATAGGTGAAACAGAACGCCTGCTCGTCCCGAAGATAATCCCCCACGCGTTTGAGGCGTCCCCCCGTCAGCGTCTCGTCACCGGTATCCACCAAAGTCACGCGCCAGGGCTCGGCCTTCTTGTGATGGACCTCCATGCGGTTGCTGGTCATGTCGAAGGTGACGTCCGACATATGCAGGAAATAGTTGGCGAAGTACTCCTTGATGACATAACCCTTGTAGCCGCAACAGATAATGAAATCGTTTACCCCGTGGCTGGCGTAGATCTTCATGACGTGCCACAGAATCGGGCGGCCGCCGATCTCGATCATGGGCTTGGGCTTGAGGTGGGTCTCCTCGGATATCCGGGTTCCCAAACCACCAGCCAGGATGACGGCTTTCATCGGGGGATCAACTCGTTGCGCTGGGAAAACTCTGATTCACACCATCCGCACGGCATGCGACGCTTGCTTCGCGCCTGAAACGGCTGGCAATCTTAGCACGCGCCATCCCCTACCTCCGCCGATCGAGGCCGATGCGACTGATCTATTCCCTGGCCTGGCTGCTGATCCTGCCGCTCGCCTTCCTCCACCTGATCGTCCGGTCGCGCCGCCAACCCGGCTATCTCCGCCACTGGGCGGAGCGGTTGGGCGTCGCGCAGGTGCTCGCGGGTACCTCGCCGATCTGGCTCCACGCCGTCTCGGTGGGTGAAACACGCGCCGCGACATCCTTGATAAGGCTACTGCGCCAGCGCCATCCGGAACGCCCCATCCTGCTCACGCACACCACACCGACCGGCCGCGACGCGGGTCGGGAACTGTTCGGCGGCGATGTCACGCAGGCCTATCTGCCCTATGACTTTCCACCCCTGGTGGCCATGTTCCTGCGGCGTGTTCGACCATGCGCCGGCATCATCCTGGAAACCGAGATATGGCCCAACCTCTACGCCGCGTGCGCACGCCGGGGCGTGCCCTTGTACCTGGTCAATGCGCGTCTGTCGGCGCGTTCGGCACGGGGTTACCAGCGCCTGGCCTGGCTGACCCGGCCAGCTCTGCGTGCGCTCACCGGCGTAGCCGCGCAGACGGCGGCCGATGCGGCGCGTCTGAGCGCGTTGGGGGCGCACGACGTGGTCGTGACCGGCAACCTCAAGTTCGACGTGGCGGCGGCTGATCGGTCCGGACCGCTGGCCGAGGACTTGCGCCAACGTTTCCGCGGCCGTTTCGTCTGGCTGGCCGCCAGTACGCGGGATGGCGAGGAGACGATGTTGCTGGAGGCTTTGGCAGCGCTGGATCTGCCCGATCTGCTGCTGGTCATCGTACCGCGCCATCCACAGCGGTTCGCGGACGTTGCAGGATTGTTGCGCGCGCGTGACGTGGGCTTCGTACGGCGCAGCGCCGGCGACATGGTTACGGACGATATCCGCGTATTCCTCGGCGACAGCATGGGCGAGTTGGCGGCCTATTATGCCGCCGCCGACCTGGCCTACGTCGGCGGCAGTCTGCTGCCATACGGCGGACAAAACCTGATCGAGGCGGCTGCGGCCGGCTGCCCGATCCTGATCGGTCCGCATACCTGGAATTTCGCCGAAGCGGCGGAACAGGCGGTGGCGCGCGGCGCGGCGCGGCGGGTGGCGGATGTCGTGGAGCTGGCGGAGGCGGTGCGCGAACTGCGTGCCGATGCCGCGCAGCGGGCGGCCATGGCCGCTGCCGGCACCGCGTTCGCAACGGAGAACCGCGGTGCTACCGAGCGGGTTTACGCGCTGATCGCGCAGACGCTGACGCAGTGCTCGGCGCGCGCTTGAGCGCGCGCCCCTCACCACCGCTC
>CAYTRH010000024.1:0-24739 GCA_964440155.1 uncultured Thiobacillus sp. | reverse complement strand
TCGTCGAGCACGATCACCGGCGGCTTGTGCACCAGCGCCTGCGCCACCAGCAGGCGCCGCTTCATACCGCCGGAAAGCTGCCGCGTGTAGGCGTCGGCCTTGTCCGCCAGGCCCAGGTGATGCAGCAGTTCGTCGATCCAGTCGTCGTTGTGGCGCAGACCGAAATAGCCGGACTGGAAACGCAGCGCCTCGCGCGCAGTGAAGAACGGGTCGTACACCAGTTCCTGCGGCACCACGCCGAGCGCGCGCCGCGCCGCGCGATAGTCGCGCGCCACGTCGTGCCCCATCACCTGCACCTGCCCGGCGCTGGCACGCGCCAGCCCGGCGAGGATGCTGATCAGCGTGGTCTTGCCGGCGCCGTTGGGGCCGAGCAGGGCGAAGAACTCGCCCTGCTCGATATCCAGGTCGATGCCGCGCAACGCATGCACGCGGGCATAGCGTTTCTCCACGCCGCGCAGGCGGACGGCCGTCGCCATGGCTTACAACAATTCGGCGATGCCGTAGAGCCGGGCCAGGGCGGTGAGGCTGTCCGGAACGTTGTCGAAACGCACCCCGTCGCTGCCGGCGCGACGCCGCAGGGCCAGCAGCAGACTCAGCGCGGAGGAGTCCACATGGCCGACGGCAGTCAGGTCGAACACGCGCGCGCCTGCACCGAGTGCGGCCTCGGCCTCGGCCAGCAACTGGCGGGCACGATCGAGCACGATGTCGCCCTCCAGATGGGCGACACCCTGTTCCACGCGCATCAGCGCGGCGCTCCGGTGCCGGGCTGGCCCGGCTGATTGCGCCGGCTGAGCGCCGCCACCAGACCGTCGATGCCGCCGCGCCGCACCTCGTTGTTGAACGAGTTGCGGTACACCGTGACCATGCTGACGTTGTCCACCAGCACGTCGTATACCTTCCAGCCGCCCTCCTGCAACTCCATGCGGTAATCGATGGGGATCGGCGGCGCGCCGGGCTTGCTGACCTCGGTGCTCACCGTCACATCCGTGTCACCGGAATTCATGCGCAGCGGCTTGAACTCCACGCGGTAATCGGCGACGCTGGACAGTGACGCGGCATAGGTGCGCACCAATAGAGTGCGAAACTCATCCACCAGACGGTCGCGCTGTTCCGGCGTGGCCCGCCGCCAGTGCTGGCCGACCGCAAGCTGGGTCATCTTGCGGAAGTCGAAATTGGGCAGGATCTTCTGCTCCACCAGATCGTGGATCTTGTTCAGGTCACCCCCCTTGATATCGCGATCCTGGCGCACGATGCGCAACACGTCATTGGTGGTGTTGCGTGCCAGGACATCGGGTGAGACGACGTTGGCGTGCGCCGGCCCCCAGGCGATCAGCGCCGCCACCAGCACGACCAACGCCGCGCGCAGGATGCTCGAGTCTCGGTACATCACAAGTTCCCTTTCATGGTTGTATCACGTCCGATCGGCATGCCCCGTCGGACTAATGCTCCGCGGCGGAGTTCGTCTTGTCGCCTTCGCCACGACCATAGATGAAGTGGCCGATCAGGTTTTCCAACACCACCGCGCCCTGCGTCAGGCGCAGCGTGTCGCCGGCGGCCAGCATGCGGTCGTCGCCGCCGGCCTCGAGCGCGACGTATTGTTCGCCCAGCAGCCCCGAGGTCATGATCGAAGCCGTGGTGTCGACCGGGAAACGGTAGCGCGCATCGATGCGCAGCGTCACGCTGGCCTCGTACAACTCCGGATCGAAGCCGATGGCGCTGACCCGCCCGACCACGACGCCGGCGCTTTTCACCGGTGCACGCACCTTGAGACCGCCGATGTTGTTGAACGTGGCCTTGACCGTGTAGGTCTCGGTGCGGTCGAACGCACCCATGTTGCCCACCCGCAGAGCCAGGAACAACAGGGCGCCGATGCCCGCGACGACGAATACGCCTACCCAGAAATCGATGGTTGCGCGCTGCATGGATCAGACTCCACGGAACATGATTGCGGTCAGGATGAAATCGAGGCCGAGGATGGCGAGCGACGAGGTCACCACGGTGCGCGTGGTGGCGCGCGACACGCCCTCGGCGGTGGGCGGCGCGTCGTAGCCCTCGAACAGCGCGATGGCGGTGACGGCGATACCGAACACCACGCTCTTGATCACACCGTTGAGCACGTCCTCGCGGAAGTCCACCGCCGCCTGCATCTGCGACCAGAACGAGCCCTCGTCGACGCCGATCAGCACCACGCCGACCAGGTAGCCGCCAAAGATACCCATGGCGGAGAACATGGCGGCGAGGAAAGGCATGGAAATCACGGCGCCCCAGAAGCGCGGCGCCACCACGCGCGCCACCGGATTGACCGCCATCATCTCCATGGCGGCGATCTGCTCGGTGGCCTTCATCAGGCCGATCTCCGCGGTGATCGCGGAACCGGCCCGGCTGGCGAACAGCAACGCCGCCACCACCGGCCCCAGTTCGCGCACCAGCGACAGCGCCACCAGTATGCCCAGCGCCTCCTCGGAACCATAGGTCTGCAAGGTCTCGTAGCCCTGCAAGCCCAGCACCATACCGACGAACAGGCCGGACACCAGGATGATGATCAGCGACAGCACGCCGCTGCTGAAGATCTCGCGCACGATCAGGCCCGGCCGGCGGAAGCACTGGCCCGAATACAACAACGTCAGCGCGAAGAAACGCGTGGCCACGCCCATGCGCCAGACACCGTCCACCACGCGGCGGCCGATGCCGCGCAATACCATGGCCAGGGCCTGCATCATGCCGCCACCCCCAGATCCTCGGCGTAATCGGGCGCCGGGTAATGGAACGGTACCGGGCCGTCGGCCTCGCCATGCACGAACTGGTGCACATAGGGCAGCACGGAGGCTTTCAGTTCGGCCGGTGTGCCACGCGCCTCGATCACACCGTCGGACACGAAATAGACGTAATCGACGATCTTCAGCGACTCCTGCACGTCATGGGTGACCACCACGGAGGTGACGCCCAGCGTGTCGGTGAGGCGCCGGATCAAGTTGCCGGTCACACCCAGCGAAATCGGATCGAGGCCGGCGAACGGTTCGTCATACAGGATCAGCGCCGGCTCCAGCGCGATCGCGCGCGCCAGCGCGACGCGCCGCGCCATGCCACCGGACAGTTCGGACGGCTTCAGGTCATGCGCACCACGCAGGCCGACCGCATTCAGTTTCATGAACACCAGATCACGGATCATCTCTTCCGGCAGGTCGCTGTGTTCGCGCAACGCGAAGGCGACGTTCTCGAACACCGTCAGATCGGTGAACAGCGCGCCGAACTGGAACAGCATGCCCATGCGCCGGCGCAGCCGATACAGCCCGCGTTCGTCGAGTGTGCTCATGTCGGTGCCCTCCACCAGCAACCGGCCGCGACTGGGCTTGAGCGCACCACCGATCAGGCGCAGCAGCGTGGTCTTGCCGCAGCCCGAATTGCCCATGATGGCGATGACCTGACCACGACGGGCGGTCAGGTCGATACCCTTGAGCACGAGGCGTTGGTCGTAGGCGAAGGACAGGTCGCGGATTTCGATGGACAGGTCGGACACGGCTGAGTCGGCTGGCGCAAGCCCGGCCATTCTAACAGCGCTCACCAGCCCAACAGTTCCAGCAGCGTGGTGACGCGCTCGATCTGGCCGAGATCGGCGTCGCGGCTGAGCACGAAGCGCACCCCCGGCGACGCGTCCTGCCGCTGCAACCAGGCGCTGATCTGCTTCAGATCGGTGTCGCGCTCGAACCACAGGATGGCGGGATCGTCGGCCCGCAGCACCACCGCCTTGCCCGCCAACACATCGGGCGCAGGCGCCGCAGCATCACCTTCCAGCAAGAACAAAAAGCGCTCGTGCGTCTCTTCACGCCAGCGCCCCAACGTCTCGTCGCCGGCGCCCTGCCAGGTCGTCTCGTCCAGAAACACGCAGCCGAACTGGGTGTTGTAGAACGTCAGCCACCAGTCCTCCGGCATGCCCGCCGGATAGAAGCGTTCGCGCCAGCCGGCGTGCTCCCAGCCACGCGCGCCCAGCAGCACGGCTGGTCCTTCAGCGCCAGGGGCGATCATGATGGGGACGCGAAGTGTTGAAGGTGGCGAAATCGCAACGGTGTGTCACGGTCATAAAGCGTAGTTATATTAGATTTTGGTAATTATCAGGATATTTAGATATTCTGCACGCCATCCAAGCCGTTGTACCATCAACTTTCAACCCCAAGGAGATCGAGATGAAAGTGAAGTCCCTGGTTGCCGCCCTGCTGGTCGTTGCTGCCCCCGTCGCCTTCGCCAACGGCACCGCCGCGCAAACCGCCCCCGCCAAGCCGGTGCCGCAGACCGCCGAGGAGTGGCTGAAGCGCATGACCGACATGACCCAGAACCTGTCCGCCTACAAGGATCCCAAGGTGTTCGTGCCCTGGTTGAATGCCGTCACCGAACCCGGCTTCTACACCCAGATGGGCATGAACATGATGGAGCCCGGTGAGTGGCTGCGCATGATGAACAGCATGGTCCAGCCCGGTGCCTACAGCAACGTCATGCAGCTGTTCGCCGATCCGGACGTGTACATGAAGTGGCTGGCCGCGTCCATGGACCCCAACTTCTACACCGCCGTGCTGACCACGCTGACCGATCCGGGCAAGCTGATGCGCTGGGTGATGAGCCCGGTCGACGCCAAAACCCTGCAGATGATGCTGAAGCCGCTGGATCCGAACGTGTACGTGCGTTGGGCCATGTCCCCGCTGGATCCCCGCGCCCTGCAACTGATGATGGCGCCGCTGAACCCCAATCTGTACATGGGCTGGCTGGGCGCTTCCATGAACCCCGCTTCCTACGGCCAGGCCTGGGGTAACTGGATGGGCTACGCCGCCCAGCCGGTCGCCGCCGCTCCGGCCGCCGCCGCCCCCGCCACCACCGGCTACGGTGCCGCGCCGACCATCGCCAACCCGTTCGATCCGAACGTGTGGGCGCAGATGTTCACCATCCCCGGCGTGACCGCCCCGGCCGCCCCCGGCGCCTACACCTTCCCGTTCCCGCTGCCGACCGCCCCGGCCGCGCCTGCCACGAAGTAATCGGCGTTCACGGGTCGATGAAAAACGGCTGCTGCGGCAGCCGTTTTTTCTTTGCCGACACGACGCGCGCCCACCGATGGCGCCGGCGTCGCTCGGCCCATCCCTGACGCATGCGGCGCGGGCAACCATTCGATCACATGCCAGCGCGCCGGTGACAGGCGCCACACCGCATATTGGCGCGGCCACGCCGGCATCATGCCGAAGGTGGCGTGATCGATCAGCGCCAGTTCACCCCCCTGCGGCCAGAACAAGGCCAGCACGTCTTCCAGGCGAGCCGGGCGATACCATCCGGCTACGCTGGTCACCGTCGGACGCATACCGGTCGATACCAGCTCATGCCAGGATGCCCACGGCCGACCGCATAGCGCCTGCGCCAGCGCCGTCAGCCAGTGAGCCCGATCGTGGCCGCGCGGCTGTCCGACCAGCTCCTGCCCCAACAGATTGCAGAACAGAAAGGCGGCATCGGGGTGGCGCGCGACCAGCTCCGCGGCACCACGCGGTCCGGCGAACCATGCTCCATCCTCGAAGGTCAGCGGCATGCCGGCGAAGCGCCGCGTCAGCAACCAGCGCGCTACGGGATCCGGCTCCAGCACGTGAATGTGCGCGAAACGGGCGAGAAAGGCGCGCGGCAAGGCATAGCCGGCGCTGGGGCCGACCAGCACCAGCCGGTGCGCGCCCGGCCGCCAGCCGGCGAGCCACTGCGCGACCACGGCATGGAACGGCACCCACAGCCGGTGGTGACGCCACGCGCGCAGGTGATAGCCAAGGCCGCCACTGGGATGCAGCATCGGCATGGCGGCGCCGGCGCGAACGCGATCACGCGCGCGCGGGCGCGCCCTCGCCGAACACCAGTCGCGCCACTTCCTTGTAGTGACCGACGAAGCTGACCTCGAGACCCGCCTTGACGTAATCCGGCAGCCGCTTGAAGTCCGGTTCGTTGGCACGCGGCAGGATCAGTTCGTGGATGCCGACCCGCTTGGCGGCGATGACCTTCTCGCGGATACCCCCCACCGGCAGCACCAGCCCGGTCAGCGTCAGCTCGCCGGTCATGGCCAGCGGACGCGCGATCTTCTCGTTGCGCGCCAATGACAGCAGCGCGGTGGCCATGGTGATGCCGGCCGACGGGCCGTCCTTGGGCGTAGCGCCCTCGGGCACGTGTAGATGCACGAAGGCTTCGTCGAAGAACCGGGCATCGGCGTTATAGGGCTTCAGGTGGCTGCTGATGTAGCTGTAGGCGATCTCAGCGGATTCCTTCATGACTTCACCCAGCTTGCCGGTGAGCTTGAAGCCGCGGTTGAGCGTGTGCACCTTGGTCGCTTCGATGGTCAGGGTCGCGCCACCCAACGCGGTCCAGGCCAGCCCGGTCACCACGCCGATACCGGTGGCCGGCTTTTCCGGGGTATAGGGCGGCTCGGGAATGAAGGCATCCAGGTTGTCCGTGGTCACGCGTACCCGTTCCACTTCCTTGCGCACGATGCGCACCACGCTCTTGCGGATCACCTTGCCCAGATTCATCTCCAGCTGGCGTACCCCGGCCTCACGCGCGTAGCCTTCGATGATGCGCCGCACTGCGGCCTCGGTGATGGTCACCTGGCCGCGCTTCAAACCGCTCTTCTTCAACTGCTTGGGCCACAGGTGGTGCTTGGCGATGGCGAGCTTCTCCTCCATCAGATAACCGGACAGCCGGATCACTTCCATGCGGTCTAACAGCGGCCCCGGGATGGTGTCCAACTGGTTGGCGGTGCAGATGAACAGCGTCTTCGACAAGTCGAAACGCACATCCAGGTAGTGGTCGAGAAAGTCCGCGTTCTGCTCCGGATCCAGCACTTCCAGCAGTGCGGAAGCCGGGTCACCCTGGTAGGACGCGCCGATCTTGTCGACCTCGTCGAGCATGATCACCGGATTCTGCGACTCCACTTCCTTGATGGCCTGGATGAACTTGCCAGGCATCGCCCCGATGTAGGTGCGCCGGTGGCCCTTGATCTCGGCTTCGTCGCGCATACCACCGACCGAGAAGCGGTAGAACCTGCGCCCGAGCGCGCGCGCCACCGAACGGCCGATGGATGTCTTGCCGACCCCCGGCGGCCCCACCAGCAGCAGGATGGAGCCGGCCACCTCGCCCTTCATCGCGCCCACCGCGAGGAACTCGACGATGCGTTCCTTGACGTCGTCGAGCCCATCGTGGTCGGCGTCGAGGATCTTGCGCGCGCGTGTCAGATCCAGCTTGTCCTTGGTGTACTTGCCCCAGGGCAGGCTGGTGAGCCAGTCCAGATAATTGCGCGTGACGGTGTATTCCGGCGAGCCGTGCTCCAGGCCGGCCAGCTTGTCCAGCTCCTCGCCGATCTTCTTGGCCGCGTGCGCCGGCAGCGCGAGCTTGGCCACGCGGTCGCGGTACAGGTCCAGATCCGCCGTGCGGTCGTCCTTGGCGATGCCCAGTTCCTTCTGGATGGCCTTCAACTGCTCGCGCAGGAAGAACTCGCGTTGCTGACGCGTCATCTTCTCTTCCACGCGGGCGCGGATCTGCGTCTGCAGCTTGGCGACCTCTAGTTCCTTCTTGATCAGCAGCAGCACCTTCTGCATGCGCTTGCGCAGACTCAGTGCCTCCAGCACCTCCTGCAACTTGTCCTTGGGTGCCGTGGTCAGGCTGGCGGCGAAATCCGCCAACTGCGCCGGTTCGTTGGGCGAGAAACGGTTGAGGAAAAACTTCAGCTCCTCGCTGTACAGCGGGTTGAGTGGCAGCAAATCCTTGATGGCATTGATGATGGCCAGCGCGTAGGCCTTGATCTCCTCGCCGCCGCCGGCCTGCTGCGGTTGCGCCGGATACTCCACGCGCGCGAAGTACGGTGCCTTGCCGGACAGCCACTCGACGATGCGGAAACGGGTGATGCCCTCGGCGATGAACTGGATCTTGCCGTCCGAGCGCATGGGGTGATGCATGCGCACCAGCGTACCGACGTTGTGGAAGTCCTGCGGCCGCGCATCATCCGATACGTCGCCGCGCACCAGCACCAGACCGACCAGGTGATGGCCGGTATCGCCGATGCGCTTGACCGTTTCCATCCACGGCCCCTCGTTCATGATCAGCGGCAGGGTCTGCGCTGGAAAGAACGGTTTTTCCGTCAGCGGCAGCAGATGGATGGTCGCCGGCAGGGTCTGCGCCGGCAGCGCCGGGGCGGCACCACCCTCCTCGCTCTTGTCGAGGATCTCGCCCTCGATCGGGTGTTCGCCGTCCCGTTCAGGCTGGCTTTGGTCGCTCATGTTGGCTTCGCATTCGGGTTTACCCCATCGTGGGTATGGCCGATCGACGCGGTTTCAAGGGCGGACCGTCGGCCGGCGGGTGCGCCGCACGGGAACGGCGGTCAGCCGTAATCGAGGCCCATCGCCTCGCGCACGTCGCGCATGGTCTCGCGTGCCAGATCGCGCGCGCGCTCGCTGCCGTCGGCAAGGATATTGCGCACCGTCTGTGGGTCTTCGGTATAGATGCGCGCGCGCTCCTGGATCGGCGCAAGCTCGGCCAGCACCGCATCGATCACCGGTTGCTTGCATTCCAGGCAGCCGATGCCGGCGGACACGCAGCCGGCACGCGCCCAGGATTTGACCTCCTCACCGCTGTACACCTCGTGCAACGGCCATACCGGGCAGCGCTCCGGCGAGCCCGGATCGCCGCGTCGCACCCGCGCCGGATCGGTGGGCATGGTGCGGATCTTGCGGGTGACACTGTCCGCATCCTCGCGCAGCGCGATGGTGTTGTTGTACGACTTGGACATCTTCTGTCCGTCCAGACCGGGCATCTTCGCTGCCTCGGTGAGCAGCGCATCGGGCTCGGTCAGGATCATCTTGCCGCCGCCTTCGAGATAACCGTACAGGCGTTCCTTGTCGCCCAGGCTCAGGTTCTGGGTTTCCGCCAGCAGCGCCTGTGCCGCCTCCAGCGCGCCCTCGTCGCCCGCCTGCTGGTAGCGCGTGCGCAGTTCCTGATACAGCTTGGCCTTCTTGCCGCCCAGCTTCTTGATCGCGGCCAACGCCTTGTCCTCGTAGCCCGGCTCCTTGCCATACAGATGGTTGAAGCGGCGCGCGATCTCGCGCGCGAATTCGATGTGCGGCACCTGATCCTCGCCTACCGGCACGCGGTTGGCGCGGTAGATCAGGATGTCCGCACTTTGCAGCAATGGGTAGCCGAGAAAGCCGTAGGTGGACAGATCCTTGTCGCTCAGCTTCTCCTGCTGGTCCTTGTAGGTCGGCACGCGCTCCAGCCAGCCCAGCGGCGTCATCATCGACAGCAGCAGATGCAACTCGGCGTGCTCGATCACCTGCGACTGGATGAACAGGGTCGCCTTGGACGGATCGACGCCGGCGGCGAGCCAGTCCACCGCCATCTGCCAGGTGGCATTCTCGATGCCCAGCGGATCGTCGTAGTGCGTGGTCAGCGCATGCCAGTCGGCGACGAAGAACAGGCATTCGTACTCATGCTGGAGCCGCGTCCAGTTCTTCAGGACGCCGTGGTAATGGCCGAGGTGCAGGCTGCCGGTGGGGCGCATGCCGGAGAGAACACGATCCGCGTACATGGGTCAGTCAGTCAGTTGAGAACCAGTTGGATGAGCGCCATCAGTTCCACGGTGCGCAGGCCGAACAACAGCGCGGCCAGTGCGATCAGTGCACCGATCAGCGGCCACAGCAGCATGCCCAGCAGCCCCAGGAACAGCAGCCCGAGCAGGATGAACAGGCCATATGGTTCGATGCGCGCCAGACCATAGGCCAGACGCGGCGGCAGCAGGCTGACGGCGATGCGACCGCCGTCCAACGGCGGCAGCGGAATCAGGTTGAGCGCCATCAGGATGGCGTTGATCAACACGCCGGCCGCGCCCATCAGGGCCAGCGGCATGGCCAGCGCACTGCCCGGCATGGCCAACGCCAGCTTGACCATGCCGGCCCAGAACATGGCCATCAGCAGGTTGGCGCCGGGGCCGGCGGCAGCCACCCACAGCATGTCCTGCTTGGGATGGCGCAGATTCATGAAATTCACCGGCACCGGCTTGGCCCAACCGAACAGGATGCCGGCGCCGCCGGACAGTTTGGACAGCAGCAGGATGGCCGCGGGCACCAGGATGGTGCCGATGGGATCGATGTGCTTGAGCGGATTGAGCGTGATGCGTCCCGCCCGCTCCGCCGTGCGATCGCCGAAGCGCAGCGCGGCATAGCCGTGCGCGGCCTCGTGCAGCGTGATGGCGAAGATCACCGGCAACGCGAACACCGAGATTTTCTGGATCAGGTTGAGTTCCACGGCAGTGCCTTATCGGTACGGGGAACGCCGGCGCACGTTCACTCGAGTCCCAGTCGAGCGAGATCGCCGGCACCCCGGCGCAACACCTCGGGCGCGCCGCCGGTGAGGTCGATCACGGTGGTCGGCTCGATGCCGCAGTAACCGGCATCCAGCACCAGGTCGACGCGATTGCCGATGCGCTCCAGCAGGTCGTCGGGGTCGTTGAGCGGGTAGTCGTCACCGGGCAGTTGCAGCGTCATCGACAGCAGGGGTTCGTCCAGTTCGGCCAGCAGCGCATCGATCACCGGATGATGCGGAACACGCAAACCGATGGTGCTGCGCTTGGGATGCTGCAGGCGACGCGGAACCTCGCGGGTGGCTTCGAGGATGAAAGTATAGCTGCCCGGTGTGGCGGTCTTGAGCAGGCGGTACTGTCGATTGTCGACGCGCGCATAGCGGGCGATCTCGGACAGATCACGGCAGACCAGCGTGAAGTGGTGCTTGTCGTCCACCTGGCGCAGCGCGCGGATACGCTCCATGCCGTCCTTGTTGCCGATCATGCAACCCAGCGCGTAACTGGAATCGGTGGGATAGGCCATCACCGCGCCGCCGCGCAGCAGCTTGACCGCTTCACGCATCAGGCGCGGCTGCGGGTTATCCGGATGGATCTGGAAATGCTGGGCCACGTCAGGTCCAGGCGTGCCAGATCGGCCGGCACTGTCCCGGCAGGTGCGCCAGCCGCCCCAATTCGCGCCCGCCTTCGCCCGGCGCGTGGAAATCCGAGCCGACCGAGGCCAACAGACCGAATTCCACCGCCAGATCGGCGTACACCGGAATCTGCTCGGCGGTATGGCTGCCGGTCACCACCTCGATACCGACGCCGCCCAGCTCGCGGAACTCGCGCAGCAACTGGCGCATGCTCTCGCGCCCGATGGCATAGCGACCCGGATGCGCCAGCACGGCGACACCACCGGCGTCATGAATCCAGGCCAGGGCCTCATCCAGCGCGGCCCAGGCGTGCGCGACGTAGCCCGGCTTGCCCTTGACCAGAAACTTCTTGAACACGGTCTTGACGTCCTTGACCACACCCCGCTCCACCAGGAAGCGAGCGAAATGGGTGCGGCCGATCAGATCGTGATTGCCGGCATAGGCATAGGCGCCCTCCAGCGCTCCGGCGATGCCCATGCGCGCCAGTTCGTCCGCCATGCGGCGCGCACGCTCGGCACGGCCGCCACGATTGGCGGCCAGACCGGCGAGCAGGCGCGGATGCGCGGGATCGACATCCAGACCGACCACATGCACGGTATGCGTGCGCCAGGTCACCGAGATCTCCACCCCGGCGATCAGACGCATGCCGGCGACATGCGCCGCCGCGGCGGCCTCAGCCAGGCCACGCACGTCGTCGTGATCGGTCAGCGCCAGCACCTCTACGCCCATGTCGCGCGCGCGTTCCACCAGGGCACGCGGCGACAGCACGCCGTCGGAAGCGGTGGAATGGCAATGCAGATCGTAGACGGTCATGCGACGGGTAGCCCCGACGCGCGGCGCGGGTGCTCAGGGTTGAGACGGAAGGCGGAATCATAGCAAAATGCCCGCCGCCCCACCCGTCCGGAGGCCGCTCGGAGCGGCGCATTCGTGAAGATCCTGTTCGATCTGTTCCCCATCATCCTGTTCTTCGCCGCCTACCAGTACGGCGAAGCCGATCCCCAGACCACCGCCGGCTGGCTGGCCCTGTTCGGCGTCCACCTGGAAAGCCATCTCAAACCCGGCGTGTTCTTCGCCACGCTGGTGGCCATCATCGCCTCGGTGCTGCAAATCGCCTGGGTGTGGTTGAAGCACCGCAAGGTCGAGAACATGCTGTGGATCTCGCTGATCCTGATCGTGGTGTTCGGCGGCGCCACGCTGTTCCTGCACGACGAGGCGTTCATCAAGTGGAAGCCGACCGTGCTCTATTGGCTGTTCGCGCTGACCCTGGGCCTCGCCCCGCTGCTGTTCGAACGCAACCTGATCCGCCTGATGATGGAGAAGCAGGTCAGCCTGCCGGATGAAGTGTGGACCCGGCTGAATCTCGCCTGGGCCGCCTTCTTCGCGCTGATGGGCGTGGCCAACCTGTGGGTGGCGATGACGTTCTCCACCGACACCTGGGTCAACTTCAAGATGTTCGGCTCGCTGGCGCTGATGCTGGTGTTCATCGTCGGCCAGACGCTGTACCTGTCGCGCCACGTCAAGGAAGAGGAATGAATCGGTATTACGCCATCGTCGGCGAGGACGTCCCCGCCAGCCTGGAGCGGCGCATGGCCGCACGCCCGGCGCACCTGCAACGCCTGCACGCGCTGCGCGACCAGGGCCGTTTGCTGCTGGCGGGACCGTTCCCGGCCATCGACAGCCCAGACCCCGGCCCGGCCGGTTTCACCGGCAGTCTGATCGTCGCCGAGTTCGACAGTCTGAACGAGGCGCGCGCCTGGGCCGATGCGGACCCCTATGTCGCCGCCGGCGTCTACGCGCGCGTCGAGGTCAAACCGTTCAAGCCGGTGCTGCCATGAGCGACGCCGACGACACCATCGCCGAGATCCGCGCGCGCCTGGCCACGCTGGCGCCGCAGCATCTGGAAGTGCTGGACGAATCCGCGCTGCATGCCGGCCATGCCGGCGCGCGCGGCGGTGGCGGCCATTACCGTTTGACATTGATCGCACCGGCGTTCAGCGGCCAGAGCGGCGTCGCGCGCCACCGCTTGATCTACCAGGCGCTGGGCGATCTGATGCAACGGCGCATCCATGCGCTGTCGATCACCGCGCTGGCGCCGGACGAGCTGTGACTCGCCGCACCGTGGCGGGGAACCCGGGCGACCGCCCCTGACCTAACATCACCTCCTCACCCGATGGGAACGCCCATGAAAACCAGACTTGCCACCCTCGCCCTGCTCGCCAGCCTGACCTCGTTCGCCCATGGCAACACCGGCGCGACCGACGACATGGCGACGTTCGCCGTGGTCAACGGTGTGAAGATTCCGGCGGTGCACGCCAACTTCGCGCGCCAGGCGCGATCCAACCGCGGCGCCCCGCCGGAAACCCTGACCGACGAAGCCATCCGCGACGCCGTCATCGCCGCCGAGCTGCTCAGCCAGGAAGCGGTGCGTCGCGGCCTGGACAAGAACGCGCGCGTGCTCGCCGCGATCGACTACCAGCGGCGGGAACTGCTGAGTCAGGCGCTGATCGAGGACTTTCTGCGCAGCAATCCGCTGCCGGAGGAAGCCGTTCGCGCCGAGTACGAGCAGGCCAAGGCACGCGCCGGCGACAAGGAGTACCGCGTCAGCCACATCCTGGTGGACAACGAGAAGGAGGCGCGCGACATCATCGCCAGCCTCACCACGGCCAAGCGCAAGGCGCGTTTCGAGGATGTCGCGCGTAAGCAATCCAAGGACAGTTCCGCCGGCAACGGCGGCGATCTCGGCTGGACCGTGCCGGCCAACCTGGTGCCGGAATTCGCCGATGCCATGGTCAAGCTCGGCAAGGGCCAGATCAGCACCACCCCGGTGCGCTCCCGCTTCGGCTGGCATGTGATCCAGGTCAACGACGTGCGTGACCTGGCCTTCCCGCCCTACGACGAACTGAAGAACCGTATCGCCAGCCAGTTCCAGCAGGCGCGCCTGCGCCGTTTCATCGCCGAACTGCGCGCGACGGCGAAGATCGAGTAACTCGTCCACGCTGCACGTTGCCGGCACCACATGGTTCCGGCACCATCTCTTCAGCGCAACAACAGCGTCGGTATCCTGGAAGAGCGCAGCAGGTCGGATGTTTTGCTACCGAACAGCAGGCTGCGCAGCGGCGAATGGCCATAGGCACCGATCACCAGCATGTCGACCGCCCATGCCGTGACCTGGCGCGCGATCACACTCTCCGCGTCGCCCGGAATCAGTGCCGCGGTCACCGTCAGCCCCGCGCTTTCCAACTTGTCCTTCGCCCACTCGAACTGTTTCGGCCCGTCCTGCGTGGGTTTGCCGGACATCAGCAGGTGCACCGGCATGTCGCGGAAAATGCCGCAGGCAGCAACCATCTCCACACCGCGACGGGTGACCAGGCCGCCATCGAATGCGATCATCGCCCGGCGTGGCTCGCTGAATTCGGTGGTGACGGTGAGGATGGGCTTGTGCAACGCGCGCACCACCCGTTCGACGTTACGACCAAGATCGCGCTGGGTCTGCTCGGCCGCCTCGCCGCGCCGACCGAGCACGAACATGCGTACGCCGGTCTCCTGCTCGGCCAGGGTTTCCACCAGCGAGCCATGACGCTGCCTGGTATCCGGGAACGGCACCCCGGATGCGACCGCCCGCACGCGCAGGCGGTTGAGGAACAACCGCCCCTGCTCGTGCAGGGAACGCACCCGGGCGGCATCCTCCTCGCTCAGCTTCGCTAACAGCTTCTCCTGGGCGCCGATGCCGATCGCGCCGCTGTGATCCCCGCCGTTGGCGCGTTCCGGATGCCGGTCGATGACGTGCAGGAACTCCAGCGGCGCATTTAGCCGACGCGTCGCCCAACAGGCATAATCCGCCACGTAGTCGGCGAAGCGGGAACGATCGACGCAGGCCAGTATCTTGTTTTCGCTTTCCATGGCGTCCTCCGGTCAGTGGCCCATGAGCTTTTCCACCGCATCCGGCTTGTCGTGCACGGCGAACCGGTCGATCAGCGTGGCGCTGGCGTCGTCCAGGCCGATTACCTCAACCTCGGTATCCTCTCGGCGGAATTTGAGCACCACCTTGTCCAGCGCGCTGACCGCCGTCACGTCCCAGAAGTGCGCGCGGCTGACGTCGATGCGCACCGTATCGATCACCTCCTTATAGTCAAAGGCGGCGGCGAAACGATCGGCAGAGGCGAAAAACACCTGGCCGAGCACGTGGTAATGCCGTACCCGGCCTTCCTCGACCGTGCGCGAGGAAACATGCAGCACTTGGGCGACCTTGTGCGCGAAAAAGAATCCGGACAGCAGCACACCAACCAGCACGCCCTGAGCCAGATGGTGGGTCGCCACCACCACCGCGACGGTAGCCAGCATCACCACGCTGTAGCTCTTCGGATGGCTGCGCAGATCGCGGATGGAGGCCCAGTTGAAGGTGCCGATGGACACCATGATCATCACCGCCACCAGTGCGGCCATGGGAATCTGCGCCACCCAATCGCCGATAAACACGATCATCAGCAGCAGGAACACGCCGGCGGACAGGGTCGACAGCCGGCCGCGGCCACCCGACTTCACGTTGATCACCGACTGGCCGATCATCGCGCAGCCGGCCATGCCACCCATGAAGCCGGAAGCGATGTTGGCCACGCCCTGGCCGACGCACTCACGGTTCTTGTTGCTGGAGGTATCGGTCAGTTCATCGACGATGGAGGCGGTCATCAGCGATTCCAGCAGGCCGACCACAGCGAGAGTCGCTGAGACCGGAAAAATGATGGCCAGCGTTTCCCAGGTCAACGGCACATCCGGCACCAGGAATACCGGCAGGCTGTCCGGCAGCTCGCCCATGTCGCCGACGGTGCGGATATCCAGTCCCAGGACGATCGCCAGCACGGTGAGCACGATGATTGCCACCAACGGTGACGGCACCGCCTTGGTGAGATAGGGGAGCAGATAAATGATACCCAGCCCGCTAGCCACCATGACGTACACCACCCAACTGACGTTGGTCAGCTCCGGCAGTTGCGCCATGAAGATCAGGATCGCCAGGGCATTGACGAAGCCGACGATCACTGCGCGGCCGACGAAGCGCATCAGCGAGCCCAGGCGCAGCCAGCCGGCGACGATCTGCAACACACCGGTGAGCAGCGTCGCCGCCAGCAGGTACTGCAGCCCGTGGTCTTTCACTAGCGTCACCATCAGCAGCGCCATGGCGCCGGTGGCGGCGGAGATCATGCCCGGCCGGCCTCCGGAGAAGGCGATCACGGTGGCGATGCAGAACGACGCATACAGTCCGACCTTGGGGTCGACGCCGGCGATGATGGAAAAGGCGATCGCCTCGGGAATCAGAGCGAGGGCGACCACCAGACCGGCGAGCAGATCGCTGCGCGCGTTGGCAAGCCAATCCTGGCGGAGAGAGTTCACTGAGTTGCTATCCGTCGATGGGCTGAACGAGACACCGACCGGAACAGTCGGGACGACGAGCGACTCTGTTCCGGCAGCGGAAAATGATGCGGCGGTCAGCGACCGCGTGGGGTGACCGATCCAACCACGGCTTCCTGAGAGCATGGCCGGGCGCGGCAAATCACAGTCGAAACGAGACTTACATGGGAGGGGTTGCGACGAGGCGGGACCAGAGCGGCGCGATCATACCATCGCATCGGCGACCCTGATCGATATGGCGCGCGACGACAGCCGGCAGACGCATCGCCGGCGCCCCACAACATCCGTGGCCACCCCATTACAAGGCGTTGATGCAGCGCAGGTGTCCGAGCCCGGCGCGCCTGCCCAGAGCGCGCCCTTCCCCGCTGCTTAAAATGGATTTGATATCTGTGATTGACACTCACATGCCATCGAAACGCCAGATGAATGCGAGCAACCAAGCTTCCAGCTGCACTCAACCGCTGGGCGCCTGTGATCGAAGGCGCAAACCTGCGATCCACCATGGCCTCACCAGGGCCGAACAGTGGTCGAACATGGTTTCCAGCATCCTCTTGCACCCTGAGAGACGTGCTCTCCCTGGCCAGCCCCCGCCGACTGGCGAGGTGGGCGGCAAACGCTGCCGGCGCACGCGGCTTGCGGTAACGCGGTGACCTGACAGGGGACGACATGGAGGCCTGCTTGATGCGGTTCTATCCACGCGAAAACCAACGTCGTCACGGTCGACTGGCCTGGCAATGGCTGCTCAAGCAGACAAACTGGCCGGGCATCCGTGGCGGCTCGGCATTAAGGGCCATGGCCGGGTTCGGTCGTCAACATCAGCGGCATGCAGACCACATCTGCGAACTGGCAGGCAGCCTCGCGATGGAAATGGAGTTCATCGTCAACGAGGAAGAGTCCCGCAACCTGCTTAACCTCCTGCGACGGAAGAAGGTCGGCGTGTTCTACGCGCGCGTTCCGGCCGATTCCTGCGTGGTCAACACGGACCCGGAAGAGCCCGCCCAGAAATCCGAGCCATGACCGAGATCTGGACCCAAGCCGCACTGTGGCTGGGGCTGGCGCTGCTAGCCTCGATGCTGTCGATCTGGCTGCGCGTGGCCACCGCGTTGTCGGAGATCGTAGTCGGCACCATCGCGCAACTGTTCATCGGCGCTATTCTGGGCAGCGCGCTGCTGGCCGGCGATGCTTCCTGGATCAAGTTTTTGGCCGGCGCCGGCGCCATCCTGCTCACTTTTCTGGCCGGCACGGAACTCGACCCCGTGGTGTTCAGGAACCAGTGGCGCCAGGCCGGCGCCATCGGCCTGACCAGCTTCCTCGCCCCGTTTCTGGGCTGCGCTGCCCTGGCTCGCTGGGGCCTGGGCTGGAGCGTGGAGGCGAGCTGGTTGGCGGGCATCGCGATGTCCACGACATCGGTGGCGGTAGTCTACGCGGTGATGCTGGAATTCGGCCTCAACGCCACCGACTACGGCAAGACCGTGCTGGCCGCCTGCTTCATCACCGATCTGGCCACGGTTATTGCCCTGGGGTTGATCTTCGCACCGTTCACCTACAAGACCGTCATCTTCCTCGCCGCCGGCACGGCCGCCTTCCTGATCCTACCGCGCGTGATCCCACGCTTTTTCAAGCGATATGGCGGACGGCCGTCGGAACTGGAGGCCAAGCTGTTGATGTTCTGCCTGTTCGGCCTGGGCGCGCTAGCCACCTGGGCCGACTCGGAAGCGGTGTTGCCGGCCTATCTTTTGGGCATGGTGCTCGCTGGCACGGTAGGCAAGGACCACGCCCTGGTACGCCGGCTGCGCACGCTGACCTTCGGCCTGCTGACACCGTTCTACTTCATACGCGCCGGTTCGCTTGTATCGCTGCCGGCGCTGGCCGCCGCGCCCTTGGCCTTCGTGGTTCTGCTGGCCGGCAAGATGCTGACCAAGGTAGCGGGCGTCTATCCGGTCGCGCGAGCCTACGGCTCGCCCAAACAGGAGGGGATGTATACCACGCTGCTGATGTCCACGGGCCTGACCTTCGGCACCATCTCGGCCCTGTTCGGCCTCTCCCACCAGATCGTCGACCAGGCGCAGTATTCTGCCCTGGTGGCGGCGGTGATCGGTAGTGCCGTGCTGCCCACCCTGATCGCCAACGCCTTTTTCCTGCCCCGGCACCTGTTGTCGGCAGCCAAGGGAGGTTAGCCATGATTGGTAAACTGCTCATTGCCTATGACGGTTCCGCATCGGCCGACGCGGCCTTCGATCTCGCCCTTGATCTGGCCGGCAAGTACGCGGCCGAACTGCATGTTCTATCGGTTTCGCGACCGCCGGAGTTTGGCGAGGAGGTGGAGACCGAGGCGGTGATCGAGCAATCGCGCCGCTACCACGCTCACCTGTTGCAGCCGCTGAAGGCACGCGCCGCCGGCCTTGCCGTCCGCTTCGAGGTCAAGGTCGGCCACCCGGCCGAGGCCATCGTGCTCTACGCCGAGGACCACGGCATCGACCACATCGTGGTCGGGCACCGCGGCCGCGGCCTTTTCCAGCGCTGGCTGCTCGGCTCCGTGGCGCGCCAGGTGATCGCCTACGCGCCCTGTGCGGTGACCGTGGTGCGGCCGCATGGCTGAGCAGATGTGTCCGGCCTGTTACCGCGTCATGCCGAGCGGGCGGACCATCTGTCCCCACTGCGGCATCGATCTCGCGGCCCTCTCGACGCGTGACTACCGGGACAAACTGATGGCCGCGTTGGGCCATCCTCTCGACGATGTGCGCCTGCGCGCCATTTTCATCCTTGGCTTGCGAGGGGAGGCAGAGGCGGCCGAAGCCCTCGCCGAATGCGCGCTGCGCCACCCTGTAAACGTGGTGGAGGGGTTGGCAGTGGTCAGCGCCCTGCCCAGACTGGGCCTGACCGGCCGGATGGCATTGCGGAAGCTGGCCGAACGCGACCCCGCCCACGCCGTGCGCCAGGCCGCGCGCGTGGCGGCGGTCACCCCACCGGGAGGCGGTCATGCTTGAGATCGCCATGCGCGGCGGCGATGGACACCCGGCCGACCGCCCGGGTGGCAGCCCCCACCATCGAGGCTGCGCTCGTCCTGTGCTGCGCCCGCAACGCCCCACCGCCACGCCGCCCACCTGATTCTGGAAACCGCACGCACCGCCATGCCGATGCATGCGATCCGGCACGTCATGCCATGATCAAGACCCTGCTCGCTCTCCCCCGCACCGTCTGGCTGATCGGCCTGATCAGTCTGATCAACGACACCGCCAGCGAAATGATCTACCCGCTGGTGCCACTCTATCTGGCCTCGGTGCTGCTGGCCGGACCCCGGGCGCTGGGCATCATCGAAGGCATCGCCGAAGCCACTGCCAGCCTGTTGAAGCTTTTTTCCGGCGTCATGGTGGACCGCACCCGGCGCGCCAAGCCCTGGGTGGTGGCGGGTTACGCGCTGGCCGGCTTCGCCCGGCCGCTGATTGCGCTGGCGACCAGTTGGCCGGGGGTGCTGGCCCTGCGTTTCGCCGACCGGGTGGGCAAGGGGCTGCGCTCCTCGCCGCGTGATGCCTTGCTGGCCGGCAGTGTGGAACCGGCCGTGCGCGGTCTGGCTTTCGGCCTGCACCGGGCCATGGACAACGCCGGGGCCGTGGTGGGGCCGCTGCTCGCCGCCCTGCTGCTGGGTCTGGGCTGGTCGCTGCGCGAGGTGATCCTGTTCGCCATCGTGCCTGCCGTGCTGTGCCTGGCCATGGCGCTGATGCTGAAGGAACCCGTGCACGACGCTCCGCCCCCCGCCAAACCGCCGTTCAGTTGGCGCCTGGAGGGCCTGCCGCCGGCCTTCAAGCGCTATCTGCTGGTGCTGGCCCTGTTCACGTTGGGCAATTCGTCCAACATGTTCTTGCTGCTGCGTGCCCGCGAGCTGGGCCTGCCGGAGGCGCAGGTACCGCTGGCCTGGGCGGCGGTGGCGTTCATCGCCATGTTGTTCTCGACGCCGCTGGCGGCGTTGTCCGACCGGGTCGGCCGGCTGCGCCTGATCGTCGCAGGCTGGCTGGCCTACGGCCTGTTCTACCTCGGGCTGGGCCTGGCGCCGCCGGACACACCCATACTGCTGTTCGGGCTGTTCGCCGGCTACGGCGTGTTCATGGCCGCCACCGAGGGCGTGGAGAAGGCGCTGGTCGCGGATCTCGCGCCCAAGGCCCTGCTGGGCACCGCCTATGGCTGGTTCAACCTCACAGCAGGCTTGCTGCTGCTGCCCGCCTCGGTGATTTTCGGCGAGCTGTATCAACAGGCCGGAGCGCTCGCCGCCTTTGCCTTTTCCGCCCTCTGTGCGCTCACGGCGGCGCTACTGTTGCCGTTGTGGGCGTTGCGCGGCTTGCAGGCCATCAGCGCACCCGGCAAGGCGTCCTGATCACCGGCTGGCGGACCGCGCACTGTGCGCAACCCGAGACTCACGCGGCAAGCAGACTGTCGAGCCTGACATCGCCCCCCGTGCTGTGGCACGCCTGCGCCACCTGTACGCCAAACCACATCCAATGGCCGGGGCAATAACCCTGCCGTGAGCATGACCAGCAAGTCATCCGGGTTAAAATTTTGATTGTTCTGACACTTTTAACGACAGCCAAGGGAGAACACCCGGAATGCCCATCACCTGGAACACCAAACTCGATACCGGCATCGAGGTCATCGACGAACAGCACCAGCGCATCGTCAGTTACATCAATCAGCTCGAGGCCGCGCGTCTGGCCGGCGACCGCAAACGGGTCGCTGACGTCATCGAGGAGCTGGTGGACTACACCCAGTCTCACTTCGGGTTCGAAGAGGCCATGATGGAGGAGGCGGGTTACGAATTTCTCAAGCCGCACCAGAAGGTCCACGAGCTGTTCATCAAGCGTGTGACCGCCTTCACCGTGCGTGCCGCCAAGGGCGAGGACATCGCCGAGGAGTTGCAGACCACGCTGACGCGCTGGTTGCTCAACCACATCGCCAACGAGGATCACAACTACGCCACGGCCGTGAAGCGCATGGTGGCGCGCAAGCAGCAGCTTGCAGCCATGCCCGACCGCCCGCAACGTCAGGGCTTCCTGGCCGGCGTGTTCGGCCGTTTCCGACGCTGAGGCACGGCCGGCTAACGCGGCCAGCGCCGGGGAACCGGTATTGCGGTCGGGCCGGCGGTAGGTTTTTCGAGGTGCCCTGAAGTACCATGCGCACATGAACCCGAGATCCCCGGTCACCCTTTCGGCGACGCTGCTGGCGCTGGCTCTTGCTGCTGCCGGCCTGACGGCCGACGCACAGGAACGCAGCGTCAGCCCCGGCATCAACCGTGCCTATCAGGCCACGGACTACGCACGCTGGCTGGGGGTGTTCGAGTCCGAAGGACGCGAGGTATTCGAACAGCGACAACGCATCGTCGATGCGCTGGACCTGAAACCGGGCATGGTCGTCGCCGACGTCGGCACCGGCACCGGCGTGTTCTCCGTGCTGCTGGCTGCCAAGGTCGGTCGTGAAGGGCGCGTGGTCGCACAGGACATCACACCGGAGTTTCTCGCCGGCATCGATCGTCGCGCACGTCAGGAAGATTTGCCGCAGTTGCAGACGCTGCTGGGCGACGAACGCGACGCACGCCTGCCGGCGGCAACCTTCGACCTGATCTTCACCAGCGACACCTACCATCATTTCGAATACCCGAAAGCCATGCTGGCATCGCTGTGGCGCGCGCTGAAACCGGGCGGACGTCTGATCATCATCGACTACGAACGCATCCCCGGCCGCTCCAGTCCGTGGGTGTTGAGCCACGTGCGTGCCGGGCGCGAGGTGGTGGTCGCGGAAGTCACCGCCGCCGGCTTTCAGCCGTTGCGCGCGCACGATTTCCTGCGCGAGAACTACTTCATCGAGTTCCTGCGGCCATAGGCGCCATGATGCAAGCCGGTGATGCAGCGACGCCGATCGAGCCCGGCGCGGCTGTGCCGGATCCGTCTGTACCAGCCGCGCAGACCGCCGTTCTATTGTTCGGCGAGGTGTTGATCGACTGCTTTCCCGACCGCGAGGTGCTGGGCGGCGCGCCGTACAACGTGGCACGCCACCTGCGCGGTCTCGGCCTGGACCCGGTGCTGGTGACGCGCATCGGCAACGATGCCGCCGGCGATGACCTATGGCGCGCCATGGCACGTCATGGTCTGTCCCGCCAGGGAGTGCAACGCGACCCAGTGCACGCCACCGGGCGCGTGAACGTTCACCTGGACGCCGACGGCCATCGTTTCGACATCGTTCCCGGCCAGGCCTATGATTTCATCCATGCTCAGGTCGCCCGTCTGGTGGCGCTGGCCACACGGCCGGCCGTGATCTATTTCGGCACCCTGGCGCAGCGTGCCGGCTCGCACCAGGCCCTGCGCGAGGTGCTGCGCGCCGGCCCGGCGCACACTTTCCTCGACGTCAATCTGCGCGAACCGTGGGTTCGGGAGGACATCCTGCGCTGGTCGCTGGGCCAGGCGAACACCGTCAAGGTCAATGCCGACGAACTCGATCGCATGTCCGTCATGCTGGGGCTCGGCGGCGACTCGCTGCCTACCCGCGGCGCCGCGCTGGTCGCCGCGTATGACCTCGACGCGCTGTTGGTGACGCGGGGCGAACAGGGTGCCTGCTGGCTGGATGCCGATGGCCGCATGGAGACCATCGACGGCGCGCCCGTCGACGGATTCATCGACAGCGTCGGCGCCGGTGACGCCTTCGCCGCGATGTGCCTGCTCGGCCGATTGTTCGACTGGCCGACATTGGACATTCTGCGCCGCGCGCACGCCTTCGCCGGCACGATCTGCCGGCAACGCGGCGCGGTTCCCGACGACGACGCGTTCTACCAGCCGTTTCGTCCCGACTTGGACGGGATGAGCGGCACGCGCCCGGCCAACGCAATCGAACCGGCGCGCGAGCGATCGACGACCGATTCGCCCCCCCGATGACAAGGAGAACCGATGGACAGTCTGACCCTGCTCTTCAAGAACGCCGGCGAATGGAGCGCACTGGTGCACGTGCTGATCCGGGTCACGGTGATCCTGACCATCGCCTGGGGGCTGATGCGCGTGTCACACAAGTTGATCCTGATGCTGCGCACGCACATGCAGCAGCGCACCGACGATCCCGAACAGGCCAAGCGCCTGGAAACGCTCGGCCGTGTATTCCGTTATGTCTCCGCGGTATTGATCACGCTGATCGCGGGCATGCTGGTGCTATCGGAGCTGGGCATCTCCATCGCGCCCATCCTCGCCTCCGCCGGCGTTATCGGCATCGCCGTCGGCTTCGGTGCGCAGAGCCTGATCCGCGACTATTTCACCGGCTTCTTTCTGCTGGTGGAAAACCAGATCCGCCAGGGCGACAGCGTCCAGGTCGCCGACAAGACCGGCCTGGTCGAGGAGATCACACTGCGCTACATCCGCCTGCGCGACTTCGAGGGTACGGTGCACTACATCCCCAATGGTCAGGTGACCACCGTCACCAACCGCTCGCGCGGCTTCGCCTACGCGGTGATCGATGTCGGCGTCGCGTACAAGGAGCATACCGACCGGGTCTACGCGGTGATGCAGCGGGTCGGCATGGAACTGCGCGCCGATCCGGTATACGGCGAGCGCATCCTGGAGGACATGGAAATCATCGGCGTCGACCGGTGGGAGGCATCCAGCGTGGTGATCCGTTGCCGGTTCAAGGTCAAGCCGTTGGAACAATGGGCGGTACGCCGGGAGTACCTGCGTTGCCTGAAGATCGCATTCGATCGCGAAGGCATCGAGATTCCCTACCCGCATCTGACCGTGTATGCCGGGCGCGATCCCGCGGCGGTGGCCATGCCGGTGCGCGTGCTGACCGGCGAGCGGGGCGACTGAGTCCCAGACTCGCCGCCCCGCGAGCATCAGCGGCCGGCGGACCGCTCGTCGCGCAGCCGATCGATCACCGCGCGCACCTCGTCGGTGTCCCATTCGATCGCGGTATTGACCGAATAACGGATGTTGCCGGCACGATCGAGCAGAAAGGAGCTGGGAAACGCGAACACGCCCCAACTCGACGAAACCTTGCCGTCCACGTCCATCAGCACCGGGAAATCCACCGCCACCCGCTGCATGAAGGCACGCACGTGGTCGGTCGACTCCTTGAAGTTGATCGACACGATGGCGAACTCGCTGGCCTCGTAGGACGCCGCCAGCCGGTTCATGGAGGGGATCTCGTGCACGCACGGCGGGCACCAGGTTGCCCAGAAATTGACCAGTGTGACCCGGCCGAGGCTGTCGGCCAAGGCATGGCGCTCGCCAAGCGCATCGGTCAGCGCGAACGCCGGCGCCGGCCGGCGTGGCCGCTCGATCATGCCGTAGGCCGGCGCGATCGCCTGCTCCGCGCGCGGCGCAAC
>CAYTRH010000023.1:23790-25723 GCA_964440155.1 uncultured Thiobacillus sp. | reverse complement strand
CGTCGAACACGCCCCAGCCGGGGGCGGCCAGGGCGGCGACGATGTCGTCGATCACCACCCGCAGCTCAGTAGCGTGCGCGCACGCGCCAGGTCAGCACGGTCGCGCCCTGCGCCGGCACCGGCACCTGCCACACGGCGGTGGTGGCGTTGGTCTTGCGGTGCGGCAGGCTCTCCGCCACCATCTGCCAGTCCGGCGGCATCGGCTCGACCACGGTGACGGTGGCCGGGTCGCTCTTGGCGTTGCGGATCTCCAGTTGATAGGCGGTCTCGATCACGCCGCCACGGCCGCCATAGCCGGGCGCCACGCGCTGGAACTCGGTCTGCTTCTTGTCGGCGGTGATGTCGAACGCCTCGCCCAGCTTCAGCCGCACGATCTCGCCCCGGGCCGTGTGCTCGATGCGATCCTCGCCGATGAATTGGGCGCGGCCGGCGCTGTCCTTCTTGTACACGCGGACCACGCCCTTGGGCAGCGGCACGCCCAGCGCGCCGCCCTGGTTGGCGAATTCCATGAACACGCCGGGTTTCAGCTTCTGCCCCAGGTCGCCCTGCTGGCTGCCGTAGTACCAGTTGGCGCCGACCAGGCGGAACTCCTTGGTGACGCCGACGTTCTGCGCCGACAGCAAAGCCACCTGCTTGGTCTGACGATCCTGCAAGGTGGTCAGCCGGTCGAGCGTGTACAGGTGGTATTCGAACAGGCTTTCCTGCTGCATCGGCGCCGCATCGGCCACGGCCATGGCGCGCTGCATCAGCGGCACGGCCTTGAGCTCCGGCTGCACGCGGTTGACCTCGCCGGCGACCAGTTGCAGCCGGGCGTTGGGATAGGCGGTGCCGCTGGTGTTGGTGAGTGTGACCCAGCCGCTCAGATCGATGGCGTCCTCCTTGGCCGACAGTTCGGCGACGTAATCCGCCTTCCAGGTCAGACCGCCGGTCAGGTAGGTCAGCTCCATGGCGTGCTCGGCGCTGGCCGGGCCGTAAGCCGGGGCCGGCACCTCGGTGCGGAACAGCATGGACAGGGTCGGCCGGTCGCGCAGGCTGGCCGGCACGCCGCTGAACGCCAGCCGTCCGGGCACGCCGGTTTCGACGCGATCGGCGAAGCGCAGCACCACGCCGTCGTTGGCCGCCAGCACGGTGGCGAACTCGCTGATCTCGACGCCGGTGATGGGCTGGTTGCGGATCACGCGCACGTTCTCGCCCACGGATTTCTCCAGCAGCTTCTGCGGCGTCAGCAGATCGAAATCGAAGTTCTGTTCCAGCAGTTGCAGTTTCCTGCCATCCAGCGCGCGCAGCAACGCGGTCTCCGGCTGCATGCGGGCGGATACGTCACGCCAGGCCAGCCGGTTGTCGCCGTTGTTGACGCGCACCCGGCGCGCATCCTTGACCAAGGCCAGATCACCGTTGTAGATGGTGACCGCCAGCGCGGTCTGCTCGGTGGCGCTGCTGATGCGCTCCTCGTTGGCCTGCGCGCCGGTGGCGGCGAGCAGGGCGAGCGCGAGTAACGTGCGTTTCATGTCGTTGCTCCTGTCGGACAGGCGTCCGTATCCAATAAAACCTCGATGTCGCCGCATCCACCAGTCGGGTCCGGCGCGCAGATGGCCGCCGCCGGCAGGCGTTCGCCGCGTTGCCAGCGCGTCACGGCGTCCCGTTTGTCGCGTCCGCTGACCAGGAACAGCACGCTGCGCGCGCGCGCCAGACGCCAGGCGGACAGGCTGACCCGCGCCGGCGGCGGCTTGGGTGCGTCGTGAACCGCCAGGGCCGCCGGCGCGTCGGCACGCTCGCCCCAGTCGTGGCCGGGAAACAGGCTGGCGGTATGGCCATCCTCGCCCAACCCGAGCAACACCAGATCGAACGTGTCCACGCCGGCAAGTTCCCGTACGTAGCGCTGCGCAGCGGTGTCGGCGCCCAGTTCTGCGGCAATCACGTGGATCGAGCCGGC
>CAYTRH010000023.1:0-23740 GCA_964440155.1 uncultured Thiobacillus sp. | reverse complement strand
GCCGGGTCGTCCGGCGGCAGGCAGCGCTCATCGCCGAACCACACCTGCCAGCGCGCCCAGTCGTGCGGCACCCCGGCCAGCGCCGCGTACAATGCGCGCGGCGTCGAGCCGCCGGCGAGCACGATGTGAAATGCACCGCGCGCCGCCAGTGCCGCGCGTTCCGCCCGCGCCACGCGCTGCAACGCGTGATCGAGCCAGTCCCCGGCGCCGGCGGCCACGTGCCAGATCACGCCCATGGCGATGCGGCGCTGCCGGTGCGCGCATGACCAGCCTGACGGCCCCATGGCGATCCGGCGTGTAGCGGTGCAGGCGGGTGGCGATTCATGGGCGACGCGGCCAACGGCACGGGAAAGCGGATAAACTTGACCGAATTTTAGCCAATCCACGCCATGCCCCCCGTTCTCGTCTTCGATATCGAAACCATCCCGGACGTCACCGGGTTGCGCAGGCTCCACAACGTCGGCAGCGAGGCCAGCGACCACGAGGTGGCGGAAATGGCGCTGCTGATGCGGCGTCAGCAGACCGGCGGTTCCGACTTCCTGCCGCACTACCTGCACCGCGTGGTCACCATATCCTGCGTGCTGCGCGAGGGCGAGCGTTTCCGCGTGTTTTCGCTGTCCGAGCCGGGCGAGGACGAGGCCACCATCCTGCAGCGCTTCTTCGACGGTATCGACAAGTACACGCCGCAACTGGTGTCATGGAACGGCGGCGGCTTCGACCTGCCGGTGCTGCATTACCGTGGCCTGCTGCACGGCGTGAGCGCCGCGCGTTACTGGGACTGGGGCGACGACGACCGCGACTTCAAGTACAACAACTACCTGAATCGCTACCACACCCGACACCTCGACCTGATGGACGTGCTGGCCATGTTTCAGGGGCGCGCCAACGCGCCACTCGACGAGTTGGCCAAGCTGCTGGGCTTTCCCGGCAAGCTGGGCATGGACGGCGGCGCGGTGTGGGGCGCCTATCAGCGCGGCGAGATCGCGGCAATCCGCGATTACTGCGAGACCGACGTGGTCAACACCTGGCTGGTGTACCTGCGCTTCCAGAAGCTGCGCGGCGCTTTGAGCACGGCCCAGTACCAGCACGAGATCGCGCTGACCCGCGCCACCTTGGGCGAACTGGGCGCGGCACACTGGCGCGAGTTCCTCGCCGCCTGGCCGGCATGAGCACGGTGCTGGACATCGAGTCCCTCGACCACGAGGGCCGCGGTGTGGCGCACATCGACGGCAAGACCGTGTTCGTCGACGGCGCGCTGCCGGGGGAACGCGTCACCTATGCGTGCTATCGGCGCAAGGCCAACTACGAGCAGGCGCAGACCACCGCCATCGTACGCGCCAGCCCCTACCGCGAGGCGCCGGCGTGCAAGTGGTTCGGGGTCTGTGGCGGCTGTTCGCACCAGCACCTCGAGGAGGCGGCGCAGGTGGCGGCCAAGCAGCGTGTGCTGGAGGACTGTTTCCGCCACATCGCGCGTCTGACGCCGGGCACCGTGCTGCCGCCCATCCATGGTCCGACCTGGGGTTACCGAACCCGTGCGCGTCTGTCGGTGCGCCATGTGGCCAAGAAGGGCGGCGTGCTGGTGGGCTTCCACGAGCGGCGCAGCAGCTATGTCGCCGACATGACCAGTTGCGAGGTGCTGCCGCGCCGTATCTCCGACCTGCTGCCCAAGCTGCGCCTGCTGGTGGCCGATCTGTCCATCCGCGACCGCCTGCCGCAGATCGAACTGGCGCTGGGCGACGACGTCGACGTGCTGGTGCTGCGCGTGCTGGAGCCGCCGTCGCCGGACGATCAACAGCGGCTGCGCGCGTTCGCCGACGGCCATCGCGTGCAGCTCTGGTTGCAACCCAAGGGGCCGGACAGCGCCTTTCCCTTCCACCCGTTGGATGCACCCGAACTGGCCTACCGGCTGCCCGAATTCGGACTGACCCTGCCGTTCCGGCCGACCGAATTCACCCAGGTCAATCAGGGAGTCAACCGCATGCTGATCCGGCGTGCCATGCGCCTGCTCGATCCACATCCGGGTGAGCGCATCGCCGACTTGTTCTGCGGCCTGGGCAACTTCAGCCTGCCCATCGCCCACCTCGGCGCCGACGTGGTGGGTGTGGAAGGTAGCGTCGGCCTGGTGGCGCGCGCGCGCGACAACGCCGCGCGCAACGGACTCGCCGCACGCTGCGAGTTCCGTGTCGCCGATCTGTTCCAGGCCACGCCGGCGAGCTACGGTGAGCTGGCCGGCACGCGCGGTTTCGACAAGCTGCTGATCGACCCGCCGCGCGACGGCGCCATCGAACTGGTCAAGGCGCTGCCGCCGGCCGGCGCGCCGCGTCGCATCGTCTACGTGTCCTGTGCACCGGCGACGCTGGCGCGTGATGCCGCGGTCCTGGTGCATCAGCAAGGCTACCGGCTGGCTGCCGCGGGTGTGGCCAACATGTTTCCGCATACCGCGCATGTCGAGTCGATCGCGCTGTTCGAGCGGGAATGACAGACACGACCAGCCGCGCCCGCCCCTTCCCCACGCCACCGTCCACCCATACACTGACACCTCCGCAATCACTGCCGGCCCCGTTTGGAATCCATCCCGTTGCACGCCCTGCTGGGCGCCCTGGTGATCCTGCTGGTGCTGTCCGCCTTTTTCTCCGGTTCGGAGACCAGCATGATGGCGGTGAACCGCTATCGGCTGAAGACGCTGGCGCAAGCCGGGAACCGCGGCGCGCGTTTGGCGGAAAGCCTGCTGGCGCGCACCGACCGGCTGCTGGCGGTGATCCTGTTGGGCAACAACCTGGTCAACGCCGCGGCCGCGTCGCTGGTGACCGTGATCGCCTTCCGCCTGTTCGGCGAGAACGAATGGGCGCTGACCGCTGCGACGCTGAGCGTCACCTTCCTGATCCTGGTGTTCTCCGAAGTGACGCCCAAGGTCATCGGCGCCTCTTGGCCGGAACACCTGACGCCGGTGATCAGCTACCCGCTCACCGTACTGCAAAGGCTGATGACGCCGGCCATCTGGTTCATCAACCTGTTCGTGCGCGCGCAGTTGAGACTGTTTCGCCTGGAACCCGGCGCCGGCCGCGCCAACAGCATGGGCGTGGAGGAACTGCGCACCCTGCTGGCGGAGTCCGGCGGCCTGCTGCCGGCGCAGCACCGCGACATCCTGATGAACCTGTTCGAACTACAGGACATCACCGTGGACGACGCCATGTTGCCGCGCGGCCAGATCGAGGCCATCGACCTCGACGAGGAACCCGCCGAGATCCTGCGCCAGTTGCTCACCAGCCATCATTCGCGCCTGCCGGTGTATCAAGGCGAACCCAACAACGTGATCGGTGTGGCGCACGTGCGGCGCGTGCTGGCGCGCCTGTACGAGGATCAGGACGGCGAACAGCCGTTTACCGCGGACACCCTGCGCGACCTGCTGCGCGAACCCTATTTCATTCCGTCCGGCACGTCGTTGTACGCGCAACTGGCGCAGTTCCAGGCCACCCGCCAGAGCATGGGCCTGGTGGTGGACGAGTATGGCGAGCTGCTGGGTCTGGTGACCGTCGAGGACATCCTCGAGGAGATCGTCGGCGAGTTCACCACGGTGCTGCCGGGCGGTTTGGGCAGCGTGCGCGACGCCGATGGCAACGTCCTGGTCGACGGCATGGCTTCGCTGCGCGAGTTGAACCGCAAGCTCGGGCTGGATTTTCCGCTGGACGGACCGCGTACCTTGAACGGCCTGTTGCTGGAACACCTGGAGGCGATGCCGGAGACGGGCGTCAGCGTACTGATCGCGGGCTATCCCGTGGAAGTGGTGCAGGTGCAGGATCGCATGGTCAAGACCGCACGCATCGGCCCGCGTCGAACATGAAGCCACGATGCCCGTTTCTTTACATTCGCCAGCGGCGGGGGCAATATCCGCGGCGATTGACAAATTCGGCCGGTCTCCGACCGGGCTGCGAAACGAGCTAGGAGGGCACTGCAGGCAATGGTTGCAGTATCGGTAGGCGCCAATCTGACCGGCCTGTGCCGGGCGATGGTCACACAGGGTCTGCTGTCGCCGGAAGAAGGCGAGAGCCTGCAAAACCAGAGCCGCAGTTCGGGCGAGACCTTCATTGCGCATCTGCTGCGTTCACGCCGTTTCCGCGCCGATCAGATCGCGGCGTTCGCCTCGGTCACCTTCGGCCTGCCGTTCTTCGATCTCGATGCGATCGACATCAACGCGCTGCCCAAGGGGGTGGTCGACCCCAAACTGCTGACCAAGAACCGGGTGCTGCCCATCGCCCAGCGCGGCAACCGCCTGTTCGTCGCGCTGTCCGACCCGAGCAACCTCAAAGCGCTGGACGACATCAAGTTCCAGACCAGCCTGGCCACCGAACCGATCGTGGTCGAGGACGACAAGCTCGGTCGCATGCTGGAGAGCCACGGTCAGCCGACCGAGGAAACCATCCTCAAGACCATCGAGACCGAGGATCTCAATCTCGAATTCAGCGACGACGAAACCCAGAGTGCGCTCGATACTGCCGCGGCGGTGGACATCGACGACGCGCCGGTGGTCAAGTACCTGCAGAAGATGATGCTGGACGCGATCAACAGCGGCGCGTCCGACATCCACTTCGAGCCCTACGAGAAGAACTACCGCATCCGTTACCGCATGGACGGCGTGCTGTACGAGATCGCCCAGCCGCCACTGGCGATCAAGGACAAGATCGCGTCGCGCATCAAGGTCATCTCCAAGCTGGACATCTCGGAGAAGCGCGTGCCGCAGGACGGCCGCATGAAGCTGGTGCTGTCGCGCAGCAAGGCGGTGGATTTCCGCGTATCGACCCTGCCGACGCTGTACGGCGAAAAGATCGTCATGCGCATCCTGGACTCCAGCGCGGCCACCATGGGCATCGAAAAGCTCGGTTACGAAGACGATCAGCTCAAGCTGCTGCTGGATGCCATCCAGCGCCCCTATGGCATGGTGCTGGTGACCGGGCCGACCGGTTCCGGCAAGACGGTGTCGCTGTATTCCTGCCTCAACATCCTCAACAAGCCCGGGGTCAACATTTCCACGGTGGAGGATCCGGTGGAAATCCAGTTGCCGGGTATCAATCAGGTCAACGTCAACGAGAAGGCCGGGCTGGACTTCGCCTCGGCGATGAAAGCCTTTCTGCGCCAGGATCCGGACATCATCATGGTTGGTGAGATTCGTGACCACGAAACCGGCGACATCGCCATCAAGGCGGCGCAGACCGGCCACATGGTGCTGTCCACGCTGCACACCAACGACGCGCCGGCGACACTGACACGTCTGGTCAACATGGGCATTCCCAGCTACAACGTCGCGGCCTCGGTGCATCTGATCACGGCGCAACGTCTGGGCCGGCGGCTGTGTCCCAACTGCAAGAAGCCGGTGGACATCCCGCCCGAAGCGTTGCTCAACGCCGGCTTCGGCGAGGCGGATCTGGACGGTTCGTGGCAAGCCTACACACCAGTGGGCTGCGACGCCTGCAAGCAGACGGGCTACAAGGGCAGGGTCGGCATCTATCAGGTGATGCCGGTGACCGAGGAGATCAAACGCATCATCCTGAAGAACGGCTCCTCCATGGACATCGCAGCTCAGGCCGAGCGCGACGGCGTGCTCGATCTGCGCAAGGCCGGTCTGCTCAAGGTCAAGCAGGGCCTGACTTCGCTGGAAGAAGTGCTGGCCGTCACCAACGAATGAATCCGATACGGGGATAGGCAGACATGGCGCAGGCAACGGCAACCGCCAAACAGATCCCCTTCCTGTGGGAGGGTACCGACAAGGCCGGCAAGAAGGTCAAGGGCGAAATGCTGGCGCCGGGCGAAGCCTTCGTGCGTCAGGCCCTGCGGCGGCAGGGCATCAGCGTGACCAAGGTCAATCGTCAGAGCCTGCTGTCACGCGGACGCACCATCACCGAGAAAGACATCGCGTTGTTCACGCGCCAGCTCGCCACCATGCTGAAATCCGGCGTGCCGCTGCTGCAGGCGTTCGACATCTCCGCGCGCAGCCACGCCAACCCGGCGTTGCAGCGTCTGCTGGGCGAGATCAAGGCGGATGTCGAGACCGGTTCGAGCATGAGCGTCGCATTCCGCAAATACCCGCAGTATTTCGACGGCCTTTATTGCAACCTGGTGCACGCCGGCGAGCAGGCCGGCATCCTCGACACCGTGCTGGATCGCATCGCCTCGTACAAAGAAAAGATGCTGGCGATCAAGGGCAAGATCAAGTCCGCGCTGTTCTATCCGGTGATCGTGCTGGTGGTGGCGTTCGTGATCACCGCCGGCATCATGCTGTTCGTGATCCCGGCATTCAAAGATCTGTATGGCCAGTCCGGGCAGAACCTGCCCGCGCTCACGGCCTTGGTCATGAGCATCTCCGACGCGTTCGTCGAATACTGGTACATCATCTTCGGCACCATCGGCGCTGGCGTGTTCGCGTTCATGCGCGCCATGAAGACGTCGCCCAAGTTCCGCGCCGCCATGGATGTCGCGATCCTGAAGTTTCCGGTGTTCGGGCCGCTGGTCGAAAAGGCCACGGTGGCGCGCTGGGCGCGCACGTTCTCATCCATGTTCTCGGCCGGCGTGCCCATGGTCGAGGCGCTGGATTCCGTCGCCGGCGCGTCCGGCAATCATGTGTTCCAGGAAGCCACGCTGAGGATCAAGAATGAAGTCGCGGCGGGTTCCAGCCTGGCCGTGTGCCTGCAGAACGCCGCGGTGTTCCCCAACATGCTGATCCAGATGGTGGCCATCGGTGAGGAATCCGGCTCGCTCGATTCCATGCTGACCAAGGTGGCCGACTACTACGAGCGTGAGGTCGACGACGCGGTCGCCGGCATCTCCAGCCTGATGGAACCGTTCATCATGGTGATCCTCGGTGTGCTGATCGGCGGCATCGTCATCGCCATGTACCTGCCCATCTTCAAGATGGGCTCGGTGATGTAGCCCGGCAGCCGGCTTTCCTCGTGCTGGAGGTATTCGCCCAATCACCGGCGCTGTTCATGGCCGCGGCGCTGCTGTTCGGCCTGATGGTCGGCAGTTTCCTCAATGTGGTCATCCACCGTCTGCCGCGCATGCTGGAGCGGGACTGGCGCGAGCAGTGCGCCCTCCTCGCCGGCGGCGCGGTGCCCGAGCCGGCGCCGCGTTATGACCTGGTCGTGCCGCGCTCTGCCTGCCCCGCCTGTGGCCATGCCATCCGCTGGTACGAGAACATCCCCATCCTGAGCTGGCTGGCGCTACGCGCACGCTGTTCCGCCTGCGGCGCACCGATCCCGCTGCGTTACCCATTGGTGGAAGCGGTCACCGGCGTGCTCTTCGCCTTCGCTGCCTGGCACTGGGGCTTCGGCGCGCAGGCGGTGGCCGCCTGGGTGTTGTTGGCGGCGCTGCTGGCGCTGGCGGTGATCGACATCGACACGCAACTACTGCCGGACGACATCACGCTGCCGCTGCTGTGGCTCGGCCTGCTGGTGAACCTGACGGGCCTGTTCTGCACGCTGGAGGAGGCGGTCATCGGCGCGGCGGCCGGCTACCTGTCGTTGTGGCTGGTCTATCACCTGTTCAAACGCCTCACCGGCAAGGAAGGCATGGGCCACGGCGATTTCAAGCTGCTGGCGGCACTGGGTGCCTGGCTGGGCTGGAAGCTGTTGCTGCCCATCGTGCTCGCCGCCAGTCTGGCCGGTGCGGTGGTCGGGCTGCTGCTGATCGTCGCACGTCGCCATGACGGCACCCGACCGCTGCCGTTCGGCCCCTGGCTGGCCCTGGCCGGTGCTGCCGCGCTGTTTTGGGGCGGGGCCATCGTCGAATTCTGGCTGGCTTGAGTGCCGCCCACACCCATCCCTATTGCGTCGGTCTGACCGGCGGCGTCGGCTGCGGCAAGAGCACGGTCGCCGCGATGTTTGCGCGCCGGGGCGTGGCGATCATCGATACCGACGACATCGCGCGCGAACTGACCGCCCGCGGAGGTGGCGCGCTGCCTGCCATCGTCGCCGAGTTCGGCGATCAGATGCTCGACGCGACCGGCGCGCTGGATCGCGGCGCGATGCGCGCACGGGTATTCGCCGACAGCGATGCTCGGCGGCGCTTGCAGCACATCCTGCACCCGGCGATCCGCGACCTCGCTGCGCAACGGCTGGGAGCGGTGGAGCAAGCGCCCTACGTGCTGCTGGTGGTGCCGCTGCTGGCCGAGAACCTGCCGGCCTATCGACCCATGCTGGACCGCATCCTGGTGGTCGATTGCGCGCCGGCGCAGCAACTGGCGCGCACCGCCGCACGTCCCGGGGTCGGCGAGGCGCAGGCGCGGGCGATCATCGCCGCGCAGGCGGACCCGACGGTACGTCGGGCCATCGCCGACGACATCATCGAAAACGATGGACGGCCCGAGGATCTCGACGCCCGCGTCGCCGCACTCCATCGCAGGTATCGACGACTCGCCGCCGAGCACGCGAGGAATATTTCCGCCACGCCGTGACGGCACATTGCACGATCACCGTGCAATCCTGCAAAATCCTCGGTCAATCAAATGTTTGCGCCGCATTGCTGATCCAACCTGTCGAACCGGCATCGTGACCGTCTATGAATTCCCCCTCAATGAGCGCGTGCGGACCTGGCTGCGCCTGGAGGACCTGTTCGACAAGGCCCTGTTCTTCCTGCGCGCCGGCGATCCGCGTTCGCACCACGCCGCCCTGCTCGGCATCTTCGAGATCGTCGACGTCGTCGCGCGCGCCGAGCTGAAGAGCGAACTGATCCAGGAACTGGAACGGCAGAAGGCCAGCCTCGACGTGTTGCGCAGCAATCCGGCGGTCGATGCCGCGCGATTGGGCAAGGTGCTGGGCGAGATCGCCGCTGCCCTCGCCGACCTGCACGGCATGAGCGGCAAGATGGGCCAGCATGTGCGCGACAACGAATGGCTGGCGGGCATCAAGGGACGCGCCGGCATCCCCGGCGGCACATGCAGCTTCGACTTGCCGGTGTACCACTTCTGGCTGATGGAACCGGCCGCGCGCCGCAACGCCGACCTGATGCAATGGCTGGGCCCCTTGCTGCCACTGCACGGCGCGGTGGCGATCGTGCTGCGCATCCTGCGCGAAAGCGGCCACGTCAGCCGCCACGTCGCGCAGCAGGGCCAGTTCCAGTTGATGCTGGGCGGACGCACCGCCCACCTCCTACGCGTCGCCCTGGACGCACCCTGCGCGCCCGAAGTGAGCGCCAACAAGTACGCGTTGAACATCCGCCTGCTGTCGCCGGACACCGCGCAGAAGCCGAAGCTGTGCGACCGGGAGGTGGTGTTCCACCTGACCTTCTGCAACCTGTAGTTCCCCCGCCACGCCAGCGCGCCGTTCAACCTGAAAGCCGCGGTTGAACGCGCCCGAGTGTGGGTCTGCCGGGTCGTCTGGCAAGGCGCGACGACGCGCCGGGTTGCTCCTTGCAAGGAGGCGCAACGCCGCCAGGCGGCCGGGCAGACGCGCAATCGGGTGCGTAGCGGGTTCGCCCAGCGGGTGACCTCGAGCGAAGGGGAAAACGCCCTCGTCCTTCGCGGCCTGACAAGGGCAACGCAGCGGTCGACTGCGGTTTTCAGGTTCAACCCAAGGTCAGCGCTTGTGCGCCGACCCCGGCCAGCATGGAGACCCCAATGGCGGCGAAGATCAGCGCCGCAACCGCGTGCACGGTGCGGATCGGCAGCTTGGCGGCCGCCGCATCGCCCAGCAGCACGGCGGGGACGTTGGCGATCAGCATGCCCAGCGTGGTGCCGATGACGACGGCAGCGAGCAGGTCGAAGCGCGCGGCCAGCGCGACCGTCGCGATCTGCGTCTTGTCGCCCATCTCGGCGAGGAAGAAGGCGATGAAGGTCACGCCGAACACGCCGTAGCGCAATCCGGCCGGCGCCGCATCGACCTCGTCCAGCTTGTCCGGGATCAGGATCCACACCGCCATGGCGATGAAGGACAGACCGAGGATCCAGCGCAGCAGGTCCGGGCCGAGCAAGGCACCGAGCCAGGCGCCGACGGCGCCGGCCAGTGCGTGGTTGAGCAGCGTGGCGACGAGGATGCCGAGGATGATCGGCCAGGGCCGCTGGTAGCGTGCCGCCAGCAGCAGGGACAGCAACTGGGTCTTGTCGCCGATTTCAGCCAGGGCGACGACGCCCGTCGAGACGAGGAAAGCTTCCAAGATCATGCTCCGGGGCCGGTCGCTGAACCATTGACCATGCGCTCCCCGGCCCAAACGGAGGCGACATGGTCAAAGGTCTTGCCAGATCCGGGAACCGCCTGCGCCATGCCGTGAGGCAAGTGTGTTGACGCAGGCCCCTCGCGCTACGGCTTTGGAGGGCGGCTACTCCCCAATGACGGCGGCGAGTGTAGTGCATTGCCGATCGTCGCGCCGCCCCGGTGGCCGCGCTGGGCGGCATACAGCGCGCAGGCGTTGCGGATTCGCCTTCGGCCGCAGGCCCGGCGAGTGACCGCACCCGCGCTCACCTGCGCCATGACGCGTCGCCGGCAGCCGCCCGCACGGCACCCGGCCACGCTCAATGGGGGGCTTGCTCGCGGGTGTGCTGGAACACCTTGATGGCGGACACCAGCAGGATGATGCCCAGTCCGGTCAACAGCCAGGACGAGGGAATCAACCCCAGCATCAGACCGCCTAGGCCGGCACCGACGATGGAGCCGACCGCCATCCAGATCAGCAGCGGCCGCTCGTGGCCGAGCACGGCGAAGGCGTTGGATTCCCGATAGCGGGCGAAGCCGACGATCATGGTCGGCAGGCTGATCATCAGCGACAGGCTGCCGGCCAGCTTGATGTCCAAGCCGTACAACAGCACCAGGGTGGGAATCAGCAGTTCACCGCCGGCCACGCCCAGGAGCGCGGCCACCATGCCGATGAACAGCCCCGCCGCGAGCCCCGCCGCCCAGCGCAGGGCCGGATCGGCCACCAGGGGCGCGCCGCCGTCATGGCCGCCCAGCCAGGCCTCGGCCAGGATCACCAGGGCCAGCATCACCAGCAGCACCAGGATCACCCGGTCCAGCATCTGACGCGACAAGCGCATGGCGTGTCCCGCCGCCCACCAGGCGCCGATGAGGCTGCCCGCCAGCAGGTTGACGGCGATGTCCACGTGCGCCCAGACCTCGGCGAACGGAATGGCGCCGCCGCGGAACAGGAGCGCGAAGGCCACCACCACCAGGCTCATGGCCTTGTTGAGGATGACCGCCTCCAGCGTGGGCAACCTGAAGCGGCCCACCAGCACGGGCAGGCGGAACTCCGCGCCGCCCAGGCCGATGAGACCGCCCAGGCTGCCGATGAGAGCGCCCCAGCCGAAGCCGGCGGCGCTGCGTGCGTGGGTTGGATGATGCATGGCCTGCTTTCCTGTCACTGTGTCTGGTGAGACGGGATCACCACAGGCAAGTCGTATCGACCGCTCATTTTGTCCCCGCCAAACTGCCCTGAAAGGGCGTCAAGGTGGTAAGCATCAGTTCACCACCAGTTCCTCAAGGGTTCTAACCACCTTGAACCGTACCTGCTCGAAGTTCTTGAAGTGCCGTTGGCCGCACTCGATGCGCAGGTCTTCAATCGGCCTCAGCAGGTCGAGCCGCACGTGATCGCGGTTGCCGGTCTTCTTGGTTTCAGCCACGAAGTAGAGCGTCGTGTCGTTGCGGTAGGCCACGGCCCAATCCGGGTTGTACGGCCCGACCGGCGTTTCGATCTGGAACCAGCGCGGCAGCTTGATGTAGAACAGCACGTCCTCGTTGTCTTCGCACGCTTGTGCAAAGGCGCGCTCCGGCCCTGAATTGGAGTCGATGACGATGTGCGAGAACAGCGTCTTTTCCTGCTTCTCCACCGCCTGGACGTTGGCAGCAAACACCTCCATCAAGTCGTCGCGCTCGAAGCGGCGCATCTCGTAGACCGCATCGTCCAGCTTCACGTATTTCACACCGCTGCCATCCGAGCCGTCGCCGTAGACCAGGAATTCGCGCTTGACGGCATTGATGAGTTCCGCGGCATGGTCGATGAACGCCTGGGGGTTGTTCACCGCATCGTTCAAGCGACCGGACTCCAGGAGGATGCGCGCCACGGTGGACTTGGCCAGCCCCGTCTTGGCCTGTACCTGGCCGACGAAGTCCGGCATCACGTATTTGGCTTCCACCGTCTGCGTGCGATACCCGGTCTGCTTTCCGACCACACCGTCGGTGCCGATGGCAATCTCTGCACGGGTCAACGCCACCTTGGGCCGCTCGATGGCTGGCATCTTCGCCTTGATACGGCTTGCAGCCTTGGTAATCAGCTCGCCGGTCTTGTAGGCCACGCTGTAGCGGGTGCGTGCCCGAATCCGTTCCCATAGCGCGAGGAACTGTGGATCGGTCTCAAAACCTTTCCTCAAGCGCACCGTCACCTTGTCGCGCTCGTTTTGCACCATCTCGCGCTTGAACCTCACCCCCGCCTCGACCATCTCGGTCTGCAACTGGTTGGCGAAGTCCTCGTAACTCTCGTTGGCAATCACCGTCAACCGGTTGATAGCCGGGTCGCGCACGCGCTCGCCATCCTGGTTCACCGCAAGGCGCAGGCCACGCCCAATCTCCTGACGCTTCTTGATCTCCGAACTGGATTCGGCCAGCGTACAAATCTGGAACACGTTGGGGTTGTCCCAGCCCTCGCGCAGCGCGGAATGGCTGAAGATGAAGGCCAGCGGCTCATCCAGCCCCAGCAAGCGCTCCTTGTCGCGCATGATGAGTTCAAAGGTGCTGGCTTCGGCATCGGCATGGGTCTTGCCGGTCAGCGTCTCGAAGGGCGACACGGCCCGCTTGTCTTGCGAGAAATACCCGTTGTGCACCGTCGTTGCGTCAGCGGGCAGTAGGCCCGCGACTTCCTCTCTGGCCTGGTACTGCGCATAGATTTCCTCGAACCACACCGCGAATTTGCCTTTGGAGGCAGTGCCATCCTCGCCATACACCCGGTAGTTCGCCACGCGGTCGATGAAAAAGACCGACAGCACCTTGATACCCAACGGATGCAGCTTTCTCGCCTTCTCGAAATGGCGGCGCACGGTGGTCTCGATCTGCAAGCGCAAGATCGCGTCGGTCAGCGCGCCATGCGGGCGGCCAAAAGCCACGCGCACATCGTTGGCAAAGGTGACGAAACCCTCGCCTGCGTCGATCTCGTTGACGATGAAACCATTGCGGTAAATTTCCCGCTGATTGGAGAGCGCATAGAGGTCATCGCCGTTCTTCACCGTCACCGATTTCTTGGTCGGTCCCTGGGCCTGGTTGACCCAGATGGAAAGCTTGGCCGACACACTGCGCTTGCCGGTCTTGAAGCCCTCCACGTCGATGAACGCCTGGTTGGCATCCTTGAGCTCGATGACCGAATCCACGCCGATCTGCTTGACCAGCCCCAGTTCATAGGCACGCACCGGGTCGAGCGAGTAGATCAGGTTGTAGGCGTTGCGGTGGGTGGCCGAGTAGCGCAGCGTGCACAAGGGATTGAGCCGCGCAATGGCCTGCTTGCGAATGTCGGTTTCCAGGTTCTGCGGCTCGTCCAGGATGACGACGGGGTGCGTGGACTGGATGAACTCGATGGGTTTCACGCCCGTCTCGCGTACCTGGTTGATGACGTTGCCCCTGGACTTCTTCCTGGTCCTGCCAGCCGCCGCGTCATCGCTGGCCTCGGTCGAATCCTTGGCGAAGGCGTCGATGTTGATGACCAGAATCTGTATTGCGTCGGACAGGGCGAAGTGGCGAAGCTGGTTCACCTTGCCCGAGTCATACACCATGAACTCCATGCGTTCATAGTCGTACAGCGTCTGGAAGTGCTCGCGGGTGATTTGAAGGCTCTTGAGCACGCCTTCGCGGATGGCCACCGACGGCACCACGATCACGAACTTCCTGAAGCCGTAAATCTTGGCCAACTCGTGAATGGTGCGCAGGTAGACATAGGTCTTGCCGGTGCCCGTCTCCATCTCCACCGTGAAGTTGGGAAAGCCACCCACGGACGTGCCGTCCTCCAGCGTCATCGTTGCCAAGGCATCCGAGGGCTCGATGCCATGCGCCTTCTGTATCGCGCGCAGATTGGCCAGCCATTGCGCGTCATCGATCACGCGCCGGTTGGCAATGCCCGTCTCAGACAACGCCAGGCTGGAGAGGGCGTCAAGCCGCGTCACGGCGGATTGCGAAGCGTCCGGCTGTCCCTCGAACAGGGCCACCACGGCGCGGATCGCTTCGAGCTGGTAATCCTGATGGGGGTCGAAGTGCAGTTTCATAGCGGGCGCAACCGCTCCAGCAACTCAGGCAGCGCGGTTTGCACCGTCTCCCACACCACGTCCAGATTGATGTCGAAATAACCATGAGCGATACGGTTGCGCATACCGCGCATGCTGCGCCACGGCACTTCCCCATGCGCATCGGCGAAATCGGCGTAGCCATCCATCACTTTGGTGGCCGCCTCACCCAACACGATCAGGCTCATGGTCACCGCCTGCTGTGTGCGCCTGTCGGCAAGGAAATCGTCCTTGCTCAAGCCCTCGACGAAACCACACGCATCGCTGGCAGCCTGTCGCATGTGATCGAGGTAATCGGCCAAACGGCTATCGTTCATACCGGCTGCGCCTCCGCCAGCACCTGCTGGCGAAACTTCGCCGGCAAGTCACCCGGCGTCAGTACGTCGACCGGCACGCCCAGCAAGCCTTCCAACTCGTCTTGCAAGCCGCCCAGATCAAATAGGGTCGTGCCGGGCAGCGCGTCCACCAGCAAATCCAGATCGCTGCCATCCTGGTCGGCGCCGCGCAGCACCGAGCCAAATACGCGCGGATTGGCCGTGTGAAAACGGCGGGCCGCCTCGCGCACGGCGCTGCGTTTCAGGTCAAGCGCAACGGAGGGTTTCATGGGGTTCTCCCTAAAAACAGGTGAAGCGAATGCCGGCATCCCGGCACTGCAAGTCCAGGTTGGTCTTGAGCATGTCCGAATCGTTGAACACGCCATCGATGGCGATGATCTCGCGCGGCTTCATCGCCACCAGCGGCACGATCATGGCCTCGGTGAACGACTCCAGCACGAAGAGCATTTTGCGGTCATGGATGGCGAACACCCGGGTAGTCTCCCCTCGCCCTTCGGGAGAGGTGCCGGGGGGGGGGAGGGCAAATTCCAGCGTTTCGATGGGCGTGGTCAGCTCCTGGCCGAATTTCAGCAGCAGCTCGTAGAGCATGTCCTCGACCTGCGCGCCGTCCTTCTCGGACTTGGCGAAGAGCTGGATTTGCTCGGCCAGTTGCTCCGGTGTGTCGATGCCGTCGCCGCGCCATTGTTTGAAGTTGGAGGGGGCGAGGAGGAAGGATTTGAAGCCCACGCCTTCAGCCGGCCCGGAAGCCAAGTCTGCTTTCGCCGCGAGATTGGCCAGTGCTGTGCGGATCCGTTCACGCCCGATGTCTGCGATGGTCTTCAGTTGGTCGCTGGCGCCGTCGATCGGTTCCGGCAATTGCACCACGATGCAGCGCCGCCGACCGCCGTCCTCGGCGTTTTGCTCCAGCACCGCTTGCAGGGTCGTCGCCGAGCCGCCGAAGAAATCGACCACCAGGTCGCCGTTTTCGCTGTCGGTGCCGAGCTTGAGCATCTGCCGGATCAGCCGGGTGGGCTTGGGCGTCTCGAACACGGCGTCCGAGTTGGGGAAATCGACCAGCGCGACGAGTTCCTTTTTCGCCTCCTGCGTGTGGCCGACTTCATCGTAAGTCCACAGGGTTTGCGGCACACGGCCTTGTTTGACCTCGGACAGGAAACGCTTAATCGCAGGAACGTTGTTACCGTCCTTGCCCCACCAGATGCGTTTGTCGGCATCCAGTTGCAAGAATTTGTCCTTGGACACGCGCCAATAAGTTCCGGGCGGCGGCCCATCGATGGCCCGTCCGGACGGACAGGCGATGGCATAGGTGCCCTCGCCGTAATAGTTGCGCGCCGACAGGTCGCTCGGTTTCCACGGGCCGCGCGGGTCGTCGTCCGGGTTGTCGTACCGCGCCTCCATTTCCTCCGTACGCGGCAGCAGCGCCGGCCGCCAGTCTTCGCCACGCCGGGCGTAGACGAGCACGTAGTCGTGGTCCACCGAAAAATGCTTGGCCGAGTTCTTCGGCGCATACACCTTTTGCCAGATGACGGTGGCGACGAAGTTCTCCTCGCCAAACACCTCATTCATCAGGCAGCGCAGGTTATGCACTTCGTTGTCATCGCAAGACACGAAGATCACTCCGTCCTCGCGCAGCAGATTCCGCGCAATGTAGAGACGCGGCAGCATCATGGACAGCCAGTTGCTGTGGTAGTGGCCGTTTTCCCTGCTGTTCTTGCGAAAGTAGCCCTCGCGCATCAGCGTGCCGTCGTCGGCCAGGTCGTTGATGCGCTTGAGATAGTCCTCCTTGCTTTCCTGAAAGCGGTCGGGGTAGATGAAGCTGTCGGAGCCGGTGTTGTAGGGCGGGTCGATGTAGATGAGCTTGACCTTGCCGAAATACGCCTTCTGCAAGACCTTGAGCACTTCCAGGTTCTCGCCCTCGATGAATACGTGCTGCGCGGTGTCGAAGTTCACCGACTTGTCGCGCTCGGGCCGTAGCGTGGCGGTGGACGGCGTTTGCAGCACCCTGTAGGCGTCGCTCTTGCCCGCCCAGGTCAGGGCGTAGCGTTCGCCGCCTTCGATGACGGCGTGCTCGCCCAGCGCCCGTTTGAGCGCAGCGACGTCGAGCTTGCCTTCGGAAAACGCCTCGGGGATGAGCGCGGCCAGTTGCGCGCGGCGATCAATGGCCGGGTTGGGTGATGCGGCCGGGTGGGTATCGTTTTGCGGGTCGCTCATGTTCTGTCCTGTGGCGTCTATGCGATTTGCGCTGCGATCCAGCAATCCGACTCGATGCGGCGAAACCGCCGGGCGCTGCACAGCTTGAAGCCGCGCGTCCGCCGCTGCTGGGCAGACCGGCAAACGATTTTCTTGCCGGCGTTCAACTCGGCAGCCACTTCGTCCAGCGTGAGCATTACGCCAGCGGCATCGGTCATGTCGGGCCGTTGGGTGGGCGACGCGTGCCCGAGTATTCCAAAGTTTGGCCGTATGTGCCATTTCGGCCGTGGCACCACGCAATTTCATGCGCGATGCCGGCATGATCAACCGGGGCCTCGATCTGTTGGCCAACGGCGCTGGCTAAACCGGCTTCTCCCAGGCCACGAAGGCCCAGCGGAAAGGCGCGCCACCGCGCCGACCCCTTGCCGGGTCGGCGTCGTACCAGGCTCTGAGGCGCGTGCGTTGTTCGTCCGTGAGTTCGCCGACGGAGACCGCCACCTTGCGCGCGAATTCGTCGAAGTTCTCCGCGCCGGCCAGGCGGTGGTCGTTGTCAATATAGTCCAGGCGTGGCTGCCGGCCCATGCGGTAGAGGATGTTGATGACGTAGATGTAGTCCGGCAGGGCCGGTCGGGCGCGGCCCAGCAGTTCGGCCACCTCGGCGTCGATGCCGCGGCCGCCCACCAGGCTGGTGAGATAGGCGCGCCGTTTCGTCTTGGCGTCCAGCTTGGCCAGCGCATTGGCCATGTCCATCACGCGGGTCGAGCGGGAGGCGGTGACCACGTCGCATACCGGCACGTCAGCCCAGTCGTCCTCCCAGGCCAGGCGGATCGGCGTGATGTTGGTGAGTCCCAACGTCGCGGCGTTCCTCATCAGCACGTCGAGCATGCCCCGGCTGTAGTCCAGCGCGTAGACGTGCCGCAGGCGCGGCGCCAGGGCCAGCGCGATCGCGCCGGCGCCGCAGCCCACGTCCAGCAGGGTATCGCAGCCGGCGAGATTCATGCGCCCGGTGAACGCGCGCACATAGGCGCTGTCGCCGAGGTTCGCCATCTCCTCGGCGCGGGCGTCCCATTCCTCCGGCGATTTTTCGCGACCGCCGGCGGCGCGCATGTGCTCGCGGTAGAGCCGGCCGAAATCGATGTCGTGAATGGTCATGGCGCTCTTTCTCGTTCAAGACTTGCAGGGCCACACCTTGCGGCCCCAGGCGTAGCTGCGCACGCGGTCGGGGGCGTGGGCGAACAAGGCGGACAGCAGGATGATCAGCACGAACACCGCAGCCCACCAATCGGGCTGGTGGTAGGCCAGCGCCAACAACGCCAGCTTGGCCAGGATGACCTGGCCCTTGAGCTTCAGCAGCCAGGCGGCATCGGTCCATAGGTACAGCGCGGAGAGCAGCACGCCGCTGGCGAGGGTCAGATGCCAGTAGCCCAGCCAGTCGGCTTCGGGCAGACGAAACAGGTAGCCGCCCGCCAACCCGGCGACGCCCACCAGGTGCAGGCCGCGCAGACCGATGTTCAACCAGCGCAGCCAGGGAAACAGAGGCTCGGGCGGTGAAGGCCAACGCAGGCTCATGGCAAGTCCCCGTGGAAAACGTGTGCGCCCCGGAGCCAGCGGGCCATGGCCTCGCCCCAGGCCGGAGCGGCCGCGTCGAAACGCCAGCCCAGGGCGGCGGCGCCGGCCATGGACACTGCCGCCGTCGTCATCGGCGCGGCGGAAACGATGGCATTGCCGCACAGGGGCGCATCATCCTGAACAGCGTGATGGCGGTCGGTTGCATGGGCGCTGCGCGTCAACGCTCCACTTCGAATCGCAGGAAATCCGCCAAGCGCTTCGACTCGGCAATCTCGTCGTGCGGCACCAGGAGGTATTTCCACGGTTTGCCGCCGACCTTCGTGGCGTGATCGGAGGCGTGCTTGCACCAGCGCGCGGCCGCAGCCGTCTTGGCGACCACTTCGTCCGATGTCAGGTCATCGCGTCTCTTGGTCTCCACCATCAGCACGATGGCATCCATGTCCACCACGAAGTCCGGCACGTACTCCGGCTGCTCGGTGCCGAGCTTGTAGTAGATCTGGAACTGCCCCTTCGCGGGTTTGAACCACTTGTTGGCGTCGCGCTCGAGGATGACGGCGAAGCGGCGCTCGCTGTCCGAGTCGAACTTCTGCAGCGGGTACAGGCACTTCGTGAACCCGCCGAACAGCATTTGCTTGATGCGGCCTACATCCTCCACGGTTTCGCGGTAATGGCGCGGGGCTTGTCCCGCCGTCGCGGTGTAGTTGCAGGGTTTGAGTTCCGTGTAGCCGCGACTGACCTGCACCTCGAACTCGGTCGCCTCCTCGAAGAAGTGCGCCATCATCTGGGCATGGATTTCCCGCGCGATCAGGCGGCGATCCCGATCCAGCACACTGACCGCCTCGGATTCCGAAAGGTAGCTGCGCAGGTGCGTCACCATCTGCCCCGCGAGGTCGTAAAGCAGATCGGCGTGGGTGAAGTAGTCGATGTCGTCGAAGTCCACCAGCGCGTGGACGATGTAGTCCTCCGGGCGCCGCGCTTTCAGGCCGGTTTCCGCCGCCAGCGTGAACTGCTCGTTGGTGCGCAGCATCTGGCCGACGATTTCGCGCTCGCCCGGTTGCAGCCGAAGCTGGCTCACGTCCAGCGTGAACGGGCGAAAGCCGGTGGTGACCTCACCCTTGGGCACCACGGCAATGCGCGGGATGTCGATGGTCTGCTGAACGACGATCTCCGTCGTCTTCGCCACAACGGCCTTCAGGTCAAGGGCGGGAGCGGCCTCGTCCACGCCCGCCAGCAGGTTGCCCTGCACGGGCTTCAGCCGCTCCGCCACTTCGGCAAGGATTTCCTGCTGTACTTCGGGTTTGAGCAGCGCGCTGCTGGTGGGCACGAGATCGCGCTTGACCTCATATTTGCCGATCACCTCCATGACGACGCGCGCCGCCTGCTTTTCGGCTTCGGTGGTGAAAACCGGACTCTCACCCCCGGCTCCTCTCCCGCTCGCGGGAGAGGGGAGTGCAAGCCCCTCGCCCTCCGGGAGAGGGGTTGGGGTGAGGGCAGACAAGCCGAGGCGCACTGCCGCACCGGAGCCGACCTGCACGCTCACCTTCTTGTCGTCGGCACTGGGCGCGTCGAGGATGACCTGCTTCAGGCGAATCGGCGAATCGCCTCGGTTGGCCTCATCGATGATCTCCTGGAACTTGTCGTGCGCGACGATGTTCAGGCGATCCACCGCGGCCACGCCGGTGCGTTTGCCATAGGGCAGGCGCAGGCCGCGCCCGATGCTCTGCTCGATCAGCGTGCGCGCGTTGGCAGCGCGCAGCGGCACGATGGTGTAGAGATTGGTTACGTCCCAGCCCTCCTTGAGCATGTTGACGTGAATCACGACCTCGGTCGGCTCAATCACGCTCTCCACCGCCAGCAGGCGCGTGATCATCTCTTCCTCTTCGCTGCCTGAGCGGCTGGAATCGACCTGGATGACCTTGCCCGCATAGCGACCCGCGTAAAACTGTTCCGACTCGATCAGCGACTTGAGTTGCGCCGCGTGCGTGGTGTCGCGCGCAATCACCAGCATGAAGGGCTTGACCGTCTTGACGCCGTTTTCGCGGGCATAGGTCAAGAGCTCCACTTTCGTGGTTTCGTGCAGACGCACGCCGTCTTCCAGCTTGATCTTTTCCACTGCGTCCGGCGTGTGGTCGCCGGCCTTGAAGTTGCGCTGGGTGACGACCGCCGGTTCCTTGACGAAGCCGTCCTCCATCGCCCGCGCCAGGGGGTAGTCCATCACCACGTTCCTGAACGGCACCGGCCCCCGGCTCGACTCCACGAAGGGCGTTGCCGTCACCTCCAGACCGAACAACGGTTTCAGGTCGTTGATGGCGCGCACGCCCGCGCTGGCGCGGTAGCGGTGCGATTCGTCCATCAACAGCACCAGATCGGGCAGGTTCGCCAGATGGTTGAAGTAGCTGTCCCCCAGCACCTCGCGCATCCGCTTGATGCGCGGTTCCTTGCCGCCGCGCACTTCGGAGTTGATCTTGGCGATGTTGAAGATGTTGACCCGTACTTCTCCGAACAGCTCGCCCGCCGCGATGTTTTGCTGGTCATAGTTGTCACCGGTAATGATGCGGGGCGGTTGAATGGCAAACTCGGCGATGCCCCTGAACACGTGTTTGGGCGTATTGGGGGTGAAATCCGTGATCAGCTTGTTGTAGATGGTCAGGTTGGGCGCGAGCACGAAGAAGTTGTTGATGCCGTGCGCCAGATGCAGGTAGGCGATGAACGCGCCCATGAGCCGCGTCTTGCCCACGCCGGTGGCCAGCGCAAAGCACAGCGACGGGAATTCGCGCTCGAAATCCGTGAGCGTGGGGAACTCGGCCTGCAAGGTGGACAGAATGGCTACGACATCCCGCTGGTTGCCGAGCATGTCCGGCGCGGCGTCCAATGCCCGCTTCAGGCGAGCCAGCGATTCCGCCTGCGGCGGCCGCAGCGAGAGGCGGCCGGTGATGTGGTGCAGGACGCGTGCGCTCATGTCTCACTCCCCCCGGATGGTTCTTGTTCGATGGCACCGAGCTCGCTTTCCAGTTCTTCCACCGTCGGCAGACTGGTGACGAGCGGCTCGGGCAGGGCACGCACCAGTTGGTATTCGGCCACGCCGATGGGCTTGTCGATGCCGGAGAGCGCGTATTCCGCCACCAGCCGATCTTTGGTTTTGCACAGCAGCAGGCCGATAGTGGGTTTGTCCTCTGGCGCCTTGATCTGCCGGTCGACGGCGGTGAGATAAAAATTCAATTGCCCGGCGTGTTCGGGTTTGAACTCGGTCGCCTTCAGCTCCACCACCACATAGCACTTGAGCCGCGTGTGATAGAACAGCAGGTCGATGAAGAACTCCTGGTCGCCAACCTCGAGGCGGAATTGCCGCCCCACGAAGGCGAAGCCGCTGCCCAGCTCCAGCAGAAAGCGGGTGATGTGCCGCACCAGCGCGTTTTCGATCTCGCGCTCGTGCGCGGCATCGCCCAGGCCGAGAAAGTCGAACAGGTACGGGTCTTTCAGCGTCTCGTGCGCCAAGCCCGAATGCGGCGCGGGCAGGCGGGCGTCGAAGTTGGTCACCGCCTGCCCCTGCCGCTCCAGCCACTGGTTGCGCAGCTTCGCCTCCAGCGTGGCGCGCGACCAAGCTTCGGCCAGCGCCTGCTCGGCGTAGCGCAGGCGCAGCGCCGGGTCTTTCAGCCTGGTCAGCAACAGTACATTGTGAAACCACGGCAATTGTGCAGCAGCCTGCTGCACAATTGCCTCGTCCGGCCAGGCTTCGGCAAAGTCCCGCATGTACATCAGGTTTCGCCTGGAAAACCCCTTCATCTCCGGAAATTCCACGCGCAAATCGCGTGCCAGCCGTTCGATGACCTTGCTGCCCCAGCCCTGCGCCGCCTGCCGGGTCAGAATCTCGCGGCCAATCTGCCAGTACAGCCGGATCAACTCGGCATTCGCCGCCCGCACCGCCCGCGCGCGCGCCGCGGCCACCCGCGTCTTGATGTCGGCCAGCCAGTCGGCGTAGTCCGGCGGCACGGTGGGCGGCGTGCCGCTCATGGCCTGTCCTCCTCGTCAAACAGGTCGGGCGTCGCGCTCGCTGACTTGCCCGCTTTTCTCCCGCTCCCTCCGGGAGAGGGCCGGGGCGAGGGCGCAACCGGTTCCGGCGCTGCCATCGGCCCCTGAAACATGGGAAGCGCCGCCACGTTCAGGCTGTAGTCGTCATGACCCCATTCGCAGCGGGCCAGCACCATCTTCGGGATCTTCTTCAGCGTCAGGTTCGGCCAGCGTTCCGCCGCCTGCGCCGCCGTCACCCCACGGAAGGCCGAGCAGCACACCAGCAGGCTACGGTCCGCCCCCACGTCCTCGGACAGCGCCTGCAACTGCTCGGCGGACAGGTTCTGCGTGGTGACATAGATGAAATCCCGTTCGCTGGAATGCCCGTGCTGCCACCACAGCACCTCGGAGGGCGCATAGGTGAAGCCTTCCAGCTTGGCGAGCGCTTCCGCCAGCATCGCGGCGTTGTACTCGGGGTTGATGACCGGGTTGCCCCAGCGGTCGTTGACGATCAGCGTCGGTGCGAGCCGGTAGTAGCGAAAACCGCCGCCGCCTTTCCAGCCGACCGCCTCGGTGATGCCGCCCTTGTCCTCGCCGTCGATCACCTTTTTCAGGCGCGGGATGATGTGGGTGTGGCAGTGCTCGCCCAGCTCCACCATGATCCAGCGGCGGCCCATCTTGTGCGCGACTGCGCCGGTGGTGCCGGAGCCGGCGAAGGAGTCGAGGACGAGGTCGCCGGGGTTGGTGGCGATGTGGAGGATGCGCTCCAGCAGCCCCTCAGGTTTTGGATTATCGAAAACGGGTACGTGAGGCAGCATTTGAAGTAATCCCTTTTTTGCCTCGTCGTTTGTACCAACTTCTCTTGCTGGCCAAATTGTTTCTGGCGTCAACCCCTTGTCTTCGTTGTCGCGCAAAAATTTCTTAATTCTAGGTGCGTTATCGCAATTTGCGCCAAACCATATGTTGCCAGCAGCAATTTCTTGCTCCATGCGTTCTTTTGTATATAGCCAGCATCGCCCTTTAGGAGGGTCAACTTCTCGACCTGATGGCAGCCTTAACTTGTAAAACTGGCTTGGAGTCGCATGGCCTGCCTGGGCATTGGCTGATACCGATTGCCATGGGCCACGAGGATCATTGTCGGGGTTCTTGTAGCGAGAGATCACTTCGTTATTCAACCCCAATGGATTGCGAATCTTCTCAAACTCTTGCTTGTTCTTCCCGTATACAAGCAAGTGATCATGATTGAAGGAGAAAACTCGCCTATTTTCCCGGGAAGTTCGCTTCTCCCATACCATATTCGCCACAAAATTCGCCCGTCCGAAAATCTCATCGCACAGCACCTTGAGGTAATTGTCACATCCCGGACGATCATAAGGTTTACGATGAAACAGTTCGGGGTTGGATT